>JADJVV010000001.1:315000-630000 GCA_016710435.1 Hyphomicrobiales bacterium | reverse complement strand
GCAGACCCAGCTGCGCGCACCCCAGGCGAAGAATTCGAGCGCCTGGTCATCCATGCCGCAGGACATCTGGATGTGGGGATAGTCGCGGGCCAGCAAATGGACGCGGTTGATGTCGCCCGAACTTTCCTTGATGGCGCAGAAATTGCGGCTACGGCCCACGCGGTCGAGGAATTCCTCGCCCATGTTGATGCCCATGCGACCGGGATAGTTGTAGAGCATGATCGGCAGGTCCGCGGCGCGGTCGATGGCGAGGGCGTTCAGTGCGTTTTCCTGCTCGGTCGGCACGGAATAGGGCGGCGAGCCCACGAGAATGGCATCCGCGCCAATCTTTGCCGCCGTTTCCGCCATGATGAGGGAGTCGGGCAGACGGATCGCGCCCGTGCCGATGATGAGCGCCGTGCGCTTCCCGATCACCTGACGGGCGAGTTTCGCCAACTCGATGCGCTCGTCCATCGTCTGGGCGTAGTATTCGCCGGTGGAACCGCCGTTGATGATGCCGTGGACTCCGGCGGCGACCAGATACTCGATCGCTGCGCAAAAGCCGTCACGGTCAATGGAGCCATCCGCCAGGTGTGGCGTGATGACGGGCGTGTATATGCCTTCGAACTTCATGCTCTTTCCCATTTCTTGCCGCTCGGAGGTTTCCCGAGCGGTACGTCGATGCTGTCCGGCGTCACGAAATTCTCGATCTGCTCGCGGGACAATTCCCAGTGCGACACGGCCAATGCCGCCGCTGCATCCGCGTCGCCGGCAGCAATCAGTTCGATGAACTGGTCGTGCTGGTCTGCGGCCAGGGCCTGCTGGCGTGCGAGGTTGGTCTGGCGCGGACTGTAGAAGGTCATGCCGATGCGGGTGTGGTCGATGAGGAGGCGGCGCAGGCTCGGCATCAGGTATTCATTGTCGGCCATGTCGCCCATGGCGGCATGGAAGCGCTCGTTGAGAAGGGCGCGCTGGGTGACATCCTCATTGCGGATCGCCACTCGGAAGTTGCGCTGGATCTGCTTCAGCCGTTCGATCTGCGGCGCACTTGCGTGGTGCGCGGCGAGGCGGGCCACGGCGGCATAGATCATCGGGGCGGCGATGAAGAAATTGCGCAGTGTCTTGTGGCTCATCGGGGCCACCTGGGCACCGCGGTTTTCGTGCAGCACCACATAGCCTTCACCGGCAAGCTGGCGCAGGACTTCGCGCACCGGCGGCCTTGAGATGCCGTAGGTTTCGCCGATTTCAACTTCATCGAGATAGGAGCCGGGATCCAGCTCATGCGTCAGGATCCTGCGGCGCAGGTCGTCGATGCAAACGGATTTCTTGCCGACTGGAACAGTGTCCATAGGCGGGCTCCCTTCAGCGGCCCACTTGTATCCGTGGCCTGCAGATTGCGTATACAATATGTATTACAACGCGCGAGTCAAGGCGGATCGAGGTGATTTTTGTGCGCGCATCCCCGACCGGATATCAACTTCGACTGCCAAATTAAAGGCAAGGATGAGTTTTAGTCAAGTGATGAGCGAAGTTCCATCCACGCTGTGACTCATTATACATTAAGAAGACATTTCGCTTGACGGAGAAAATGTGCCGTGCTTGTTTCCCCCGGCAAAATGCGCGGAAAGGGGTCGCAGGTGCAGTTTCCAAGCTGCGCGGGGTCCTTTTGCCGGCCGGTCTTTCTCCGAGCCGCGTGGGCCCGGAACCGGTGATTTCAAGAGCCACGCATCAAGGGAGAAGATCACGTGAAGAATTTCCTGTTTTCAGCTGTCACCGTTGCCGCGCTGATGAGCGGCACGTCGGCCTATGCGGCTTGCGGTGACATTTCGCTGTCGGTGTTCAGCTGGCAGTCTGCCGAGGCCATGGCCAACGTCGACCAGCTCATCCTGAGCGCCGGTTATGGCTGCAATGCCACGACGGTTGCCGGTGACACGGTGCCGACCATCACCGCCATGATCGAAAAGGGCCAGCCGGATCTCGCTTCGGAAGCAACGCCCAGCCTGCTGGGTGAAGTCTATGCCAAGGGCACCGAAGAAGGCCGCATCAGCCAGATCGGCACGGCGATCAGCGACGGTCTCATTTCCGGCTGGTACATTCCGCAGTACGTGGCTGACGCCCACCCCGAGATCAAGTCGGTCGAGGAAGCCATGAAGCATCCGGAACTGTTCCCGTCGGCGGAAGACCCGTCGAAGGGTGCCGTGATCCAGGGTCCGCAGGGCTGGGGCGACACGGTCGTCACCGCACAGCTTTTCAAGGCTCTCAACAACCCCAACTTCGTCATGGTGCCCACCGGTTCTGCCGCGGCGCTGGATGGCGTGATCTCCAAGGCCTACGAGCAGAAGCAGGGCATGATCGCCCAGTACTGGTCGCCGACCTCGCTGCTCGCCAAGTACAAGATGGTGCGCCTCGAAGGCCCGGCGCGTGATGACGCCGAGTGGGCACGCTGCACCACCAAGCAGGATTGCCCGGATCCGAAGCCGAACTACTGGAAGCAGGACGAGATGGTGACGCTCGGCAGCAAGGGTGCTGTTGAAAAGCTCGGCCCCGATGCTGCAGCCTACATCGCCAAGCGCAGCTGGACCCAGGCCGAAGTCTCCGCCGTCATGCTGTGGATGACGGACAACCAGGCCAACGGTGCCGATGGCGCCAAGTGGTTCATCAAGAACATGCCGGACGTCTGGACCAAGTGGGTCCCGGCTGACGTCGCCGAAAAGGTCAAGGCTGCCGCTCAGTAAGCAGCACAGGTTCAAGGCGGGGGCTTCGAAGCAATTCGGAGCCTCCGTTTTGTACGGGCCGGTGTGACGTTAAGCGCTCGCTTCCCTCCCCGCCGGGGCTTGCATTGCGCGTGATATCCGCCATCGTGCCAACCTCCCGCCGCCGGCTTTGGGCGCCGGGGTGATCCAACCGCGCGCAAGGGCAACGTGACATGGACTGGCTTTTCAAGTTTCCGCAGATTGACCCGGATATTTTGCTGTCGGTGAAGCGGGCCATTGACGGGTCGCTGAAGACGTTGACGCGCAACTACGGCCAGTCGATCGAGAACTTCTTCTATCCCCTCCAGCAGGTGCTGATCTTCTTCGAGCGCGCGATCTCCGCTGCGCCTTGGCCGCTGGTGGTGCTGGTGCTGGCGGCCATCGCCTGGTTTGCGGCGCGCAGCGTCAAGGTGGTGGTGGCGGTGATCCTCATGCTGCTGGCCATCGGCCTCATGGGCCTGTGGCCCGACGCCATGAAGACCATCTCGCTCGTCCTCACCGCCACCCTCTTCTCGATCGCCATCGGCATTCCCCTGGGCATCCTCATGAACCGCTACAAGCGGGTGGGAGCCGCCATGCAGACGGTGCTCGACGTCATGCAGACGATGCCGCCCTTCGTCTACCTCATTCCCGTGGTCATGCTGCTCGGCATCGGCCGGGTGCCTGGCTTCATCGCCGTCGTCATCTATGCCATCCCGCCCATCATCCGCCTCACCGACCTTGGCATCAGGCTTGTCGACAAGGAAGTGCTGGAGGCAGCCGATGCCTATGGCTGCTCGCGCTCGCAGAAGCTGTGGAAGGTGCAGATGCCGCTGGCCATGCCGACCATCATGGCCGGCATCAACCAGACCATCATGATGGCGCTGGGCATGGTGGTGATCGCCTCCATGATCGGCGTGCAGGGCCTTGGCCTCAACGTGCTGCAGGCCATTGCCAACCAGTACTTCACGCAAGGCATCTTCAACGGCTTTGCCATCGTCGGCATCGCCATCATCTTCGACCGCATCAGCCAGGCCTACGGCCACCGGCTGCAGAAGCACCGGGGCAGGGCGCATGACTAAGAGCGACTCGTCAATCGAGATCCGCGATCTTTACAAGATCTTCGGCAGCCATCCGCAGAAGTTCGTGGAGGCGGTCAAGGGCGGCATGTCCAAGGCGGAACTGGCCAAGGCGCATGGCCACATCCTCGGCCTCAACAACATCAACATTTCCATGCCGGCGGGCAGGATCCAGGTGGTGATGGGGCTTTCCGGCTCGGGCAAGTCCACCCTCATCCGCCACATCAACCGGCTGATCGAACCCACCTCCGGTTCCATCCTCATCGATGGCAAGGACGTGCTGGCCATGTCGGAACTGGACCTGCGCGAGTTCCGCCGCAACAACACCGCCATGGTGTTCCAGCGCTTCGGCCTCCTGCCGCACCGCACCGTCATCGACAATGTCACCTTCGGGCTGGAAGTGCGTGGCGTGGACAAGGGCAAGGCCCGCGACACGGGCATGCGCTGGATCGAGCGCGTCGGTCTCCAGGGCTTCGAGACTCGCTACCCGGACGAGCTTTCGGGCGGCATGCAGCAGCGCGTGGGGCTGGCCCGGGCGCTTTCCAACGATGCCTCCATCCTGCTCATGGACGAGGCCTATTCGGCACTCGATCCGCTGATCCGCACCGACATGCAGACCATGCTGCTCGACCTGCAGAAGGAACTGAAGAAGACCATTGTCTTCATTACCCACGACCTCGACGAGGCGCTGCGCCTTGGCGACAAGATCGTCATCCTGCGCGACGGCCTCATCGTCCAGCAAGGCGACAGCCAGGACATCCTGCTGCGCCCCGCCGACGACTACATCCAGCGCTTCGTCAAGGACGTGAACCGCGGCCGCTTCCTCAAGGTCGAGGCCGTGATGGAGCCTGTCTCGCCATCCGAGAAGCGAGCCCTGCCGGAGGTGAAGGCCGGCACCACGCTGGAAATCGCCGCCAAGGATCTCACGGCTTCCGCTTTCGACACCGCCATCGTCACCGGCGACAAAGGCCAACCCATGGGCCAGATCTCGCTCCGCCAGATCACCGCGGCGCTGTCTTCGGCGGTGGGAACAGACTGATCTCTCAACGCGGCAATTGCCGCTCCGGCCATTGTAGGCACGATATGAAACGGTTTGAAGGCAAGGCGGCGCTGGTGACGGGTGCCGCAGGCGGCATCGGTGCGGTCATCGTGCGCCAGTTGCGTGCCGAGGGAGCGAGGGTTGCTGTCGCTGACCGGGATGTGACCGGCATTGATGCCGAAGCCCATTTGCCCGGCAATCTGCTCGAGTCTGCGTACGCCGACAAGTTATCTGCTGCGGCTGCGGAGAAGTTGGGGCGGCTCGACATTGTCATCAACAATGCCGGCGTCATCACGCGGGGCGACGTCACAACCACCAGTGATGCGGACTGGAATTTGTCTGTCGGCGTCAATGTCGAAGCGCCTTTCCGCATTTCGCGGGCGGCCATTCCGATCATGGCGGCGCAAGGTGGCGGCGCCATCGTCAATACGTCGTCCTGCTGGGGCCTTCGCCCTGGCCCGAACCATGCGGTCTACTGCATGACGAAGGCCGCGATCGCCTCACTGACCCAATGCATGGGACGCGACCATGCTCATCAGAATATCCGCATCAATGCTGTCTGCCCCAACGAGGTGAACACCCCGATGCTGCGCACCGGTTTTGCAAAGCGCGGCTTCAATCCCGACACTGCCATCGCAGAACTCAACAAGACCGTTCCCTTGGGCCGCATTGCCGAGCCAAAGGACATTGCGGATGTCGTGCTGTTTCTCGCATCGGATGACGCCCGATACATGTGCGGCTCGCTGGTGGAGGTGAACGGCGGAAAGGCCGTGTGGTGACGCGTTTCAGCGGCAAGGTGGCGCTGGTCACGGGTGGCCGGAGCGGCATTGGCCGGGCCATTGCACGGCGTTTCCGTGAGGAAGGTGCGCGTGTCATCACGGCGCAGAGGGGCTCGGACACCGATGGAGAGTGGATCGAAGCGGACTTCGCCGCGCCTCAGTCAGCGCCTGCAGTCATTGCCGAAGTGGTGAAGCGGGCGGGCCGTCTGGATGTCCTCGTCAACAATGCTGGCGTCATGCAGGAGGCACGTGCGGAAGACATGCCCCTTGCCGACTTCGAGCGGACGCTTGCGGTGAATCTTGTAACGCCGTTCATGCTGATCAAGGCCGCGCTGCCGCATTTGCGCGCCAGCAGGGGGGCCATCGTGAACATCGGTTCCATCGAGGGCCTGGGGTCCAACCCGCATCACGCGGCCTATTGTGCATCAAAGGCCGGACTGCACGGTCTGACGCGCGCCATCGCCGTGGATCATGGGGCCGAAGGCATTCGCTGCAATGCCGTTGCACCGGGATGGATCGACACCGACCTCAACGAGGCATTTGTCGATGCCACTCCGGACCCCGTGGCCTTTCGTGCCAACATTGGCAAGATTCATCCAGTGGGACGAACGGGCAAGCCGGAAGAAGTGGCCGCGCTCACCGCATGGCTCGCTTCCGATGAAGCCGCCTTTGTTGCGGGGCAGGTCTGGACCATCGACGGTGGCCGCATGGCGAAGCTCAGTTTGCCGTCCTGAAAGGCACTCCTGAGAAGGTCCGGCCTTTCACGCCTTCACGATCAGGTCTCCAGGCTTGACCGTGCCATCCTGTTCGATGGAACACAGGATGCCGCGCAGGCGGTAGATCTTGTGGTCCTGCGCGGAGGTCCAGGCATAGGCGTCGTTGCCGTAGCGCCCGCGCCACTTGGCACAGCCGCGATTCCAGATGTCCGACACGCGCAGCACGGCCGAGCCGACGCGGATCAGACTGCCGGCCGGCAGGCTTTCTTCCGTGGTATTGAGATCGGCCACAATCGTATCGCCTGGATGGGCAACCGTGCCGCGGTTACGCCACACGAGGTTCAGCACCCGCAGCGGCAGGATTGAAACCTGAATGCGGGGATCGGGGCTGCCGTCGTCCAACTTCAGCCATGGCTGGCTCATCTCCAGATCGCCTTCGACGCCGGTCTCGCGGGACAATGTCAGCTGAGCGGGAAAGTGGCGCTGGTTCTTTGCGGGCCGCGTGCAGACCATGGCAATGGGTGCATCCGTGCGGGGTGCGGCCAGCACATCATCGAGGGCGTTGGTCAATTCTTCGGCTGAGACGTGCGTGGTCATGGGCATTTTTCCAGTCGCTTCCTTGAACCGTGAATCGCAGTATTTTGCAAGATTTCTGCACGGCGCCAAGCGCAGGCAGCGTTGCACGGCGTGGCCAACAGGTGCATTCTTGGTGCAGCGATTGCGGCATCTCCCACTCCGGTTGAGCAGGCGCGCGCAGCGAAGGATGAACGGTCATGACAGGAACGGCGCGGATCGGCGTGGTGGGCGGCAATGGCTGGCTGGGCAGCGCAATGATTGCCGCCGCCCTGGCACGCAACGCCATCGCTCCCGGCCAACTCATCGTGTCATCCCGGTCCGGCAACAAGGGCAGCCTTGCGGATGTTCCCCTCACCTGGACGCAGGACAACGCGGAGTTGGCGCGGCTCGCCGATATCGTGGTGTTGTCGGTGGGGCCGGCGCAGTTCCGCGACGTGCATCTCGACCTTTCGGGCAAGCTGGTGCTTTCCGTGATGGCGGGCGTAAGTTGTGATGCGATTGCCGCGCGCACGCAGGCCAGCCGCATCATCCGCTCCATGCCCAATGCCGCCGCTGCCATCGGCCAGTCCTTCACGCCGTGGTTTGCAACACCCGCCGTGACAGCTGTCGACAAGGCGCAGGCGCAGGCCTTCCTCGCCGCGAGCGGGGACGCCGTCGAGGTGCCGGCGGAAGGTCACATCGATTTCTGTGTCGGTCTTTCGGGCTCGGGCGCTGCATTTCCGGCGCTTCTGGCGGAGGCCATGATTGCAGAGGCCGTGGCGCAAGGTATCCCACGGGCCTTCGCGGCGCGGGCGGCAAAAGGCGTCGTCTGTGGTGCGAGCCAGCTTTTCAAGGGAGCGGACGCGGAGACGGGCGCCATCGTGAAGGAGATGATCGATTATCGTGGCACCACCGCGGCGGCGTTGCAGGCCATGATCGACAATGGCTTCAACGCAGCTGTTGCGGCGGGATTGCGGGCGGCGCTGAAGAAGGCCGCCAGCATCGCATCGGGAAACGCGTGATGACCGTCGCCGAGCCAACCCGCGGCGGGCCCTTGCGGGTCGGCATCATGCTGACGCGGAATTTCACGCTCAGTGCCTTCGCCCTGTTTGTCGACACGCTGCGCCTTGCCAGCGACGAGCGGGATCATTCGGGGCGCAAGTATGTGGATTGGGATGTGGTGAGCGACACGGCTCAGCTCATCCAATCCAGTTCGGGTGTGCCCGTGGCGCCCACGGCGCGTCTGACGGACCGGAAGACCTACGACTATCTTGTCGTCGTCGGCGGGCGGCTCAACATCGAGCAGCAACTCAATCCTGCATTGATGTCGTTCCTCAAGGCGAACGGCGAGAAAGGAACGCCCGTTGTTGGCCTGTGCACGGGGAGTTTCGTGCTGGCGGAGGCGGGGCTGTTGCGCGGCAAGACGGCGTGTGTGAGCTGGCTTCACCGCGAGGAATTCGAGCAGGCCTTCCCTGACATCTCCCTCGTTTCGCATCGCCTGTTTCTGGAAGACGGAAAGGTGACCACATGTGCGGGCGGCACAGCGGTTGCCGACCTTGCGGCTTGGATCGTGAAAAAGCACGTGGGCCTTCCGGCGGCGAAGAACGCCATGGAGATTTTGCAGATCGAGCGCTACCGCGATGGCGATGACATCCAGGCGCGGCTGCCGCTCAACCTGCCTGCGGTGAGGGACAACCGCGTCAAGCTGGCCCTGCTGCTGATGGAGGAACTGGCTCACCAGAAGGGCGACGTGGAGGGCATCGCATCGCGCGTCGGCGTGTCCAGCCGGCAATTGGAGCGACTGTTCAACCAGGAACTTGGCTACGGACCCAGCAAGGCGATCCAGAAGATCAGGCTGGAGAAGGCGCGATTGTTTGTGGAGCACACGGAGCAATCCGTCATGCAGATTGCGGTGGCCTTCGGCTATGAAAGCCAGACGCATTTCAGCCGCATGTTCCGGGCCCATTTCGGATTAAACCCGAGTGAGATGCGCCTTCGGAGCGGCGTGAATGGTACTGATACAAAGGGCGAAGACTAGGAAGTATTACCAGAATCCGGTTGCTTCGTTTGCAATTTCTCAACTAGAGTTTGCCGAGTGCCCTCACTTTGGCTGCATTCGATGCCTGTTTCCATATGCCCTGTTCTCCTGTGCGGTGGGTCCGGCACGCGGCTCTGGCCTGTTTCGCGCAAATCCTACCCCAAGCAATTCGCTGACTTGGTGGGTGACGAGAGCCTGTTCCAGGCGTCAGCGCGGCGGCTGAGCGGGCAAGGTTTCGCCGCTCCGCTCATCGTCACGGCTGAAGATTTCCGCTTCATCGTGACGGAGCAACTGACCGCCGTGCAGGTCGCGCCCACAGCCATTCTCATCGAGCCCGAGGCCCGGAACACCGCTGCCGCCATTCTCGCGGCGGCACTGCATCAGGCGAGGATCGATCCGCAGACACTCATGATTGTTGCGCCGTCCGATCATGTGGTGGAGCAGCCGCAGGATTTCCGCGAGGCGGTGAGGGCCGCCGTGCCGCAGGCGCAGCGGGGCCATATCATCACGTTCGGCATCCGGCCCACGCGGGCGGAAACGGGCTATGGCTATCTGCAGTTGGCGGAACGCCCGGGTGCGGGACCTCCCGCGCCGCTGCCCTTGGCGCGATTCATTGAGAAGCCTCCCCGCGCCTATGCGGAGGAGTTGATTGCCTCAGGTCATACGCTGTGGAACGCCGGCATCTTCCTGTTCACCGTCTCCACGCTGATCGCGGCTTTCGAACGGCTTGCACCGGAGACGCTCGCGCTGGTGACGCGCGCGGTTGACGAGGCAAGGCCCGATCTCGGCTTCACGCGCCTTGCCGCTGAACCATGGTCCGGGCTTGATGACATCTCCATCGATTACGCCATCATGGAGAGGGCCGGAAACCTGATGGTCATGCCCTATGGCGGTGCATGGTCGGATCTGGGGGATTGGCATTCGGTCTGGCGCGAAAGCGATGCCGATGCAGATGGCAACGTGATGTGCGGGGCGGCCACGGCCATCAACTGTAGCGGCAGCCTGCTGCGTGGCACAAGCGAGACACAGGAACTGGTGGGAATAGGTCTGGACAACATCATCGCCGTTGCAACGCCCGATGCCATTCTCGTCGCCCGCAAGGACTGTGCGCAGGATGTGAAGATTGCCGTGCAAACGCTGAAGAGCCGGGGTGCCCGGCAGGCCACGGAAATGCAGCGCACGCACCGCCCGTGGGGCTGGTATGAAACGCTCGTCGCAGGTCCCCGTTTCCACGTGAAGCGGATCGTGGTCAATCCGGCCGGAACGCTTTCGCTGCAATCGCATCATCACCGGTCGGAGCATTGGGTGGTTGTCGAAGGCACGGCCCATGTGACCATTGGTGGGGAGACGCGGCTCGCGGCTGAGAACGAGAGTGTCTATGTGCCGCTCGGTGCCATCCACCGCCTGCACAATCCCGGAAAGATTCCGCTGGTGTTGATCGAGGTGCAGACAGGCGGTTACCTCGCGGAAGACGACATCGTGCGCCATGAAGACGTCTATGCCCGGCCCTGATGCGGCAAGGGTTCGCCGCTGTTTCAAGAGCTATGACGTGCGGGGCCGCATCGGCGCCGATCTTGATGATGTGGTGATCGCCCGCATTGCAGGTGCCTTTGCCGATGTGACAGGGGCCCGGAGCGTGGTTCTGGGACATGACAACCGGCCGTCGTCGGCCGGGTTTGCTGCCGCGGCGGCGCAGGCTTTCACACAGGCAGGATGCGAGGTGACGGACCTCGGGCTGTGCGGCACGGAGGAGGTCTACAGCGCTACCAGCCATTTCGCAGCGGGTGGAGGGATGTGCATCACGGCCTCGCATAACCCGCTCAGCGACAATGGTGTGAAATTCGTGGGCGCAGGCTCTGCGCCGCTGCCCGCGGATGTATTCGCCACAATGCGGGAACGGGCCGCGACCGTAGGCGGCGGGTGGGCGCGCGGCGCTGGGCGTTTGCTCAACCGGGGCGTCGAGGCGCGGAGCGCCTACGTTCAGCGGGTGCTTTCCTTTATGGACGTGCAACGCCTGAGGCCGCTCCGCATCCTCGTCAATGCAGGCCATGGTGCGGCAGGTCCCACCTTTGATGCGATTGCGGCACAACTCCGCGAGATGGGGGCACCACTCACTTTCGTGCGCATGAACCACGAACCCGATGGGCGTTTTCCCCGTGGAGTGCCCAATCCGCTTCTGCCCGAAAACCGGCACGACACCGCAGATGCCGTGCGGGCGTGCGAGGCGGACTTCGGGGTGGCCTGGGACGGTGATTTTGACCGCTGCTTCTTTTTCGATCACACTGGCACATTCATCAACGGCGAGTATGCCGTGGGATTGCTGGCAGGACATTTCCTGGCGCGAGAGCCCGGTGCAGCCGTCGTGCATGATCCGCGAGTGGTCTGGAACTCGCAGGACATCGTGAAGAGCCTCGGTGGCCGCGCGGTTCAGTCCCGGACGGGACATGTCACCATCAAGCAAGCGATGCGAGAGACGTGTGCCATCTATGGCGGCGAGATGTCGGCGCATCACTATTTCCGGGATTTCCATGCCTGCGACTCCGGCATGATTCCGTGGCTGGTGATGGCCGAGATCATCAGCGCTCACGGCCCGCTTGCCAGTCTGGTACGGGAGCGCAGGGCGGCGTTCCCGTCCTCGGGCGAAATCAATGTGGTGGTGGGAGATGTCGCGGCGGCACTTGCGCGCGTACGCGCCGCTGTTGCCGGGCAGGCGCACTGCGATGACACCGACGGGCTGAGCGCAGACTTCGGCGACTGGCGCTTCAATCTGCGCCCCTCCAACACCGAAGCTCTCCTGCGGTTGAATGTCGAGGCGCGGGGCAGGCCCGCACTTGTGGCGCGCGGCGTGGAAATGATCAGGCCGTTGCTGGTGTGAACCAGTCTAGGCGATGCTCAGCAACACCATGCCTGCTTCCACCTTCGCCTCATGCATCTTGAGATTCTTGCAGGCGGGCAGGCGCATGGCCTCACCCGAGCGGATGTCGAAGGCGCCGGAATGCTTGGGACATTCGATTTCGTAGTCCATCACCAGGCCATCCGCGAGATGGACGGATTCATGGGTGCAGAGGCCATCCGAGCAGAAGACTTCGTCAGAGGCCGAACGGTAGACCGCGTAGGTCTTCCCGCCGTGATCGAAACGCTTCACGCCCTCCTGTTCAATGCTGTCGAGTGCACAGGCTGTAATCCATTGTGTCATTGCAGTCACACCCCCGCGCTCTGGTCGCTGTTGGCCTTGGCCTTGCGTTTCTGGAAGCGGGCGTTCATGCGCGCCTCGCCGTCCTTGGAACCGTCATGGAATGTGCCGAACCACCTGTCGAAGGGTACGAGTCCGTCGCCATAGTTCACCTCAAAATATTTGTGGTGGAGGTAGTGAATATAGGCGTGGGTCGCCATGCCCTTGTTGTCACCTGTCTCGATCTTGTCGAACCCGATGTGGCCCGGAATGGCGCCAAAGGCGGCGCGGTGCAACTGGTACAGCGCGAGAATCGGGTTGGAGGGAATGACCAGGTGCCACAACGCCATGCCGAGATAGAGCAGCAACTCCACCGGATGCATCGAGAGCGAGGAGAAGGGTGAGGGATTGACCGAGTTGTGATGCACCGAATGCACATGCTTGTAGAGGAACGGCGTGTGGATGAGACGGTGAATGAGGAAGAAGTGCGTCTCATGGATGATCGGCATCACCAGCATCAGGGCGATGAGGTAGAGCGGGTGCTCGGCAAAGCTCACCCAGGGCACCCATCCGTTGGCGAAAGCGTAGAGCATGCCCACCTCAATTGCGGTCCAGATCGGCAATGCATGGAAGATGATGCGGAGAATGCTGTCGGTGTTCTGGCTCTTGAACCAGAAGGCGTCGCTCGGATGTTCGGAGGGCCAGCGGGCGTTGTATTTGAAACGCGTGGCCTGTGCCCGCTTGATGTAGAGCCGCCATTCGAAAATGCCGAAGAAGGCGAAGACGGCGATGGTGTTGACGATGAAGAGCTTGAGGATCCAGCCCCAGGCCAGCGTCTTCATCACGTCCACGTCGGGCAAGACCCAGTTCCACCACGCCAGTGCCGACAGCACCCAGAGGATGTCGTAAGGAAACACGTATTGCGGCAACCAGCGCAGGATCTTGCCGATCTTCGGCGGCATCTCCCAGATGGGGGCCACCTCGGCGGGGTCCTTCGGCGACCAGTTGCCGCGCTTGTCCCGGGTTCCGAACTGCAGATCATCCATGGCCGGGCTCTCCTTCTAGGGTGACGTGATGCTGTCGCGAAGGGCGCCAATACAGGGTGATGCGACAATGTTGCAAGAGCCATGTTGTATTATGACGCACATTCATTCAAGAATGTTGCATTTTGCATCTTTAAACTCATTGTGCAAATGTGGGCAAGTTGAAGCGGCTGTAAATGCCGAAATCGACAAGGGCGGTGTCGCCCGTGTCGGGAAGGGCCGTGGCGATGCCCAGTGCGGTCGTGAGCAGATGCGCCGGGTCGGAGGCGATCACATAGTTCAGCACGTGCCCGCGCAGCAAGGGCGCGGTGACGAAGTTGACGTCGTGGCCGACAACAGCCACATTGCCTGCGCGGCCCACGGCTTCGAGTGCTGCGGCCAAGCCCTGATTGCCACCGCCGACATTATAGATCGCCGCCAGTTGCGGATGCTCGTCCAGCAGGTGCGCGACGGCTCTGCGAGTGAGGTCGGCGCTGTCTTCGCCGCGTGCTTCGGGGGCAATGGTGAGAAGCGGGAACTGCGCGCGCAATCCCGTTCGAAAACCGATCTCGCGGTCTTCGTGGCAACGGAAAGCTGTGTCGCCCACCACTACACCCACCGTTGCCTGCCGCCCTGCGAGCATGCCACCGATCAGGTAGGCGGCGGTTTGTCCGGCGGCGCGATTGTCGATGCCCACGAAGTGGTCGCGCGCATCGGGCGAAACGTCGGAGACGAGGGTGATGATCCGTTTGCCGGTCCTCCGCGCCTGACGCAGCGCTTCGACGATGCCATCGCTGTTCTTCACCGTGAGGATGAGAGGCCGCGACGGGTCCTCCGCCAAACGGCGGATGGTGCGGATGATGTCGGTTTCCGTGGCGTCATAGACATCGTGGATATCGCCTTTCACGCCGCGCGCCTCCCACACCGCCGTCATCTGCCGGGTCATGCCGCGGCCCACACGGAGCAGCATGTCTGCCGATGGGGCGAAGCGGTCTGTGCCCGCGGGACTTTGCAGCCGCTGGATCGTCTCATGGACAACGTGTTTGGTACGGGCATGCACACGGCCACGGCCATTGAGCACGCGGTCAACCGTGGCGCGGGAAAGGCCGGTTTCCTCCATGATGTCGGCGACGGTGACACGCTTCATGGTTGCCCTCATTCGATTCCGGCTGACGCGCGGAACTGTTTCAATTGTATTGCGTCCATATGCACTTCATGGCCTGGCTGGGGATAGACGCCGCCGCCGACATCCACCACAAAGCTCTGGAAGGCGCGGATGCGTTCCTTTTGCATGGCCTCCTCCATCGCGGCGAGGTCGGCATATTTGCGGGAATGGCGCGGGTAGTGGCCCGTGTTCGTTCCGAGGATGTCACACGAGAACAGGTATTGCGTGTCGCAGACGCTGCCGCAGCCCATCCCCATGGTGATCATGGAGGTTGACCTTGTGATGTGATCGGCCAGTTCAACCGGCACCACTTCCACTTCGACACAGGCCGCGCCGGCGTTTTCGATGTCCTTGACTTTCTGCATCACCTTGCGCGCTTCCAGGGCGGTGCGGCCCACGGCGCGAAAGCCTGTCCATGCTGCAAGATCGGGAACGAGTCCGACATGGCCCGTCACCGGAATGCCTTCGCGGGCCATGGCTTCGATGATGGCAGGGGACTGCGAACAATAGATCGCATCGGCCCCTCGCCGCAGCGTGGCAAAGCCGTAGCGGATGGCTTCATCGCCGGTGGCCACGGCGCCGTGGGGCATACCTGCGGAGATGAACGCCAAGGGCGCGGCGCGGCGAATGCCTTCCAGCGTATGGTCCGGCTCGCAAGACAGAATGGAGATGCCCGCTTCCGTCGCGGCCGCCGCTTCCGCGGCACTGTCGACATGGACCTGCACCCACTTGTGCCTGCCCTTGGAGATGAGGAGATCGTGGACGGTTGTTTTTCTGGACAAGGTCATGTGTTGCCACCCATCTAATGAGATTGTAACTCATTTTGCATCATTGTGATGCAAATATTTCATGAACTTGGGTGTTTATGCATAGGAAGTTGTCAAAACAAAACAAATATTCCAAAACTGGCAGTCTGGAAAAATTTGTTCTTGAAAATTTTTGAGATTTTTGGGATGGAATCGGTCGCTGGCACGCGGGGGTGGCGTCTTGATCCATTCCTCCGCTGTCTGCGCCTGCAGCGTGTCGGCGATGCGGGCGATGGCGAAAAGGATTGGTGCCTGCCGACACGGCGCCGGAACGTCCTGCTCTTTCCAACGCAATGCTTTCCCAAAAACATGGCAGCAAGCCAGAGGGGAAACATGGCCTGGCACGGAAAGCGCCGACAAGCATTGACTCTTGGCGTCGGTGCAAATGCTGCTAGGCTGAATATAAAATGAGACGCGGCACGCTGTGGCTGCGCACATGGGAGAGGAACAGGCATCATGAATGCCAAGAGCAAAGCGCATGACGCGCCGGCGATCCAACAGCCGCGTGACGACGTTGCCGCACCCGCGATGAAGATCGTGATGCGCAATATCGAAAAGCGCTTTCCCGGTGTCCACGCCCTGCGCGGTGTGCAGTTCGATCTCCGTGCCGGTGAGGTTCATGCGCTCATGGGCGAAAACGGCGCAGGCAAGTCCACGCTGATGAAAATCCTGACGGGCGTGTATCAGCCCGACGACGGCGAAATCATGGTGGATGGCAAGCCTGTCACCATCCCCGGCCCCAAGGCGGCACAGGATCTCGGCATCAGCATCATCCACCAGGAACTCTTCCTGATGAGCCACCTGACGGCGGCGCAGAACATTTTCATTGGCCGCGAGCCGCGCCGGGGCTTCGGCCTGTTCGTCGACGAAGCGACGATGAACGCAAATGCGGCGGCGCTGTTCAAGCGCATGAAGATCAATATCAACCCGCGCGAAGAAGTGGGGCATCTCACCGTTGCGCGCCAGCAGCTGGTCGAGATCGCCAAGGCGCTGTCGTTCAATTCCCGCGTGCTCGTGATGGACGAACCGACCTCCGCGCTCAACGAAACGGAAGTCGAGCATCTCTTCGCTATCATCAAGGAACTGAAATCCCAGGGCGTGGGCATCGTCTACATCACCCACAAGATGGATGAAGTGAAGCGCATCGCCGACCGCATCACCGTGATGCGCGACGGCCAGTACATCGGCACGCTGCCGGCGGCAGATACGTCCATGGCCAAGATCATTTCCATGATGGTGGGGCGTGAACTGGCCGATGCCAGCCGCGCCGAAGGGCAGGGCACCGATACCGAAATGCTGCGGGTTGTCGGTCTCAACCGCGGCAAGGCCGTGAAAGATATCAATTTCACCGTGCGCAAGGGCGAAATCCTGGGCTTTGCCGGACTCATGGGCGCGGGCCGCACCGAGGTCGCGCGCGCCATTTTTGGTGCCGACCCGATCGACAGCGGCGAAATCTACGTGCACGGCAAGCGCGCGGCCATCAAGAGCCCCAAGGACGCAGTGAGACTGGGCCTCGCCTACCTCAGCGAAGACCGCAAGCATTTCGGACTGGTGACGCCCATGTCGGTGCGTGACAACGTCACGATGGCATCGTGGCCCCGCTTCACCCGCGGCAAAGTGTGGATGCAGGACGGGGCGCTGCGCCGCACCTCCAAGCAGTTCGTGGACCTGCTGAGAGTGAAGACACCCTCGGTGGACCAGGAGACACGTCTGCTTTCCGGTGGCAACCAGCAGAAGGTCGTCATCGCCAAGTGGCTGCTGCGTGACTGTGACATTCTCTTCTTCGATGAGCCGACGCGCGGCATCGACGTGGGTGCCAAGGCAGAAATCTACAAGCTGCTGCAGGGCCTCGCAGAGCAGGGTAAATCCATTGTGGTGATCTCATCCGAAATGCCGGAGATCCTGCGGCTGTCGCACCGCGTCATCGTCATGTGCGAAGGGCGCATCACCGGCGAACTGGACGGCAAGACCGCAACGCAAGAATCGATCATGACCCTCGCCGCGCAAGGCTGGGGCAAGGCCGCCTGATACAGAGAAAGACCGGACAATGACCGACACCGCCCTGAACGCTGCCGAAACGGAAAAGACCGGCTTCTTCACCATCGCCACCATGCAGAAGGCGGTGGCGTTCGTCGTGCTGGTGGCCTTGTTGCTGTTCTTCAGCATCTTTGCGCCGAACTTCGCGGCCTGGAACAACATGGTCAATATCATGCAGGCCACCGCCGTGAACGGCGTGCTGGGCGTTGCGGTGACACTCGTCATCATTTCGGGCGGCATCGACCTCGCCGTTGGCACCATGATGACGCTGACGGCGGTGATGGCAGGCCTTGTGCTCACCAATGCCGGCATGCCGCTGCCGCTGGGCATTGCCGGTGCGCTGGCATCAGGTGCCGTCATGGGCGGATTTTCCGGCAGCATCATCGCCAAGCTGAAAATTCCGCCATTCATCGCAACGCTGGGCATGATGCAGATCGCCCGTGGCCTGGCGCTCGTCTTCTCGGGCGCAAAGCCCATCTATTTCAACGACACGCCGAGCTACCAGTACATTTCTCCCGAGAGCTCCGTCACCTTGCTCATTCCGGGCCTGGAAATTCCCAATGGCGTGTTTGTGATGTTCGGCGTGGCCATCGTGGCCTCGATCGTGCTCACCCGTTCGCTGCTGGGCCGCTACATCTTTGCGCTTGGCAGCAATGAGGAAGCGGCACGCCTGTCGGGCGTGAACGTGGATTTCTGGAAGATCATCACCTACGGCATGAGCGGCATGATCTGTGGCGTGGCGGGACTTCTCGTCTCCTCGCGCCTCAACTCAGCGCAGCCTGCCCTCGGTCTTGGCTATGAACTCGATGCCATCGCGGCAGCCGTCATTGGCGGCACTTCGCTTGCGGGCGGACGCGGTACCGTTCTGGGCACCATCATCGGCGCCTTCATCATGAGCGTTCTCACCAACGGCCTGCGCGTCATGGGCGTGCAGGAAGAGTGGAAAATCGTGGTGACGGGCGTCATCATCATCATTGCAGTGTATGTGGACATCGCACTGCGGAAAAAGATGTAGGACAGGGAGGACACATACTGTTCAACATGGTCGCCGCAACCTGATGCGGCATGTGAAAAACCAACGGAGTGAAACATGAAGAAGAAACTGTTCGCAGTGGCCCTGTTCGGCGCTGCCACGATGCTCTCGGCACCGAGCTTTGCCGAAGACGTCTATTTCCCGATCATTGCCAAGGGCTTCAGCCACCAGTTCTGGCAGGCTGTGAAGGCCGGCGCTGAATCGGCTGCCAAGGCCAACAACGTGACGATCACCTTCGAAGGCCCGAACACGGAAGCCGAAATCGACAAGCAGACCGACATCCTGAACGCCGCCATCGCCAAGAAGCCCCAGGGCCTCGGCTTTGCCGCTCTCGACTCCAAGGCCCAGGTTCCGGCCCTCCAGAAGGCCGCTGATGCCGGCATTCCGATCGTTGCCTTCGACTCGGGCGTGGACAGCGACCTGCCGCTCACGACCTGCACGACCGACAACGTGAACGCCGCTGGCGCCGCCGCCGACAAGATGGCTGAAGCCATCGGTGGCGAAGGCGACATCGCAGCCGAAATCCACGACCAGACCTCTGCCACGGGCATTGGCCGCCGTGACGGCTTCGTGAACCGCATCAAGGAAAAGTATCCGAAGATCAACATCGTCGACATCAAGTATGCCAACGACGCGCTGAAGGCCGCCGATGACATCAAGGCGACGCTGCAGGCCTATCCGAACCTGAAGGGCATCTTCGCCTCGAACGAAGGCGCTGCCATCGGCCTCGCCGTTGCCAAGAAGGAAACGGGCTCGAAGATCGTCGCCATCGGCTACGACTCCGGCAAGACGCAGAAGGATGCCATCAACGACGGCACGCTGCTCGGCTCGATCACGCAGAACCCCGTCGGCATCGGCGAATGCGTGGTGAACTCGCTGGCCAAGGCCCTCAAAGGCGAGAAGCTCGAGAAGATCATGGATACGGGCTTCTACTGGTACGACAAGTCCAACATGAACGACCCGAAGATCGCTGCCGTTCTTTACGATTGATCCTGCTGGAGCGCTTCTCTTCCGCTTGCTCCCGTGAGCGGAAGAGGGCGCTCCTCTTTTCTGCGGGATGCCTGGCCGTCTTGATCTCCTGCATCCTGCGCCGGCGCTGACGCCCGCACCTTTCACAGCATTTCAGCCTCACACCATCCAGACTCGCATGGAACCCTTGGCGCGTCCGGGCGTTGCAGCATCAGTCAAAACTGTAGCGGATGGGTGTGACCATGAAACAGAATTCTTCCGGACGTTCCTCGCAGCAGCAGTCGCGCGGATCTCATCTCGTCGAAGATGCGTTGAGCCTCGCCAAGCTGGTGGGCTTGCGGCGACGGGCCTTCTCCTCGCGTGAATTCGAGGCAATCGGAAGTGCCGTCTCCGATTTTGCCGCGAGCCTCGAAGATTACCCCTGGGTGCGAAACCAGGTGGACGCCATTTCCCAGAGCGTGGAAACGGTGACCGACTACGCGCGCAATGCCGATATGGAAACCGTTCTGCGCGATACGGCAGATTTCGCACGCCGCCGTCCCCTGGCTACCTTCTTTGCGGCAGTGGCCGGTGGTGCGCTTGCGGCCCGGCTTGCCTGGCCCGAGGGCGATTCCAGCACATCACGCAGCTCACGTGGTGCAAGTTCGAAGCGCGGCAAGAACAAATCTGGCCGCCGCGCTTCCGCCAAGCGGGCGCGCAGCAGCGAGAACCGGGCCAATGCCTAGACTGGGCCGGGGTGCGGGATCGGACGGTCAGCCCTCGCTGATCGGTCTGGCGACGCGCCTGTTTGAAGATGGCCGGTCCTGGGCCGAAGCAGAGGCTTCGTTGACCAAGGCGGAAACGGGAGCCATTGCCCGGCGCATCATCACGAGCGTTGTGATGGGCGTCGTGGCGCTGCTCGTCGGATTTGCGGCCATCGTCGTCCTGGCACAGGCGGCCGTAAGATACCTGTCGCAGTGGCCCATGGAAGAAAGTCTGGCGGGCGTCATTGTTGGCGTGGTGCTTTTGGTCGTCATGGCCCTGCTTGGCCGCTGGTCGATTTTGCACGTCAAGCCGGCCAAGCCTGTCAGTGCTGTCTACCGCTGGATGTTTGACAGCGGGAAATCAGGGGCACGTCCATGAAACGGGATTTGCAGGCGCTGGCTCGCGATGCCGACGCACGGCGGCGGGCATTTCAGGATACACTGGGGGAACTCCGTGAGCGCCTGAGTGTGCAAGCGCTGGCAAAAGACCTCGTGGATTCCACGGGGCTCGGCAAACTCACACGGGGCCTCCCGCAAGCCGTGCGCGGGCGGCCGGTCGTGTTCGCAGGGCTGATGGCGGCGGCGCTGTACCTCACAAAGACGATCTCCGCTCGCGACGGTGAAGATCACGCGTCCGGCCCTGCCGGTAGCGGCAAACAGACCACACGGCGAAAATCCAACACAATGACCAAAGGAGGACACCATGGTCACGACGACGACAACCGAATCCGCAACGAGCAAGGCGAAGAGCCCGGCGCGCAAGGCTAACGGACGCGACCACGGACGTGGCGGCCGCAAGGCGAAATCCAAGGCGTCCGGCCGTGGCCGGCAGCAACGCCAGTCCGCCACGTCGGCGCTCTCATCCTATGGCAGCAGCGCCTCCCGCTATGCTGCCCGTGGCCGGGATGCCCTGAGCGGTGCCTATTCCTGGGCCGATTCCGCGGCGCGTGAACTGCCCGGAACGCTCCCAGACATGGCATCGATCCGCAGCATGGCCAATGAGCGGCCATTGATGCTGGGCGCCATCGGTCTTGGCATCGGGCTGCTCATCGGTGTGATGTGGCCTGCCAATTCCATGATGTCGTGGCAGTCGAGTGGCCGCCAGCGCGGCGGACGCCGCTCTGGCCGGCGCTAGAATGATCCAGCCCGAAGCGGCGCTCCGGCGCCGCTTCTTCCGTTTGGGCTGGCCATATTGCGATCAAGGAGGATCCGCCGGGTGAGCGCAGCAGGCGACCGGGAGCAAGGCATCAACGAGACGCGCGAGTCGTCTCATCTGCGGCATATCCGCAATGCGTTGATCGGCCTTCTGCTTATCGCAATCACCGCAGCGGCCGTGATCGGCAAGGAATTCCTTGTTCCCGTCGCTTTCGCCTTCTTTATTGCCCTGACGTTTCGCCCCTTCATCCGGCGGATGTCGAAGCGGGGCATGCCAGCCTGGGTCACCACTACCGGCATTGCGCTCGCGCTGGCAGTCTTGCTGCTGGTGATTGCTGCCGTGTTCGGCAGCGCCATGACGGACTGGATCAATCGCTGGCCCGAGGTTCAGCGCACCTTCCTGCAGCGCAATGCGTCGCTGCTGGAGTGGTTCAAACACATTCTCGACGTGTCGCAGACCATCGCGGCTCCGGCCACGGAGGGCGGCACTGCGACCACACCCGAAGTTGTGGTGCGGCAACCTGTGCTGCCCACCATCGCGAACTTCATCGCAACTTATCCCGTGAATGTCACCATCACGCTCAGCAGCGCGCTTGTCATTGCGCTGTTCCTGATGGCCTCGGGTGACCTGTTCTACGAAAAGCTGATCCGCGTCATGCCGCGCCTTGACGACAAGAAAAATGCTCTCCGCATCGTCTTCGACGTGGAGCGTGACGTCTCCAGCTATCTGCTGACGATTACCGCGATCAATGCCGGCCTGGGTGCCATCGTTGGGGTGAGCTTCTGGCTCATTGGCATGCCGATGCCGCACTTCTGGGCTTTCCTGGTGTTTGCGCTGAATTTCATTCCCTATCTCGGCCCCATTGCCGGCGTGATCATCTCCGGCTTTGTTTCCATCATGGTCTTTTCAAACTGGGGTCAGGCGGTCTTGGCGCCGGCCGTCTACATGACGATCATCGGCATCGAGACACAGATCGTCACACCTGCGGTTTTGAGCCGCCGCATGTCCATCAATTCCGTTGCCATTCTCATCGCGCTGGCGTTCTGGGGTTGGGCCTGGGGCATCGCCGGGATCATCATGGCGGTTCCCTTCCTCGTCACGTTGCGGGTGTTCTGCAGTCACCTGCCCGTGCTGAACCCTGTGGGTGAATTCCTTTCCGGCCAAGGAGATAACGCCAACGAAGCATCAGCAAATGCGAATGTGGCAAAAAACCCATCCTGATCCCGCGCTGGAAGCAATGCAGAAATGAACGTCCGGGATGGAACCCTGTGGCGCCTTCAGCGTTGAGTTGCATGTGAGCATAAACGGGCAGACGCTTTCACAGCGCAATTGGAAGTGATGTAACATGCAGTTGCCATGGCAGCGCAATTCGCATGATGGAGATGGCATCTGGAGCGACGATCAGCCCATTCGGGCAGAGTTGTTCGGGGTGGAGCGGTTTTGCGCGCACGCGACAAGCCTGGCCCAGTCGCAAGAGATCAGTCATGATTATGTGCCGGTGCGAACCGTGGTCACGCGGTTGCACAACAACGCGCGTGTGCTGCTCAAATCCTACACCGAACTTGCCGAAGCGGCGGCAGACGGAAAGCCGGTCACTCCCGCAGCAGAATGGTTGATCGACAATTACTACCTGATCGAAAGCCATATCCGTCAGGCGATCGAAGATCTACCTGCCAGCTATTACCGGCAATTGCCCAAGATTGCTTCCGGCCCGCTGGCTGGTCATCCTCAGATCTTCGGCATTGCCTGGGCCTTCATCGCCCACACGGACAGCCGCTTCGATTCGGCGATGTTCATCGCCTTCATCAACGCCTACCAGGATGTGCGCCCGCTCACGATCGGTGAGCTCTGGGCAGCGGCCATCAGCCTGCGCCTCGTCCTCATCGAAAACCTGCGGCGCATCTCGGCACGTACGGCTGCCTTGCGGCGCATGCGGCAGCTGGCGGACGAACGGGCGGAGATGCTGCTTGATGGCAGGATCGACGTGGACCGTCTCCTTGATGTCTTCTCCAATGGCACATCGGCGCCGGAGCGGCTGTCGTTCACAGTGCAACTGATGAAGCGCATCCGCGATCAGGACCAGGCCGATTCCAATCTCGTCGAGCGATTGCGCACCGAAGTGGGGCGGCTGGGTCATGACTTTGACAGTGCCATTGCCGATGAGCATCACCGGCAGGCGATGGCCACGGTGACGATGCAGAACCTGATCACCAGCCTGCGTTTCATCTCGGACTACCATTGGGAAGACTGGTTCGACCGCGTGAGCAAGGTCGATAGCCTGTTGCGCAGTTCCGACCAGTATGGCGACATGGATTTCCAGACGCGCAATGCCTATCGCAGCGGCATTGAAGACCTGTCGGCGCATTCTCCACTGAGCGAGATCGAGGTAACGGAACAGGTGCTGAGTTCGTCGCGCGATGTGCCGGCGGACAGGCCTGCTTCTTCCTCCAGCGCCGGATACTACATTGTCGGTCCAGGCAGAGACGCATTCGAACGTCAGATCAGCTATCGCCGGCCGCCGAAGAAGAGGCTTGCCGCCGCCCTGCGCGGCAGCGGCCTTGCAGGCTATCTCGGTCTAGCGATCCTTCTGACGGCCTTCGTTGTATGGATCGGTCTTGTGCCGCTGCTCAGTGCGCCCATGGCAACGCCCGTGTTTGTGGTTTTCGTTACGCTTGGCATTGCCCTATCCTTCGAAAGCAGCCTGGCAATGGTGAATTTTGCCGTCACGCAATTACTGCGGCCCGTTGTGCTGCCGGGACTGGAGATCATGGATGGGCCGACGGCGGAGCTGCGCACGCTTGTTGTCATCCCCTCGCTCCTCACCTCCCATTCGGCAATCGAGGAATTGACGGAGCGGCTGGAGATTCACTTCCTCTCCAACCCGCGTGGCGTTTGCCAGTTTGCTCTGGTGACCGACTGGACGGACGCGCCAGCTGAGCATGCTGCCGACGACATGGAGTTGCTGAACGCCGCGCTGTCCGGCATCGCGGCGCTCAATCGCCGCCATGGCGGAGACAGATTCCTGCTGCTGCACCGGTTCCGGCAATGGAATGCCGCGCAGGAGCGGTGGATGGGCTGGGAGCGCAAGCGCGGCAAACTCCACGAACTCAACCGATTGCTGCGCGGTTGGGCGGACACATCGTTCATGGTGATTGGCGGCAAGCTCGCCATGGATGTGCGCTATGTGATCACACTCGATGCCGACACGCGCTTGCCCAGGGATTCCGTGCGGCGGCTTGTTGGCAAGATCGCGCATCCGCTGAATCAGGCACATTTTGATGCCGACACGGGGAGAGTGACGAGTGGCTATGGCATCCTGCAGCCGCGGGTCACGGCCTCGCTGCCCGTGGGGCACGGGGGATCGCCCTATCAGCGGCTCTATTCCAGCCACCGGGGCATCGATCCGTATGTGTTCGCGGTCTCCGACGTCTACCAGGATCTGTTCGGCGAAGGCTCGTTCACAGGCAAGGGCATCTACGACGTTGATGTGTTTGAAGCGGCCCTGGCGGGCTGCGTGCCCGAGAACACCATGCTCAGTCACGACCTATTCGAGGGCAATCTCGCCCGCGCCGCGCTGGTCAGCGATGTCGAAGTGGTCGAGGATTTTCCGGAACGCTACTCCGTCTCTGTGGCGCGGCAGCATCGCTGGATTCGCGGCGACTGGCAGTTGATGCCGTGGTTGTTCGGAAGGGCCCCCCGATCCTCGCAACGGCCACCGGACATCTCCGCCGTCGGCCAGTGGAAGATGCTCGACAATCTGCGACGCTCCGTGCAGCCGATCGTGGTGATGCTGGCGCTTCTCGCGGGATGGACGTGGTTGCCGAATCATCGCTCGGCCGCATGGATCTCCTTCGTCATCCTCACCGCCTACATCCCGGTGTTCCTGCCGCTGTTCGGTGGGTCGAGCTTGCGCATCGGCACAGTCACTCTCACCAGCCAGTTGCGCCGCATTGCCAATGACACGCTGCAATCGGTTCTGGTAACGGCCAGCAACATCGTGCTTCTCGCCCATCAGGCCTGGATGCATGCCGATGCCATCGCCCGCACAGTCTACCGCCTCGCCTACAGCCGCAAGCATTTGCTGGAATGGACGACAGCAGCACAGGTGGCGGCGAACAGCAGGCGGGGCCTTGGTGCGGAATATGCGCTGATGTGGCCCAGCGTGTTGATCGGCTCTGCGGTATTCGGCCTGGCATTGCTGCGTGGTGATGGTGTCCTGTTGTCGGCCATGCCCTTTGCAATCGCCTGGCTGCTCGCCCCCGCCGTGGCGCATCTGATGAGCGAACCGGCAACGCCCAAGGACGAACTGGTGGCGGCGCCGGAAGACCGCGCCTTGCTGCGTACCACGGCGCGGCGCACATGGCGCTACTTCGAGGCTTTCACCGGCCCGGACGAAAATCATCTCCCCCCGGACAATTTCCAGGAGGATCCGAAGCCAGTCATCGCCCACCGCACGTCGCCTACCAACATCGGGCTCTATCTCCTGTCGGTTGCCAGTGCACGGGAGTTCGGTTGGATCAATGCCGTGACGGCGGTCGAGCGCATTGAGGCGACGCTTGCCACCGTCCACAGGCTGGAGAAGCTGAATGGCCATCTCCTCAACTGGTACGACACGCAGTCACTTGCGCCGCTGGAGCCGCGTTACGTCTCGTCCGTCGACAGCGGAAATCTTGCGGGTCATCTCCTTGCCGTGGCGAACATGTGCCGGCAGTGGTGCCAGCATCCGGCTCCCGCGGCCGAACGGCTTGAAGGTCTCAATGATGTGCTGGCGATCCTGCGCGAGGAGTTGGCGGGGCTGCTCACGGGACAGCGGGAGCATGTGGCGCGGCACAAGCAGTTGCGCACGATGTTTGATGCCTTCACAGCAGGCGTCGAGGCGGCCCGCGCGGCACCGGAAATGCTTGCCGCCCGCCTCATTGCGCTGGCGATGCAGGCCTCTTCAATCGCTGATCTCACCACGCTTGCCGTGCGTGATGCCGAACCAGCGGCGGCCGAGAACGTGCGGCACTGGGCGTCCGCGCTGCGTGAGACCGTGGAGCAGCATTTTGCCGAGGCGTCGATTGACACGCAGGTGATGGCAGACCTGACGAAGCGGCTCACGGCTGCGGCAGATGATGCCCATGGGATTGCGCTGGCCATGCAGTTCGGATTTCTCTCCGACCCGCGCCGCAACCTGATGTCCATCGGTTACCGTGTGACTGAACATGCGCTCGACGAAAGCTGTTACGACATGCTGGCGTCAGAAGCCGCACTTGCGAGTTACCTCGCCATTGCCAAGGGCGATCTGCCGGCGCGGCACTGGTTCCGGCTGGGCCGTCCTGTGACTGCTGTCAATGGACGCGCCGCGCTCGTCTCGTGGTCGGGCTCGATGTTTGAATACATCATGCCAGCCATCGTACTTGATCCGCCGTCGGCCAGCCTGATCGACCAGACGATACGGCTCGTGGTGCAGCAGCAGATTGCATACGGCAAGAAGCTCGGCGTGCCGTGGGGAATATCGGAATCGGCCTTCAGCGCGCGCGACCGCAATCTGACATACCAGTATTCAAACTTTGGCGTGCCGGGTCTGGGGTTGAAGCGTGGCCTTGCTGCCAATGTCGTTGTGGCACCTTATGCAACGGCTCTCGCCTCCATGTTCGCGCCACAGGAAGCAGCTGCCAACCTGCGCATACTGGATGGCGTGGGCGCACGCGGCGACTATGGCTTCTACGAGTCCGTTGACTACACACCTGCGCGCCTGCCCGAGGGCGAAACCCATGTGGTGGTGAAGGCCTACTTCGCCCATCACCAGGGCATGACGATCACGTCCATCCTGAACACAGTTCTCGGCCACCGCATCCGCAACAACTTTCATGAAGAGAACATCGTACGCGCCGCGGAATTGCTGCTGCAGGAGCGTGCACCGGAGGAAGTGCCCGTCCCGATGGCCGGCATCGCCACCGCGCCGCCGGACATGCAGAGCGAGGCCGAGGCCGCGGCGCCGCGGGCTGTCGATCCGCGGCGAACCGGCAATCCGGATGTGCAACTGCTGTCCAACGGCCACCTCACGACCATGATCACGGCGACGGGAAGCGGCTCCCTATCGTGGCGCGGAATCGCCATCAGCCGCTGGCGCGAGGATCCGGTCTGTGACCCCTGGGGTCATTTCATTTTCCTGCGCGAGATGCGGGGCGGCAAGCGCTGGTCGGCGGGATACAGCCCCCGGGTCCGCGAGCCAGAGGACTACGGGGCGGAGTTTTCCGAAGACAAGGTTGCACTGCGACGGGTGGATGGCCCGTTCACCACCACGTTGCAGTGCGTCGTTTCGAACGAGAGCGATGCAGAAGTCCGCCGGGTCAATGTGGTGAACAACTCGTCGCGTTCGCAGATCATTGAGATTACCAGCTACATGGAGCTGGCCCTGGCACCGCCCGCGGCGGATGCGGCGCATCCCGCCTTTTCGAAGCTCTTCGTGGTCACGGAATTCGTGCCGGAGCTGGGAGCCGTGATCGCCATGCGGCGGCGGCGCGAGGTGTCGGACCCCCAGGTGTGGGCCGCACAGTTCCTTGTGCCCTATTCTGATGGCGCCAGTGCAATAGAATTCGAGACGTCGCGGGCGCAGTTCCTTGGCCTGGGCAACACCCTGTCCACGGCGCAGGCCTTCCGGCCGGGAAAGACGCTGGACGGTGCGACGGGCGCTGTTCTTGATCCCGTGTTCGCCCTGCGTCAACGGCTGCGCGTGGCGGCGGGCCAGCAAGCTTGCTGGAGTGTGTGGACCGTGGTGGCCGAGAGCCGTGAAGGCGTTCTTGATCTTGTGGACAGCCACCGGCAGCGCGCCGCCTATGAACGCGCCAGCGTTCTCGCCTGGACTCATTCGCGCGTGCAGCTCCGCCATTTCGCTGTCGAAGGGGGCGAGGCCGAGGTTTTCCGCCGCCTGGCCAACCTTATTGTGTACGCGTCAGCAGCCGCACGGCCGTCGTCCACCG
Organism: Hyphomicrobiales bacterium; assembly: GCA_016710435.1. NCBI lineage: Bacteria > Pseudomonadati > Pseudomonadota > Alphaproteobacteria > Hyphomicrobiales > Hyphomicrobiales bacterium. The sequence goes on along the minus strand of JADJVV010000001.1, from coordinate 602,015 downwards.
CGTTGCAGCAGCAGGCGCGTGAACAGACGCGGCTGTGGGCTTCGGGCGTTTCGGGCGTGCGGCCGATCCTGCTGATCCGGATCGATGCGGTGGAAGACCTGGACATCATCCGGCAGTTGCTGCGCGGACACGGCTACTGGTCTGCCAAGCGCTTTGCCGTCGATCTCGTCATCCTCAATGAACGGCGCGCATCCTACATGCAGGACCTGCAAGCGGCGATCGAGGATCTTGTCCGCAAGTCGCAGACGGCGATGGGCACGACAGAAGGCAGCGGGCAGGTGTTCGCCTTGCGTGCCGACCTCCTGCCAGCCGAGACGGTGGCCCTGTTGCCTGCGGTGGCGCGCGTCACTCTGCACGCAAGGGCCGGCGCCTTGTCGCGCCAGGTGTCGCGCATGCAGCTTCCGGCACGGGCGCCAGCGCGCATGCCTGCGGAAGACCCCGCCTACCTGACGCCAGCGCGCGTGCCTCTTGCGACTCCCGATCTCCAGTTCTTCAATGGATGGGGCGGGTTCAGCGGGGATGGCCGTGAATATGTCATTCCCCATGATCTTGCGAAGCCGCTGCCTGCGCCGTGGATCAATGTCATCGCGAATGGCGAATTCGGCACGCATGCCGGGGCGAATGGCGGTGGTTATACGTGGTATGCCAACGCGCGTGAACGGCAAATCACCCCCTGGGCGAATGATCCGGTGGTCAATGCGCCATCGGAAATCTTCTATGTGCGCGACCTGCGCAGCGGACAACTCATGAGTCCATGCATCGCGCCCGTGAAACAGGCCAATGCCACATTCCGCACGCGCCACGGCTTTGGATACACCGTGCATGAATCGCAGCACGGCGCGCTGGCGATGGAACTGACGCACCTCGTGCCGGTGCATGGACCAGTGAAAATCAGCCGTTTGCGGTTGCGTTCCACCTCACCATCGCCGCAAACACTGTCGGTGACGTTCTTCGCCGAGCTTGTGCTGGGTGCCTCGCGCGGCGCGACCGCCTTCCATATCCAGACGTCGTTGGACGCGGAAACCGGTGCGCTCATGGCGCGCAATCCATGGACGCCGGAATTCGGCGATCAGATCGTGTTCTTCGATCTTGCCGGCAAGCAGACCAGCATGACGGGCGACAGGCATGCCTTCCTCGGAGCCTATGGCACTTCCACCGCTCCGGCAGAGGTGATGTCAGGCGCGGACCTTTCCGGCGCCTTCGGTGCTGGCCTCGATCCGTGCGCGGCCCTGCAGCAGGTGGTCACGGTTTCCGCCGCCACGCCTGTCGAGGTGATCGTGCTCATCGGGGCAACGTCCAGCGTGGAGAGTGCGCGGTCGCTGGTCCAGAAATACCGTGGCGCAGATGTCGAGGCGCTGTTGCGTGATGTGCGCGCCTTCTGGGACGACACGCTCTCCGCCGTTCAGGTCGAGACGCCCGATGGCGCGATGAACGTGATGCTCAATGGCTGGCTCATGTATCAGGCACTGGCCTGCCGCATGCTGGGGCGCTCCGGCACCTACCAGGCGAGTGGCGCCTATGGCTTCCGGGATCAATTGCAGGATTCGATGGCCGTGTGCATTGCACGCCCGGATATCGCGCGTGCCCACATCCTGCGGGCCGGATCGCGTCAGTTCCCGGAAGGCGACGTGCAGCATTGGTGGCTGCCTGAAACCGGTGCCGGCACACGCACGCGCATCAGCGATGATGCTGCCTGGCTGACCTATTGCACCATGCATTATGTCAGCGTCACCAACGACGCGGCCATACTGGATGAAGCACTGCCATTTCTGGAAGGGCGCGTGCTGGAGCCGGCGGAACATGATGCCTATTTCCCGCCGCACGTCTCGGACCGGACGGCGTCGCTTTATGATCATTGTTGCATTGGGCTGGAGCACAGCCTTACGCGCGGACCACACGGCCTGCCGCTGATTGGCGGTGGCGACTGGAATGACGGTCTCAATCGCGTAGGCGAAAAGGGAAGGGGCGAGAGCACGTGGCTGGCGTGGTTCCTCATTGCCACACTGAAGACGATCCTGCCCGAAAGCGAGAGGCGCGGCGACACCGCTCGCATCACGCGCTGGAAAGACGCGATCAAATCCTTGACCACAGCCGTTGAGAAACATGGCTGGGACGGGGCGTGGTACCGGCGTGGCTATTTTGATGACGGTACCCCGCTTGGATCCAAGGACAGCAGCGAGTGCCGGATTGATGCCATCGCACAGTCATGGTCGGTGCTGGCGGGAACGGCTGTACCCGACCGTGCAGCATCCGCCATGGCGGAGGTGCGCAAGCAGCTGATAAGGCCGGAGGACGGGCTGGCGTTGCTGTTTACACCGCCATTTGATTCCTCGCAGCCCGATCCCGGCTACATCCGCGCCTACCCGCCGGGTTTGCGCGAGAACGGCGGGCAGTACAGCCATGGCGCAATCTGGTCGGTGTTTGCCCTGATGCAATTGGGCCAGGTGGACGAAGCCGTGTCCCTGTTCAACCAGCTCAACCCAGTCAATCACGCGCGCACGCCCGAAGATGCGGCGCGCTACAAGGTTGAGCCTTATGTGATGGTCGCCGACATCTATTCGGTAGCACCACACGTCGGCCGCGGGGGGTGGACGTGGTACACGGGGGCCGCAGCCTGGCTCTACCGCGCCGGCATCGAAGCGGTGCTCGGCCTCAGCTGGGACGGAGATGCTGTTCGTGTCTCTCCCCGCCTTCCAACCGGGTGGGACCGCACGCGCGTGACGGTGCGGCGGGGCAAGGCGCGCCTGCAGATCACGATCGTTCGCGGCGGAGCGGAGCCTGGGGCGATGGACGGTCTTCAGAAGTTGAACGATGCCCAGTGGCGCATCTCGTTTCCGCGAGACGAGAGCGTCCGCGAGATCGAATTCCCCTCCCAATAGGATTTCAGCGCGCCCAAGACACGCATAAAAAAGGCGGAACCTTGCGGTTCCGCCGTTCAGTTGGGGGAGGGAATTTCGGTCACATGCGGGTCAGCCAGCTGTCAACATCGCTCTGCACCTTGTCGCGTGCATAGCCGTAGTGCTGCTGGAGGAGCCCTTCGAGTTCATCGCGATTGCCGTCGATCGTGGTCAGGTCGTCATCGGTGAGCTTGCCCCACTGCTGCTTGACCTTGCCCTTGAATTCCTTCCAATTGCCTTCAATGCGATCCCAGTTCATGGCAGCGATCCTTCCTGATTGAGTGAAACGGATGAGAGGATTTTGTGTCAGCTTTCGCTGAGGCCTGAATTGCAGAGCGCCACGGCTACGCCAAAGAGCGTCACCGCGCCGGCGAGCATCGCAACGCTTGCAAATGCTCCCGCAAGGCCAGTGGCAGCCAGCAACAGAGTTGTCGCAGCCACGGCGAATAATGTGCAAAATCTGACCATCTCGTCCTCCTCCCGATTAAACGCGGAGGATGCAGAAAAGTTCCATTGCGGGCGGCCTTAAGCCGCCGCGCGCGCCTTGGTTTCGAAGAACAGGGCCTGACTCACGACAGCCTTCACCATGTCTGGCGTGAAGGGCTTGGTGATGAGGAACGCGGGCTCGGGACGTTCACCTGTCAGCAGGCGTTCGGGGAATGCCGTGATGAAGATGATCGGCACCTCGAAGTCGGCGAGGATCTGATTTGCGGCATCAATGCCCGAGCTTCCGTCCGCCAACTGGATGTCGGCAAGGATGAGACCGGGTTTCTTCTGGGCCGCGAGATCCACGGCCTGGCGGCGCGTGCGTGCCACACCGGTGACGGCGTGGCCCAGGCTTTCGAGGATTTCACGAAGGTCCATCGCGATGATCGGTTCGTCCTCGATGATCATCACATTGGTGGCCACCTGCTCCACGATGGCGTTGGACGCTTCTTCGACAAGCGACTGCACCTCGGAAACCGTGCGGCCGAGGACGGTGGAAATCTCGTCGATTGAGAAGCCTTCAACCGTCATCAACAGGAAGGCTTCGCGCGCCAGCGGCGGCATGCCGGAGAGGCGTTTTTGCGCCGCGGCGATCCAGCTCGGCTCTGATCCCGCAGGGGCCGACTGAAGGTTGAGTGAAATGGACTCCCACCACTTGCAGAATATGCGGTACAGTTCGACCCGGATGTTGGAATCCTGATTCAAGGCGGTGGGCTCGGCTATCAGCGCCTCCAAGACGGCTGCAACGTAGGCATCCCCCGACTGTTGGCTGCCTGTTAAGGCTCTGGAAAACCTGCGAAGTTGCGGCAAATACATTGCCACCTGTGTAGACAGACCCATGCGACCTCCCTCTGCACCCAAGACACTTGGCGTGGGGTTAAAACGCAACTCCTGCGTTTCGGGTTCCGGTTTGACAGAATTTTTTTTGCCGCTGGAACCCCGGGGCCGCGCCGGACATTCTTAAGAGACGCCGTGATCGGCTTAAATGCGGTGCGGTTTAAAGAACAAGTGTCGGCTGTGAGCCGGACGAAGCTGGGGTTTTCCATGACGACTCGCGAGGACGACGATCCTAAAAACAGGAAAAAACCGCAATTGAAACCGGCAACTCAATCCCCACCCAATTCCAAGATCTTCAATCTGATCGGACGGCGTTTGAAGGATTACTACGAGGATGTCGCCAATCAACCCGTACCGGACAGGTTCATCGACCTGTTGAAGCAGCTTGACAAGAAGCGCCCGCCGGGAACGGAGGACTGACATTGACAGTTCCGGTTTTGAAGGCCGCAAATCCGCCTGCCACTGATGACGTGCAGAACGAATTCCAGAAGCAGATGCTCTCTGTGGTTCCGCGTCTGCGGGCGTTTGCCCTGTCGCTGTCGGCGAAATCGGATTACGCCGATGACCTCGTCCAGGAAACGCTGATGAAGGCGTGGAACCATCAGAACGATTTCCAGCCCGGCACAAATATGAAGGCCTGGCTCTTCACCATCCTCCGCAATGAATATTTCAGCCAGCTTCGCAAGAAGAAGCGCAAGCGTGAGGTGGAAGACGTGGATGGTGAGCTGGTCAACCAGTTGTCATCGCCGGCGAACCAGGAAGCCCACCTCGATGTGGCGGATCTGCGCGTCGCCATGCAGCAGCTGCCTGACGACCAGCGCGAGGCCATCATCCTCGTCGGCGCTTCAGGCTTCTCCTATCAGGAAGTGGCCGAGATCACGCAGGTCGCTGTCGGCACCGTCAAAAGCCGCGTCAACCGTGCCCGCGTACGGCTGGCGTCCCTCCTGGACATCGACATGTCGCAGTCGGGAAAGAGCGGCGAGGGCGACACTTCGGACACGTAGTCATACGGGAACTTTTTTCCGCTGGTGTCGTTAGGCATTCAGTCAACAGGGAGAAGCTGACAATGACCTTGGGTACAATTCTGATTATCCTCCTGATCCTCGTCGTGATCGGTGCACTGCCCAGCTGGGGCTATAGCCGCGGTTGGGGGTACGGCCCGTCGGGTGGGCTCGGTTTGTTGCTTTTGATTGTGGTGATCCTGGCCTTGACCGGCCGCATCTAGTCCAGCCCGGTTTTCAAATGGGGCGGTTTGCGAAAGCAAGCCGCCCCATCTGTTTTCAGATCACGTGAAAAAGATAGAGCAGGATGATCACGGAAATCGGCACTCCAAGGAACCACAAGACAACGCCGCGCATGGGCTTCTCCTTTTGCTGTTACGCAGCCAAAAACGTCAGCCCGCAGACTTGGTTCCTGTTTTGAGAGGAACGGAAGGGCGATTGGCGGCGTTTCTCCTCTGACCTGCAAGCTGAAAGGAGACCGGGTCATGCCAGCGAAATCCAAAGCCCAGCAGAAAGCGGCCGGAGCCGCACTCGCCGCAAAAAGGGGTGAGGCACCGGTGAGCGAACTCAAGGGGGCATCGCGCGGAATGTATGATTCCATGTCGATCCAGGAACTTGAGGAATTCGCCGAGACGAAACGGTCGAAACTGCCCGAACACGCCGATCGCAAGGACTGACCCTTGCAGCCTGCCGGTTCGCACGCGGCCACCCCTGCCGTCCATCACAACTGAAAACCCACCAGGAGAAGTAAAATGCCCATCAAGACGCTTGAAGACCTGTTCACCGAGACGCTCAAGGACATGTATTATGTCGAGAAGAAACTGGTGAAGACGCTGCCGACCATGGAGAAGAAGGCCGTGGACCAGGAGCTCAAGGACGCCATCAACAGCCACGCCGCCGAAACGGAAACCCACGTCGCCCGCCTGGAGCAGGTGTTCGAGGCCTGTGAAATCAAGCCCCAGGCCAAGAAGTGCGAAGCGCTGGAAGGCCTGCTGGAAGAGGCGAACGAAGTGCTCGAAGACATCAAGGATGACCGTGCCATGGATGCTGCGATCATTTCCTCGGCTCAGACCGTGGAGCACTACGAGATGGCCCGCTACGGCGCCCTGATCGCCTGGGCCAAGGAACTGGGCTGGAACGAGGCGGCCGACATCATGCAGGAAACGCTCGATGAAGAAGAGTCGGCTGACCAGAAGCTGTCCGACATCGCCGAAGACGCGGTGAACCAGCGCGCCGCCGCCTGATCTTCCAGTCGCGAAGCAAAGAAGAGGAGAAGCATCTGCTTCTCCTCTTTTTTTTGTACGCCTGGCGGAACGTCAGATCAGATGTCGGCGCCCCAATAGGGCTCCACCTGATAGTGGGTGTGGATGTTCCGCTCCCAGTTGCGGTCTTTCCACGAGTCGTCGCTGAATTCCGGTGCATCGCGCACCTGCTGCTCGCTGACATTGGTGCGGAAGCCATCGAGAGACGTGTCGTAGGACAGCGCATCCCAAGGCAATGGATAGTGACTGTGGCCGAGGCCCATGAAGCCGCCGAAGCTGACGACGGCGTAGTGAACGCGGCCGGAGACCTTGTCGATGATGAGCCGTTCGACTTCGCCGATTTTCTCGCCGTCCTTGTCGTAAACGGTGGTGCCTTCCACGTCTTCGCTGGAGACAAGGGCATGATTGGGTCTTGCGGTTGCCATGTCGGTCTTCTCCTCTCGCGGCGCGGGATTGCGCCCATGGAGAAAAAACGCCGGCGTGCGGGTGATGTTCCGCCCGTATTCAATCCGTGCGGGCTAAAGCATGAACTCAAGGCGGCAGGAAAATCCGTTGCGAAGGAACCGGCGTGTAACCTTGTCCGCGCTGGAGAGCAGGAGCGAGGTGCCGAATCCCTCCTCGCGTGACGGCCCGGTCACGCGCGGTCCACCGCGTTCACGCCAGGCGAGCCGGAGCTTGTTGCCGTAAAGCGTCCAGACGATGTCGATATGGCCGCCGGGCCGTGACAGCGCACCATACTTGCTTGCATTGGTGCCCAGCTCATGCAGCACCAGGCCCAGCTGCGTTGCTGCACCCGCCGGCACCGTGACGTCGGGGCCGCGAAGTGTGAAGCTCTCATCCATGCTGTCCACCATGCCTTCGAGCTGACTGCGCAAAATGTCCACCAGCCCCGCGCCCTTCCAGTCCACATCCGTGAGGAGACTGTGAGAAGCGGCGAGGCTGCGGATGCGGCCTTCGAAGGCCGCGACGAATTTCTCCGGATCACTGTTGGAGCGCAATGTCTGCCGCGTCATCGACTGGATGACGGCAAGGGTGTTCTTCACCCGGTGGGACAGTTCCTTCAGCAGCATCGCCTGCCGCTTCTCCCAGTTCTTGCGCTCGGTGATGTCCTGGTCGATGCCGCGTGCGCCGATCGCCTGGCCGTTCTCGTCCTTCACCACGTCGCCGACAACGGACGTCCAGATCAGTGAGCCGTCCGGCCGCGCAATGGGGAACTCCAGCGCGAAGGAGCCACCCGCCTCAAGGGCCTGGTCAAACTGACGCTTCACCCGCGAGCGGTGCGCTGGATCGATCTGCGAGTCGCGGGCCTCGCGGGGGGGCACGCCCTGCGCCGGGTCGTGGCCGTAGATCACGAACATCTCCGGCGTCCAATGCAGGTGATTGCGGACGAGATCAATATCCCAGGCGCCGGCGCGGGCGCTGCGCAGGGCGAGGCGCAGGCGCGCCTCGTTTTGAAGCACGATCTCCGTATATCGCCGGCGCTCAGTGATATCGCGCGCGATTGTGGAACAGCCCACGGCCTGGCCTGCCGCGTTGCGAATGGGTGACACTGCAACCGAGACATGCACACGGGTGCCATCCTTGCGAAGGCGCACGGACTCGTAGGGCGCAATCGTTTCGCCCCTGCTGATGGTGGAGAGAATGCGCGCTTCCTCGCTGGCATTCTCGACGGGCACGATTTTCATCACGGGTTCGCCGATCATTTCGGCGGCCGTGTATCCGAACAAGGTTTCGGCACCGCGGTTCCAGCTTGTCACGATGCCCGACAACGTCTTGCTCAGGATTGCTTCTTCTGAATGGGTGACGATGGCGGCGAGGCGCGCGGCGGCTTCCTCGCTGGATTTGCGCTCCGTGATGTCCATCATGATGCCAAAGGCTTCACGCACGGTGCCGTCGCTGCGGCGGCTGATTTCGCCACGGGTCAGGATCCACCGCACGGCGCCGTTGGGGCGCAGGACGCGGAACTCCACCTCATGCCGGCCGGATGCGGCAAAGGCCATGCGGTAGAAGCTCCGCCAGGTTTCCGTGTCGGCGGGGTGTATATATTTCTCGAGTGCCTGGGGCGTGCCGCCAAACTGGCCCTTGTCCGTGCCCAGCAGCCGCAGGAGCTCGTCGGTACAGGTGAACACACTGGTGGCCATGTCGAGGTGCCAGGTGGCCATACGGGCAGCCTCGAATGCCACGGCGCTCATCTGGGCGGATTTTCGCATGGCCATTTCGGCCCCGATCCGGTCGCTGATGTCAACGATTGCTCCGCGCACGGACAGTTTTTCACCGTCGGAGCCGAATTCACATGTTCCACGATCCAGCACCCACATCCGCCGCCGGGTGGAGGCATGGGCGATGCGGTATTCCACCTCGAAGTCGGGACTGGCCGGCGTGGTGGAATGAAGCGCATTCTCGAAATACGGCAAGTCCTCCGGATCGATCAAGGCCGACCACGCTTCGGTGGGGCCATGGGCGGGCAGTCCGAGCAGGGCCGTGCAGTTGGGCGAGCGGAGCGTGTGCCCTGACGCGGACTCGCAATAGTAACTTACAATTCGGGCTGAGGCCGATGCTTCTTCCAAACGCTGTGAATCATCACGTGAGGGCATGACGGCTTCCGGGTTGCGCGTCTTTTTTGATGTACATCATTCCGCATGAAGATGGCAGGAGGATCACACGGCAGAAAAAAATAGCCCGGGCGCTGCATTGCTGCGGCACCCGGGCGAGTTCATGTGAGATGTGGCCTCAGCCGCGCCATACCGCGCCACTGCGGGCATTGACGTAGACCACGATGCGGTGGCCGTTGCGCGACGCACGGAAGGTGTAGGTGGCGCCATTGCACTCCACCGTCGACACGTTCCGGTAGCCGCGATTGCGCACCGACCACTTGGCCTCACCACAAGACATCTTGAAGCGGGCGTGATGGCGGGGAAGATACCAGCCATAGCCGCGGCGATACATGTAGTCAGGTCCCATCCGGTGGCGGTAGTGCGGCACACCGAAGAACACGCCAAGCGAAACTTCGGCCTTTGCCGGGGTCGCGGCGCCCATGGGGATCATCATTGGCGTGCTGAGCATGATTGCTGACGCAAGCGCCGAACTGAGAAGCGTCGTTTTCATCACTATAGTCTCCTAACGGGGGTTGAGTTTGCTGAGCTGCCGTCAGCGGGCGAGAGCGGTGCGGTCGAAGGCGGGAGCGGCCTCAAGCTGCTCCTTGGTCGACGCAATGGTGAGAAGAGGCTTGTTGGAAGCGTCCTTCGAGATGGTGATCTGGTCGATCGGGACCAGAACATCCTTCTCGCCGATGCCCAGGAAGCCGCCCACGCCAATCACGGCGACGATGGTATCGAGTTCCTTGTTCATCACAAGATCATTGATCTCGCCGACATTCTCATTGGACGCGGTGTAGACCGTGCGCCCCATGAATTGTGAGGCGAGGAATTCCGCACCGGCAGGCATTGGCGCCATGGCCTCGTCCGTGGCATTGTCCGGCGGAGTCGCGGCCGTATCGGTGCTGCCTGCTGCCGGCGGAGTGGCGGCCGTGGAATTGCCGGCTGGCGTCGTGGATCCCGTGTTCACGTCAGGTGTTGCATTGGGATCGGGCTGCTGCTGCGCAGAGCTGTTGGCATCAGGTGTGGCAGGAATTGCACCAGTTGTGGTGCCGGGCTTGCAGTTTGCCGGAATCTGGTCATCGGGAACGGAACCCGGCACCGGGCAATCAACGGCGGGCGTGGCACCCGGCTGCTGTGCCGTCGTGGAACTCTGCGCAAATGCTCCGCCGGTTCCCAGGAGCAGTGCGATCACCGCTGTGGAATACAGTGTTCGTGACATGGCAAATCTCCTTGTCGCTGTGCAGTTGGTGAAACGCCCCTCGCGGACCAAGGTTCCCCGAATCCCTATTTTTGATTGCGCATCCATATGCTTCCTGCCGCCCCATCCGCGGGGGAGATGGGACGGCAGCAGCAAAGGCACGGTCAGATCAGTTCGCTCTCGCGAGCAGTTTCACTGACATGGACGTGCGGCTTCTCTTCCCGCATTCCCTCTTCGATGGCTGGAAGCTGGATCACGGTTGCGCGCTGCCCTTCGCGGAGCGCATTGACCTTGAAGATGCGGCCATCGGCCAGTTCCACCGCGTCGTGATGCGTGCCGGGCTTATCGACGTCGACCTGGCGGAAACGGGCGAGACGCGATTCATGGCTGAAGGCCTGCTCCACGTAACCCCAGATGCCGGACGTCTGCACGGGCTGCTCGAAGGCAAGCTCTGTGCCTGGCTTCAGGCACACCGCTACCTCAGGCTTTCCGGGTGCGCAGAAGCCGCGCGTGGTTGTGGTACTGAAGCTGCAGGTCACGAGAACATCGCCGACTTCGGCTTCACGGCTGACGAGGGATTCCAAGCTGTAATCGCACATGATGTACCTCCTAAACGCTGCTGACGGTCTTGTGCGGATGAGGGCACACGCCGGTGATCCGGCGTGCAGAGAGAGAACGATGCCATTTCCGGAATGTTCCGGTTTCTGACGCGCAAATGAAAGAAGATGGGCCCGTTCACCAGAGGCAGCTTTGCCTGCTGCTGCAGTTGAGCTATTTGATGTGGTGCCTGCCGCATTGATGAACGAGGAGCCGTGATGACCACTTATGCGCGAGACATGAAGGGCTATGGCCGTGCCATTCCTGATCCAAAGTGGCCGGATGGTGCCCGGGTTGCCGTGCAGTTCGTGCTCAATTATGAAGAGGGCGGCGAGAACAACATCCTCCATGGCGATGCGGCCTCGGAGGCATTCCTGTCCGAGATCGTCGGAGCGGCCCCCTGGCCCGGCCAGCGGCACTGGAACATGGAGTCCATCTACGAGTACGGCGCACGCGCAGGTTTCTGGCGCCTGTGGCGCATGTTCACCGAACGGAAGATCAAGCCCACGATCTATGGCGTTGCAACCGCGCTGATGCGCTCTCCCGATCAGGTGCAGGCCATGATCGAGGCGGACTGGGAGATTGCCAGCCACGGCTACAAGTGGGTGGAGCACAAGGACATGCCGGAAGAGGTGGAGCGTCAGCAGATCGCCGAGGCCATCCGCGTGCACACGGAAGTGACGGGCAAGCGGCCGCTGGGGTGGTACACGGGCCGGTGTTCCATGAACACCACCAAGCTGGTGATGGAGGAGGGAGGCTTTCTCTATTCCTCCGATGACTATGCCGACGACCTGCCGTACTGGCTGAGGAAGGCCGATGGCGGCAAACATCTTGTCATTCCCTACACCCTCGATGCCAATGACATGCGTTTCGGCACTCCCCAGGGTTTCAATACGGGCGAACACTTCTTTCAATACCTCAAGGACAGCTTCGACTGTCTCTATGAAGAGGGCCGCCGCGGATCACCGAAGATGATGTCGGTTGGCCTGCATTGCCGTCTTGTGGGCCGCCCCGGGCGCGCGCTCGGCCTGGCGAAGTTCATGGACTACGTGCAATCGAAGGATAAGGTCTGGATTCCGCGCCGGATCGACATTGCCCGTCATTGGCATGCCAGTTTCACGTAATCCTGTTCCTATTTATTCATGACGGAAAGGCCACTCTCGATGGCAACGAAATTGTCCACGGACCTGAAGAGCGGTGCGCTCATTTATCATGAGGGCGCAAGGCCGGGGAAACTCGAGGTGCGCGCCACCAAGCCGCTCGTCAACCAGCGCGACCTGGCGCTGGCCTATTCGCCGGGCGTTGCCGCCGTGTCTGAGGCGATCCATGCCGATCCTGCCAGTGTCTCGCGCTATACGGCGCGGGGAAATCTCGTGGCTGTCGTTTCCAACGGCACTGCCGTGCTGGGCCTCGGCAATATCGGACCGCTGGCGGCAAAGCCCGTGATGGAAGGCAAGGCTGTCCTGTTCAAGAAGTTCGCGGACATCGACGTCTTCGACATCGAGCTTGCGCAGACCAAAGTCGATGCGTTGGTGGAAACGATTGCCGCACTGGAGCCGACATTCGGCGGCATCAACCTGGAAGACATCAAGGCACCGGAGTGCTTCGAACTGGAGCAGCGCTTGCGGGAACGCATGGCGATCCCCGTCTTTCACGACGACCAGCATGGCACGGCGGTGATTGTCAGTGCGGCCGTCACCAACGCGCTCCGCCTCACGGGCAAAGACATTTCCCGCATCAAGATCGTGGCGTCGGGTGCGGGTGCCGCAGCCCTTGCCTGCCTCAACCAGTTGGTAAGCCTGGGCGCCTTGCGCGAAAACATCTGGGTCTGTGACATCGAGGGCGTGGTGCATGAGGGCCGCGAGGTGCTGATGGACGCCTGGAAGGCGGTGTTTGCCCAGAAGACGTCGGCGCGTACCCTCGCGGACATCATTCCGGATGCAGATGTATTTCTCGGTTTGTCGGCAGGTGGTGTGCTGAAGCCGGAGCATCTGAAGACCATGGCGCCGCACCCGCTCATCCTGGCGCTGGCCAATCCGTTCCCCGAGATCATGCCGGAAGCGGCGCTTGAGGCCAGGGCCGATGCCATGATCTGCACGGGCCGCTCCGACTATCCGAACCAGGTCAACAACGTGCTGTGCTTTCCCTATATCTTCCGGGGCGCACTTGATGTGGGCGCCACCGCCATCAATGAGGAGATGAAGCGGGCCGCCGTCCAGGCCATCGCGGAATTGGCGCGTGATACGCCTTCGGACATCGTGGCGCGCGCCTCAGGCGGTGAAACCCGCGTGTTCGGGCGGGAGTCGCTCATTCCTTCGCCCTTCGATCCGCGCCTTATCCTGCGGGTGGCGCCTGCTGTCGCACGGGCTGCCATGGAGAGCGGTGTCGCCACGCGGCCCATTGCCGATCTCGACGCCTATGGCGAAAGCCTGCAGCGCTTCGTTTTCAAGTCAGGCTTCATCATGCGCAACATCTTTGCCGAGGCGCGCAAGCAGCCGCGGCGGGTGATCTATGCCGATGGTGAAGACGAGCGCGTGTTGCGGGCGGCGCAGGTGCTGATCGAAGAAGGAATTGCAAAACCCATTCTCGTTGGCCGGCCGGCCGTCATCGAAGCCCGCATCAAACGTTATGGACTGTCGCTTGCGCTCCACACCGACGTGGCGATCATCAATCCGGAAGATGATCCGCGCTACCGCGACTATGTGGCCACCCTGGTGGAACTGGCGGGACGCAAGGGCATCACGCCGGATGCGGCGCGAACGCTCGTCCGCACCTCGACGACCGTGATTGCCGCGCTCGCCGTGCACCGTGGCGAGGCTGACGCGATGATCTGCGGGCTGGAAGGGCGTTTCCGGTCGAAGCTCCGCCTGATCCGCGACATCATCGGGCTGGCGCCCGGCGTGAACGAGTTCGCAGCCATGAGCCTGATGATCACATCGCGCGGCATCGTCTTCCTTGCGGATACGCATGTGCAGCCCGATCCCAGCGCGGCCGCGATTGCCGACAATGTGTTGCTCTGTGCCGATCATGTTGCGCGCTTCGGGTTGCTGCCGAAGGTGGCGCTGGTCACGCATTCCGACTTCGGCGATTTCGATACGCCCTCGTCGACGAAGATGCGTGAGGCGCTGGGCATTGTCCGGCAGCGGGCTCCGCAGCTGGAAGTCGATGGCGAGATGCAGGCGGATACGGCGCTCATTGCTGCCGTGCGCCAGCGCAAGCTGCCAACCTCGACGCTCACCGGCGATGCCAACCTGCTGGTCATGCCGGACCTTGCCTCCGCCAACATCGCCTACCAGACGATCAAGGTGTTCGGCGATTCCCTGCCTGTGGGGCCGATCCTGCTTGGAACTGCAAAGCCGGCCCATATTCTCACCGGCTCCGTCACGTCCCGCGGCGTTGTGAACATGTCGGCCATTGCAGTCACGGAAGCGCTGGCGCTGGAGACGGGTACCAGCCGGCCAGTGCTCTGAGACACAATTTTAGATAGCAGTCTGGTGCATTGAAAACATTAAGAAAATTGCAATAAGGGCCATTCGACCATTCAAGGAAGTTTTCCAGATTTGGACACTCTCTGGTGGTGTTTTCGCGGGCATGCCTTCTGCCAATCACGCGAGTATTCAAGATATTGGCCAGTTTCGATGGTTTTGGCGTGGAAGTCTGGCCGTCGAGGGTAGTTCTGCTTGACCTTCTCTCCGGTTGTGTTTTATACCGCAGAAGTTGAGTTCGACTAACCGGGGGATTTTAATATGAACGTGCGAGCCTTATTCCGGGCGGGTTTTGTGCTGGCTGTCGGCTCCGCAGCTGCCGCCGCTGCCGCTCCTACTATTGCCACCGTTTCCGCCATTGACGGCAAGGTGCTGGTCAATTCCGGATACGGATTTGTTCCGGCAATGGATTCCTTGGCCCTCAAGGCCGGCGACAAGGTCATGGTTGGAAAAGGCGCTTTCGCCAAAATCCGCTATCAGTCCTGCACGCTATCGCTCTCGCAATCTTCGGTGTTTGTCGTGACCCCGACGGCCCCCTGTGAACAGCCAGTCGTCCCGGTTGCAGACATGCCGGGTGCCGGCGGCGCTCCTGCGGGCGGCGCGGGCGGTGCCGGTGCCGGGGGTGTGCCGGGCGCCGCGCTTCCGAGCATTGGCGGCTTGCCACCGATCGTCACGACGCTGGCATTCGTGGGCCCCGCCGCCGTGGCCTGCGCCGTCAAGTGTGATGATTGGTTCGGCGACGACCCCGTCAGCGGAAATTGATTCCCGCCAGTCGACGTCTGCTGCGGAACTTTCTCGCATGGTGGAATCGGCTGAACTAAAAAGTGAATAAGCGAATCAGGGTCGCATGCTTTGCGGCCCCTTCGTGCTATTCAGGAGCAGGGGGTTGATGCCGCACACGGTCAAAGGAAATGAGCGCCCATCGCTGCATTCCCTGTGGTGGGGCATGGCTGTTTCCGTGTGGCTTGCGGCCATGATCCTCAGTGGCGGGACATCGGTGCCGTCGCCTGCCGTGCTGACACTGCAGACACTCTTGAGCGTGGGCATCGCCCTGATTGCGGCCTGGCAGTTGCGGACCGGATTTCCCACCTGGACTGGCCTTGCCGGTCTCATCCTCCTGCTGCTCGCCCTGGTGCTGACGCTGGTGCAACTCATTCCCCTGCCGCCCGGGATCTGGATGTCACTGCCAGGCCGCGGACTTGTGGCTGCAACCTACCAGGCGTCGGGAGAAGCCGCACCTTGGCTTCCCCTCAATCTGCAACCGGCGGAAGGATATGCATCGGCGCTTGCTCTGATTCCTGCGTTCGCCGGGTTCTTGGCCGCCCTCACGCTGGATTGGCGCAATGCCATGATGGTTGGGGCAGTATTGTTGCTGTGTGCCCTCGCAGGCGCCATGCTGGCGCTCACCCAGAAGTTTGCCGGGCCCGGACATGCGCTGTATTTCTACAGCACACCGGCCGGCAACATTGCCATGGGGACGTTCTCGAACCGAAACTTCCTTGCCGCGCAACTTTTCACGGCGGTGCCATTTGTGGCAGCACTTGCCACGACGGCAACGGATGCGTGGCGGATGAAACCATGGCTGACGTCGCTCTTTGCCGTCATCTACATGGGCATCCTCCTTGCGGCACTTGCGGCTGTCGGTTCAAGAGCGGGCGTCCTGCTTGCCATGGTTGCGGTATTTCTGTCGTTTGCGGCAGTCTTTCGCTGGCGCCGCTTTGCACAGTCCGGTGCGGCCATTCTCTCAGCACTTGCGGCCCTGTTCGTCATCAGCCAGGCCAGCATGGTGGGAATTCTGCGCCTTGTGCAGAAAGACCCCCTGGATGATTTCCGCGCCACGATTTTCGCCGTGACTCTCGACGGCGTGAAGGCGTTCTTTCCGGCGGGAAGCGGGTTCGGCAGTTTTGCCTCGGCCTACCAGATGTTCGAGCGGCCCGCCGACATCATCGACAATTATGTGAACCACGCCCACAATGACTGGTTGGAAATCGTGTTTGCGGGCGGTCTTCCTGCGCTGATCCTGCTTGCCGCCTTCGTGGTTCTGTTCGCAGTGACAATCGTCCGCCTGATGCGGCTGAGCATGTTCAGCCATGGCGGGGCCTTGTACCGCGCCAGTGGCGTCGCCGCGTTACTGCTCTTGCTTCATGCCGCCGTGGATTTCGGCCTGCGGACACCGGCCATGCTATCGGTGTTCTCGGTCTGCCTTGGTCTTGCAACGCTGGCAGGCGCAGCGCTTCACAATCACCGCCACCACGTGACCTCTCCGCCCGAACCTGCCGTGCCACGCACACCGCGCCCCTTCGTGCCGGGTGCATTCGGAACGCGGAATACTCCAAAGGTACAGGCATGACGGCTCGCTTGTTCCACTCCGGTACCGGTTTCTGCGCGGGGCAACGAAGGCTTCCGGGAGCGGCCCATGATTGACCTTCACTCCCATATCCTGGCCGGCGTGGATGACGGCGCACAATCACTGGATGACTCGCTCGCCATCGGCCGCATGGCGGAGGCAGACGGGATCGAGGTGATGGCTTGCACACCCCATTTCATGCCGGGAATGTACGACAATCAGGCCGCCGACATTCGGGCCCGGGTGAAGCATCTCAATGCCGTGTTTGAACGCGAGGGACTGCAGCTCGCCCTTGTCGTCGGCGCCGATGCCCATATCCGCCCGGACTTCGCGCAATGCCTGAAGATGGGCCAGATCCTCACCCTGCATGACAGCCGCTACGTTCTGGTGGAGCCGCCGCATCACGTTCTTCCGCCTCGCTTTGAAGACTTCATGTTCAACATAGCGGTTTCGGGTTTCGTGCCCGTGCTGACGCATCCCGAGCGGCTGAAATGGATCGAAGGAAACTATGCGGTGATGCAGAAGCTCGCGGCGTCCGGCGTGTGGATGCAGATCACGGCAGGATCGCTGGCAGGCCGCTTCGGCAAGCGCCCGCAATACTGGGCAGAGCGCATGTTGTCCGAGGGACTGGTGAGCATCCTCGCCACCGATGCCCATAATACGAGATCGCGACCGCCGCTGCTGGCGGAGGCGCATGAACTGGCCTGCGCCCGTGTCGGGAGCGATGAGGCCAACCATCTGGTGCGGACAAGACCCGCCCTCATCCTTCAGAACGAACCGCCGGAATCAGCGCCGCAGATCAGCGTGCAATTCCCGGTGGACAGCCGCGAACCGGGTTTCTGGCGGCGGCTGTTTGGAGCTTCAGCACAATGACACGGCTACGGACACATCTCACCTTCCTTTTCGTGCTCCTCCTCACGGGGCTTCTCAGCGCCTGCGGGGGCGGCGGTTTGAACGGAAATGCGGATGGCTCTTTCCAGACCACCGGCGGTGGTTCAGGAGCGACGTCCATCAATGGTGAAGCCGCCACCAGCGCCAAGAGAATCTTCGCCGAGAATTCCGAAAGCGCCACAGCCAACAAGGAAGACTACAAGATCGCACCGCTCGACGTTCTCGACATCTCGGTTTTCGGCGTTCAGGAGCTGAACCGTACGGTCCAGGTCAACAGCAGCGGAATCATCACGATGCCCCTGATCAAGACCGTGAAGGCGGGGGGACGCACGCAAGCACAGCTTGAACGCGACATCGCAGCAAAACTGGAGGCGGGCTATCTGCAATCGCCACAGGTGTCGGTCTTTGTGAAGGAATACAACAGCCAGCGCATCACCGTGGACGGTGCGGTAAAGAAGCCCGGCATCTTCCCGACAACGGGCCAGATCTCGCTGATGCAGGCGATCGCACTGGCCGAAGGACTTTCAACCGTGGCGGACCCCAGCGGCGTCCTGTTGTTCCGCACGGTGGACAACAAGCGCATGGCGGCCCGCTTTGACATTCGCGAGGTGCGCAGTGGCAAGGTCTCGGATCCGATGCTGCAGGCGGGCGATATCGTGATGGTGGATGAAAGTGCGGCCCGCACGACGCTGCGCGACATCAAGGATGCGCTGCCGCTCTCCGGCCTCTTCCAGTTGATGTTGCTGTAGGATGGGCATGATGGACCGCAATTCGCAGCAACTCCCGCCGCCACTTCCGCAGAACCAGTCGGTTGTGGAAGCGCCGGCAGGCATGGTTCCACAGAATTTCCGGTATGGCGCCAACCCATATCCCTATTTCCCCAACACGGATGACGGTGCCGGCGAGCAGGGCTTCGACTTCCGCCGCTACATCCGCGTGGCGCTGAAGTACCGGTGGATGATCACCGGTATCGTTCTCACGTCCCTCCTCATTGCAGCGGTTGTCACCTTCCTCATGACGCCCATCTACCGGGCAACCGCGTCCATCCAGATCGACCGCGAAGCCATAAACATCGTGAAGATGGATGGCGTGCAGCCCGAGGAAGGCGCGGGCGGCATGGAATTCTACCAGACCGAATACGAATTGCTTGCCAGCCGCGCGCTCGCCGACCGGGTCGCCACGACGCTTGGTTTGGGAAACAGCGATGCCTTCAACAAGCGCCAGAAGTCATTGATCGACGTGATGTGGTCGCTGTTGAGCGGCGAAGAGGACACGGGCGCAGCCACTGCTCCCGAGATCAGCCAGGAAAGCCTGACGCGTTCGGCCGTGGACCGGCTGCAACGCACGGTGAGCATTGCCCCGGTGCGTGGCTCCCGTATCGTCAAGATCAATATCGATCACGCCAACCCGGCGTTGGCCCAGACCGTCGCCAATGGTTATGCGGACGTGTTCATCGCAGACAACCTCGACAGGCGCTATGAGGCGACGTCCTATGCGCGCAAATTCCTGGAAGAACGCCTGCAGCAGCTCAAGGTGAAGCTCGAGGAGTCCGAAAAGCAGCTCGTCAAATATGCGGAAGACCAAGGCATCATCCGGCTGGATGACAACAAGAACCTTTCCGCATCTGACCTGCAGGCTGTCAACGACAAGCTGGCGGCGGCACACGGTGAGCGCATCAAGAAGGAACTCCTGTGGAAGCAGGCGCAGGCGACCGATGGACTGGGACTCAAGGAAATCCTCGACAGCGACGCCATCAAGGCCAACCGCAAGCTGAGGACCGAACTCGCTGCTGAATACCAGCAGAAACTTGCCATCTACAAACCGGCGTTCCCGCTGATGATTCAGCTCCGAAACCAGATCAAGGAACTGGACCGCCAGGTGCAGACCGAAGTTGCCGCCATCAAGAATTCCATCGAGGCGCAGTATATCGCCGCGAAGGAGGAAGAGGAGACGCTGGCCCAGCAACTGGAAGGCAGCAAGGCGGAGGTTGTCGACCAGCGCAACCGCAGCATCCAGTACAACATCATCCAGCGCGAAGTGGACACGAACCGCCAGCTCTATGACGGGTTGTTGCAGCGCTACAAGGAAATCGGCGTTGCCGGCGGCGTGGGCACCAACAATATCTCCATCGTGGACCGCGCTATCAAGCCCCTGTTCCCGCGTTCGCCCAACCTTCTCCTGAACATGGCGCTGGCGCTGGTCGTGGGGGTGTTGCTTGGTGTCATGGCGGCGCTGGGACTTGATTTCCTCGACGACAGCTTCAAGTCACCGGAAGATATCGAGCGCGAATTCAGCCTGCCTGTGATGGGCATCATACCAAAGCCGAAAACGGGCAAGGCGCTCGAGCAGGAATTGTCGGATCCGAGGTCGAGCATCGCCGAGGCATACCGTTCGTTGCGCACGGGCTTGCAATTCGCCACAAGCGAGGGCCTGCCGCGCACTATGCTGATCACCAGCAGCCAGCCCGCCGAAGGCAAGTCGACAACGGCGCACTCGCTTGCCGTGTCGCTGGCGCAGATCGGACTGCATGTGTTGTTGATCGATGCCGACCTCCGCAATGCCTCGCTGCACAAGCGTTTGCGCATCAGCAACGAGGTGGGCCTGAGCAGCTATCTCTCGGGCGCCAAGTTGCCGGAGGACGTGGTGCAGGCCTCGACGACCGAAGGTCTTGTGCTGATGACCTCGGGGCCGCTTCCGCCCAATCCGGCGGAATTGCTCACGGGCGCGCGCATGCCGTCGCTGTTGACGCTGGCCAACGAGTCCTTTGACATCGTCATCGTGGATTCGCCGCCGATCATGGGTCTTGCCGACGCGCCATTGCTGTCACGCCTGGTGCAGGCCACCGTGCTGGTGGTTGCGGCCAATGAAACGCGCCGCAGCACGGCCCGCATTGCGCTGAAGCGCCTGCAAATGGCGCGGGCCAACATCATCGGAGCGCTGCTCAACAAGTTCGACGCGAAGGAGACGGGCTACGGGTACGGCTATGGTTATGGTTATGGCGACTATGACTATCACAGCTACGGCGACACACCGCAGTTGCCGTCGCAGCGCAGCTGATGGGTGGCGGAATGCATGCGATTGACCGTGCCCTTGAAGCCGCGCGGCAGCCGAAACAACTGGCGCACAAATTCAAGGGGCCCTTGCCGGACGACATGCTTGAGGTGATCAAATGCGCCGCCGGCGATGAGGGGACGCTGACCGTACTGGCGTCAGGCCGGAACGTCAGTCAGCAGAAGATCAGCGATGCGGCCCGCGTCTATCTCCAGCATATCATCACCCACGCCAACGGCAGCGACCGCATGGTGCTTGCGCTGCCGCAGAATTGGTCCAGCCAGGACGTACGCGAGCACAAGCGCTGGATGCTGAAGTGGCTGCACCCCGACCGCAATCCGAGTGCATGGGAGGCCAACCTCTTCCACCGCGTGAAAGAGGCATCCGACCGCATCGAGAACGGGACCGCCAAGGACAGCGCCGACCCTGCCGCCGCCGTTGCCTTTCAACGCAGGAAACCGGCGCAACAGCGGCGCTTCCAGTCAATATCGTCAAGGCCCTCCGCAGGCGGCTTGCGTCACTACAAGTTGCGCAAGCGGGATATCGTGAAGTTGCTCATCATGCCTTTTGTCCTTGCAGTCTGCGTGACCGCTCTCGCGAGTTTTGCCTGGCTGCGTTTTGGCCCGCAGGGAGGTTTGTGATGCCGCAACATTCCCATCGCCTGTGGCGTCGCGTCCAGAGATATGCACTCCTGGCGGCCACCGCATGTGGCGTGGTGATTGCCGCCGGCGTGGGGTTACCGTCGGTCTGGCGTTTACCACCGCAAAATCCGGTGCCCGCAGCGCTGAGCGGGCAAGGCATTGCTGATTATCTGAATGGACTGGATGCACCGGGCATCCGCCGCCTTGAAGACTATGCGTTCACCCTTCTCCATCAGAACGCGCTGGATGCGGAGGCGCTGCAATATCTCGTCGTCGCAGCCGGCCTGAAGAAGGATACGCAGCGCCAGGAGGTTCTCGCCCTCAATGCCGCGCGCTACACCATGCGTGACTCCCGCACGCAACTGACGGCGGTCAACATCGCGCTGCAGAAGAAGCAGTATGACGATGCGTTTTTTCACCTCGACGGCCTGTTGCGGGCGCGTCCGGACCTTGGACAGCAATTCTATGCGACGCTCGCGGCGCTGATTTCCAGCAACGATGCGTTGCCGGCGCTGACAAAGGTGCTCGCTGCCTCGCCGCCGTGGCGCCGCAACCTTCTCTCCTTCCTCGCGCAGGAGCCGCAAGGCTGGCCGGTGATGCAGCGTCTTTTCGAGAGCCTGCGAAAGGCGGGTGACGAAACGCCTGCCAGCGAGATGCGGCTGCTGCTGTCGTCGCTGGGAAGCCAAGGGAATTTTGAGCAGGCTTATTTTGTCTGGCTGGATTCGCTGGATGCCAGCGGTCTGGCGCGCGTGCAGAATGTCTTTGATGGCGGCTTCGACATGGAACCCCAGGGGCTGTATTTCGACTGGACGCTGCGCCCGGCGAAGAATGCACAGATCGATGTCTTGAACCGTCCCGGCAATTCCACAAACCGGGCGCTCAGGCTCGACTTTGCCAATTACCAAGGGGCCTTTTCCCATGTCACGCAGTACCTGCGCCTGACGCCGGGACAATACGTCTTGCGCTACGACGTGCAGGTGCAGAACCTGACTGCAACGCGCGGTCTTGTGTGGCGGTTGAAGTGTGTGGAAACAAAGGCGGTCATTGGCGAAAGCGCCGAGATCGTCGCGAACGGCCCGTGGACCTCCGCGAACGCGCTTGTCACGGTTCCGGATGCCAACTGTGCGACGCAATTGCTCCAGCTTGAAACGGTTGCGCGAAACATTCTCGATACGAAGTTGACGGGCCAGATCTTCCTTGACGATGTGGCGCTGGAGCCCGTGACCGCGAAGGCGCCTGCCGCCGGAGATGGCGCGCAATGACGGCGGTGCGGACATTGGCCTCCTTCCTGCAGGGGCTGCCCAGCCAGGGCAAGGTTGCCATCATTGCGCTGGCGGATTTCCTCGTTCTCAATCTCGCGGTCTTCCTCGCCTATGCCTTGCGCCTGTCGTCTCCCGAATTGCCGGACCGCGAGAGGATCATCCTTTATGTCGTTGCTCCCGTGCTGAGCGTGGCAAGCGCTTTCCCCTTCGGAATCTATTGGTCCGCGTCGCGCAACTACTCCAGCATTCTCGAACAACGCATCCTGACGTCGCAGGTGATTGCGGCCGGGGGCTGGATTACGCTGGTGTTCTTTGTTGGCACGCCCGGTTTTGCGCGTTCCGTCGTGCTCATCTATCTCCTGCTGGCCGTGGCCTTGATGATTTTGCTGCGAAAGGCAGCGGCGCTGATTTTTGGCGCAGGAACAAACGCGGTGCGGCAGCGGCCCTTGGTGCCCGCCCTCATCTATGGCGCAAGCCATGAAGGGCAGGCCGTGCTGGAGGCCATGCGCCGCAACCGCACCTACAGGCCCATTGCCTTTGTGGACACGGATTACACGTTGATCGGCCGGACCATCGCCGGACTGAAGGTCTATTCGCCCGAAGATCTTCCGGTGGTGATGGAGCGAAGGCAGCCGCGCGAAGTCATCGTGGCGCGCTCCGACCTTGGCCGCAGCAGCCGGCGCTTGCTGGTGGATCACCTCCTGGCGCAGGGCCTGACCGTGAAGATGGCGCCGCCCCCCGGTGAGTTCATGGATGGCGAACTGAAGCTCACGGAATTGCGCGCCATCAAGGTGGAAGACCTGCTCGGCCGCGACCCTGTTCCGCCGGACCGCTTCCTCATGGAAAAGGTGATCAAGGACCAGGTTGTGATGGTGACGGGAGCAGGCGGCTCCATCGGCTCGGAACTGGTGCGGCAGGCCATGGTGTACCAGCCGCGCAAGCTCGTCCTCATCGACAACAGTGAATTTGCCCTGTTTGAAATTCACCGCGCAATCGAGGCGCAACCGAGGTCGCACGAGGGAACAACGTGCTCCGCCGTTCCGATCCTTGCCGATATCCGCGACAAGTCCCGCATGTCGGCAATCATGCGAGAACATGGGGTTGATATTGTCTTTCATGCGGCGGCCTACAAGCATGTGCGCATGGTGCAGGAAAACGCGGCGGCCGGCATCGACAACAATGTCTTTGGCACGAAGGCTGTGGCGGAAGCGGCAAGGGACAACAAGGTCAAGCGTTTCGTCATGATTTCGACGGACAAGGCCGTTCGTCCCACCAGCATCATGGGAGCATCGAAGCGGGTGGCCGAGATGGTTGTGCAGGCGTTGGCGGCGGAAATGCCGGGCACGATTTTCGCCATGGTGCGCTTCGGAAATGTTCTGGGCTCCACCGGATCCGTGGTGCCGCTGTTCCGCGAGCAGATTGCCGGCGGTGGTCCGGTCAATGTCACGCACCCGGATGTCACGCGCTTCTTCATGCTCATCCCCGAAGCCGCGCAGCTTGTCATCCAGGCCGCAGCCATGGCCGAGGGCGGGGAAGTGTTCGTTCTCGACATGGGCGAGTCCGTCAAGATCATGCAGCTCGCGAAATCGATGATCGAGTTGGCGGGCCTCACGGTGAAGAATGAGGAAAACCCCGATGGCGACATCGAGATCCGCATCACCGGTCTGAAGGACGGCGAGAAGCTCTACGAGGAACTTCAAATCGGAACCGACATCCAACCAACGCACCACCCGCGGATCATGCGGAGCAGGGAGTTCAGTTTGCCGCTTCACGAACTGGACGCGCAGATGCGCGGGATCGTCCCCGCACCCGGAGACAGGCCGAAGGCGGATGTGGTGCTGAAACTCGCCATGGCGCAATAGCGGAGTTCAGCTTCATGTCGGTCAAAGACAGTGTCTACGCAGCATCGCCCATCTGGGCGCAGAATGCCTTGATTTCGATGCAGGGCGCTCTTCTCAACAGAGTGCGCAGGGGCAGCCCGGCGATGATCGCCGAGCACGCCGCGTTTGAATCGCTGTCCCAGCAGGAAGTGGAGGCCATGGTCCTTCACCGCTTGCGCGAAACCGTGTCACACGCCCGTTCACACTCCGCCTATTATCGCGAGACCGTGCCAGATGATGCGCCACTGCGGTCGCTGGATGACCTGCGGCGGCTGCCGGTTCTGGAAAAGGACGCGCTGCGTCATCGCACGCAGGATATCCGCTGCAGTGGATTGCCGCCGAAGCTGATCGAGTCCCATACCAGCGGAACCACCGGTACACCGATCACGGTCTTCTACCGGCCGGATGACATGCAGTACCGCATGGCCGCATGGGAGCGGATGTGGAACTGGTATGGCGTGACGCGCCACAGCCGCAAGGTGCGCTTCAGTGGCCGCACGCTGTTTCCCAATGCAGATGAAAATGAAATCTTCTGGAGGATGAACCACGCCTCCCGGCAGATGTTCATGTCGTCCTATCACATGACGGCGCAGCATCTTGACCGGTATCTTGATCGCATCCAGTCGTATGAACCGGAGCTGATCGATGGTTATCCATCTTCCATCTATCTGCTTGCCCGCCACGCCCTGCTGCGCCGCAAGTGGACCATCCGCCCCAAGCTCGTCATGACCACGGCGGAAACGCTGGAGGATTTCCAGCGGGAAGTGATTGCCGAAGCATTCCGATGTCCGGTCAAGACGCAGTACGGATCGTCGGAAGGAGCGCCACTTGCCTGCGAGGATGAAGACGGCGAGATCGCCGTGCTGCCGCAGACGGGCATCATCGAGATTGTGAAACCCGGCACCGCGGAACCTGTTGCGCGGGGCGAGACGGGCGAGATGCTTGTGACGTCTTTCCACACGCATGCCTATCCGCTGATCCGCTACCGCATCGGCGATACCGGCGCCCTCGATGGCTTCACCCGCAAACGCCCCGGATTTCCGCGTCTGCGCAACCTCGCGGGCCGCCAGGAAGATTATGTGATGAGCCCTGAGCGGGGCCCGGTCGGGCGTCTTGATCCCGTGTTCAAGAAGTCGCCCTCCAGCATCCGCGAATGTCAGATCGTGCAATCGGCTGAAGACACGCTGGAACTTCACTACGTGCCCGACGCCGCAACTTTCAGGCCTGAGCATCTCGCTGTTGTTGACGATGAAATCCGTCTGCGCTGTGGCGCGATGACGGTGCGGCACGTTGAGCACTCCTCAGCACTTCCCCGCGGCGCCAATGGAAAACTGCGTGCGGTGATTGGGTTGAAGACAAGCTCACGCGAAACTGTCCAGCGGTGATGGGGTAACGCGATGCGAGTCAAATCTGCTGCAATCAATCTTCTGCGACCGCTGATCCTGTTGGCGTTGCGGGCCTTCTACGACAAGCGATATCTCACCGGGCGGCATTTCGAGAGCGGCAACTCGGGCATCGGCTATGCGCTGAGGTCAGTATGGACCAGAAACATCCTGCGACTGGCCACTCCATATCCGTTTCCCGCTGCGCTGGGCTGCACGATATCCCGGCCATCACGAATTGTCTTTCATCCAGATGACCTAAACAACTTCCAGACAACCGGAAGCTATTTCCAGAATCTCGGTGCCGATATTTCCATCGGCAGGGGCACGTATATTGCGCCGAACGTCGGGATCATCACCACCAATCACCAGCAGGGCAGCCTTGCGGTGCATGCTGCCGGAGAGGACGTGCGAATTGGCAATGACTGCTGGATCGGAATGAACGCGGTCATTCTGCCTGGCGTCGTCCTGGGTCCGCATACGGTTGTCGGTGCGGGGGCTGTTGTCACCAAATCGTTTGCCGATGGCCACTGTGTATTGGCGGGTATTCCGGCAAGAGTTGTAAGCAAGAACTCCGCCGCCTGAATGGAACGCACGGGACGGAAGCTCAGTTGTCCCGAAGTTTCGCAAATCCCAAGACGCCGAATGCAACGTAGGTCAGGCAACCAACTGCAGTGTAAATCCTGACCGTTTGCAACAGGTCCAGCTGCCACGCGTAGGCGACCCAGAACGACGCCAGAATGCCGAACAAAATTGCAATCTGCATCACCATTCCAAAGGCATTCATGCCCCTGAAATAGGTGATCCCGCTGATGGGAGAAACAACGAAGCGTATGCCGATCAGGGGCAGGAGAATTGCCGAAATGCTCCCGGCCAGACGCCACTGGCTCCCGAAGACGAAGGCAAAGATTTCTTCAAGCCAGAAACTGAGGGGCAACAGCACGGCGATGGCCACTGCTGCCAGCATCAGCGCCGTCCTGAGATAGAGAGAGCGCAGGGCGGCGGGGTTGTCCTTCTGCAAGGAGGCGCGTTGCAGGAACACCTGGCCCACGGCATCCGAAATGGTCTTCGATGGCCCTGCGACGCTGCGTTGGGCCAGGCCAAATTGTCCAACATCGTGGGCGCTGTGTTGAATGCCGAGAAGCATCACCACGCTGTTGAGGGCGAGACTGTTTATCAAGGTGCCGGGCATGGTGTAGAGCGGGAAATCGGAGAAGCGCCGGGCTGTCGCTGCCAGACGGCGGCGGCCGGCGCGCCAGGAACCGCCAAGTTCAGCCTTGCCGGAAATAAGTCTCTGGTTGGCGGCGAGGGAGGCCACCAGCGAACCTGCGAACAGTCCGCCAATGCCAAATCCCAACCATCCCAGTGCGATCTGCACAACTGTCGAGGCGGCGGCCTTCTGCACCGTCGCCGTTGAAATCGTGCGGAATGAACCGTCGCGGATATTGATGGCAATGAACAGGTTCTGCACCGCATTGGCGGTCGTCAACAGTGGTATCACGAGCAGCCAGTAACCTGCCTTGGCAAGAGCCGCGGGAAACCACGCGAAGGCGATGCACAGCGCAATCGCGAGTGCGACGGCAACGTTGATCACGAGGATTGCGAGAAAGCCCAGGGTGATGAGAGGCTTGATTTGTCTTGCGTGGCGCACCTGCAGGATGGCGGCGTCGAGACGCAAGCTCGATACCGTGAGCAGAACGGCGCTGATGGCCAGCACCATGACATAGACGCCGAAATCCTCCGCCGCATAAATGCGTGTCAGTATCGGGCTCGCCGCGAGCGGAATCGCCTGCGAGAGCGCAGAGCCTGCCGAGAGCGTGAAGACCTGTCTTGCAAAGCGGCTGCTCAGGGCGCTGCGCAGGCTGGCCATGCGCTTCAGCCCATCGCCATCGCGCCGGCGAGCGCCTGCACAATGCCCGCCACATCCGCCTCACTGAGATAGGGGTGCATGGGAAGACTGAGAACCTCTGCCGCCGCTGTCTCGCTTGCCGGTGCATGGCAGCTTGCATCCAGAATGGCAGGCTGGCGATGCAGGGGCAGGGGGTAGTGCACGGCCGTGGGTATGCCAGCCTTCCTGAGGTTCTCGGCCACCTTGTCACGGTTCGGAACACGCACGGTGAATTGCGCCCAGACGCTGCTATTGCCAGGCAACGTCAGAGGTGGCGCGATGTTTGTGCGGGCGCGCAGTTCCTTCGCGTACATCTGCGCGACGGCTTGCCGGGCGGCGATCTCGGCTTCAAACACCTCCAGCTTGGCGAGCAGGATTGCTGCCTGCAAAGTATCTAGACGGCTGTTCACGCCGATCCGCGTATGCAGGTAGCGCCGCTCCTGGCCATGCCGTGCAATCTGCCGGATCGCCTTTGCGAGGTCCGGGTCGCTCGTGAATACGGCACCGCCATCGCCGTAGCAGCCCAGCGGTTTGGATGGGAAGAAACTGGTGCAGGCGATGCGCGAGAGATTGCAGCTTCGCTTTTCGCCCTGGCGTGCACCAAAACTCTGTGCGGCGTCTTCGATGAGGGGAATGCCGTGACGTGCGGCGACATTGTTGATGGCCGTGAAGTCCGGGCATTGCCCGTAAAGCGATACGGGGATGATCGCCTTGGTTCGGCTTGTGATTGCATCGGCAATGGCGCCGGCCTGCACCAGATATGACACGGGATCGATATCCACGAAGACCGGCCTTGCGCCGAGGATGGCTACCGTCTCCGCCGTGGCAAAATAGCTGAAGGATGGCGTGATGACTTCGTCGCCCGGGCCGACACCCAGCGCCATCATGGCGATCTGCAAGGCATCAGTGCCATTGGCAACGGAAATACAATGGGAGGCGCCTGCGAATGCGGTCAGTGCATTCTCAAGTTCATCGACCTCTGGCCCGAGGATGTACTGTCCTTCGGTGAGCACCTTCGCCATGCGCCTGTCGAGGGATGCACGAATTTTCCGCTGCTGTGCTCCGAGATCGATGAAGGGAATCATGACTTGTCTCCGGCGCGCGTGAC
Organism: Hyphomicrobiales bacterium; assembly: GCA_016710435.1. Lineage (NCBI taxonomy): Bacteria > Pseudomonadati > Pseudomonadota > Alphaproteobacteria > Hyphomicrobiales > Hyphomicrobiales bacterium. Next base: position 573,205 of record JADJVV010000001.1, on the reverse strand, counting down.
CACGCCTTTGGCAAGGCGATAGTCCTCACCGGTCGCAAGGCAGCGGGCCGCGCCGTCTCCGGTCAACGGCAGGTCGAGGCGTTCACCGTGGGCACTCATCCATCCGATGTGCCGGGCCGGATTTCCGACCATCAGGGCATAATCGGGCACGTTCTTCAGCACCACGGCGCCAGCACCCACGAAGGCATGACGCCCGATGGTGATGCCGCACATGATGGTGCAATTTGCGCCCAACGTGGCACCCGTACGAACACGCGTGGGCCGGTACTCCGATTTTCGCTCCACCGCGGCGCGCGGATTGTAGACGTTGGTGAAAACCATGGAAGGGCCGCAGAACACGTCATCTTCAAGCACAACGTCATCATAGACGGAGACATTGTTCTGGATTTTCACGCCATTGCCGATGATGACGCGGTTGCCCACGAAAACATTCTGACCCAGCGAGCAGTTGGCGCCGATGCGGGCTCCGGCACACACATGAACCCAATGCCAGATCCGCGAACCCTCGCCGATGCTGGCCCCTTCATCAACGATGGCTGTGGGGTGGATCATGGTAGTCTCAGCTTCCGATCATCTTGTGAAGGTGGCTCGCGATCTTGATGGACGCATCGCCATCGCCAAAGCCAACGAGGGTGGTGGTTGGCCTTCCCGAGGCCAGCAGTTTGTAGGCTGCGCGGGGAATGCTTTCCGGCGCATCCGGTGGCGCCAGTTCCGAAAAGCCCTGATCCACCAACTCATCCCAGACCGCCTGGCGACGCAGAAGAACGCTCTTCTTTCCCAGAAACGCGGCTTCGCGTGGCAGCCCGCCGGAATCTGACAGGACAAGCTCCGCACCCTTGACCAGCGCAATCATTTCCAGATGATTCACTGGCGGAATGATGTGGAGACGCTCACCATAGCGGTCAAATCTCGGAGAACTCTTCATGGCGTTGCTTGTCCTCGGGTGAAGCGACAGGACGACAACATACTTGTCCGCCAGGCCGGCGAGTGCATCAAGAATCGACTGCAGGCGGTCCAGATTGTCGGTGTTCTCGGCCCGGTGAACGGTTGCCAAAACGTAAGGCTTGCCGGAAATACCCGGCGCCTTCGCCGCCCGCGCCTGCTTGAGGGCGTGGTCGAACATGACATCTCCAACCTGGACGATGCGGTCTTCGGCATAGCCTTCCCGCCTCAGATTGTTGCTGCACAAGTCCGTCGGCGTGTAAATCCAGTTTGACAGCACATCCACGACCAGCCTGTTCTTTTCCTCGGGCATCTGGGCTTCCATCATGCCCGCTCTCACACCCCCTTCCACGTGTGCCACGAGTATATCGAGTTTTGCTGCCGTCAGGGCTGACGCGAGCGTGGAGTTGGTGTCGCCGTAAACGAGCACCACGCTGGGTAACCTCGGTTGTCCAAGCCAGTATTTTTCTAACGCCGCCATCATGCTGGCCGTCTGTTGCGCGTGGCCGCCGCTCGCCGCAGCAAAAGTTGCCGTGACCGTGATCTCCATTTCCTTGAGAAACTGGCCAGACAGGGACTCGTCGAAATGCTGACCGGTATGCAGCACTTCCGTCCGGATTCCGATGTCCCGGAGTGCCGCGTCCACGGGCGCAAGTTTCATGAAATGCGGCCTGTTGCCCACAACATGGGTGATGAATTTCTCAGTCATGTTGACGGGCCAACCTCTGTGACTTCGTTGTGATGGGCTGCATAGAGTTTGCAGTTGCGGGCAAAGCTTTGTTGCAGCGCTGCCTGCTTGCGGTGGAGAAGGTGGTCCAGTCTTGAGAGCGGTGCTCCTGCAGGCAGGTCCATCCACCAGATCGGGTGCGTGAGGAGTTGCATCGGCTTGCCCAGGCGGAACGCCTCCCGCTCCAGCGGGTGGCCGTGATGAAACGCGCCGTTGCTGTCGGAACAGTAGTCCACGTCAGAAATGAACCGCGGCTCATATGCGTGCGGAAGGCCGGCCAGAGTGCCGCTCCTGCCGAGCAGGGCAGGGACCGGGCGGTGAAAGCTGATCGCCGCCGGACTTCCGCCGAGTATAGCGGCGAAGAGCATCAGCTCGTGTTTGGCGATCTTGTCGATATCCATTCCCGCGTCGTAGTCTGCCACGTCGAGGTGGATGCCAATCCACTGGCCATTGGCTTTCATGCTCCGCAGACACTGCCGGCCTGCCGCCCCGAAAAGATTGTAGTGCTCTGTCGTCGCCAGAAAGAAGAACGTGGCCTGCACGCCCAGTTCTGCGTTGATTTCCGCCTGCCGCGTGGCGTGCTCCAGCGAAAAATCGATGTCGTGCCGCAGAATGAACTGGCGCGCCTGGGGCCGTGGAGAATCAAAGCCCACGGTCGTATATCCGGCAGAGACAAAGCTGCTGATGATCTGCCTGTAGGCGGGCTCGGAGAATTCACTCATTTTCGCGGCGCCATCTGATGAATCGGGCGGGATTGCCGGCGACGACTTCGTTGTCCCTCACACTCTTGGTCACCACTGCACCGAGACCGACAAGGGCCCGGTCTCCGATGCTGATTGCATTCATGATCGAGCAGTTGGGTCCGAGCCACACGTTGCTCCCAATCCTCGCACTTCCGCTGATTTCCACGCAGGCGGTCAGAAGCGAGCATGGTCCTATCGAAACATTGTGGGCGATGTGAACAAGATTATCCGTCTGAACGTGGTCGGCAATGGTCGTCTGAGATACTGTGCCTGAGGCAATCGAGTTCAGGCTTCCGATGTTCACGTGATTGCCGACTATCACGCCACCTATGTGCGGAAGCCGGAAGGTGGAACGCTGTTCAAGAGTTTCAACGCCAAAGCCGTCTTCGCCGATGACGGTTCCGGAACGCACCTGGCAATCGTGTCCAATCCTGACATTGGGTCCGAGAGTCACGGAATTGGACAAGACTGTACGTTGTCCCACCGAACTATGTGCACCCACCACGCAGAAAGGTCCGATTGACGCCGTGACGTCGATGTGTGCCGTGGGGTGGATGACAGAGGTCGGGTGAATCTTTCCAAGGTGCACCTTCTCAGCCCAGAACGCCTTCACGGCCAATCCAAATGCAAGCCGGGGATGGCTTGTGGTGATATAGGGACCGCCGTCGTTCGCGATTTCAACGGACTTGCAAATCACTACTGAATTTCCAGGCCGCTGCGGGGGCATGCGCCGCGGATCCGACACAAAAAACAGCGTCTGGGGCAAGGGGTTGGCGGAAACGGAAACGCCCGTGAGCCGAATATCGCTGTATGTGGCTGGACTTGTTGCCAGGAGGCCGTTCTGTTGCAGCACCTCCATGATCTGCGCAACCGTGGCCGCCCCGTTCTGCATCACCGCCGTTCCAGCAGCGGGTGCGCCTGGCTGTTGTTCACTCCTGGCGACGTCTTCCGGATATGGGCCACCGCTTCGATGGCGCAGCGGTTTTCTTCGAGCGGGAAGCCATTTCCGGCGAGGATGGCCTGGTACGAGAGGGTGTGAAGGTCGGTGAAGCCGCCGGAGAATTCGATCTCCTTGCCGTCCACGGTGATGGAACGCCACGTCGTCTGGCCTTTGGCCCGGGCTGGTGCGGGGACGTCCTCAATGTCGATCGACAGGTACCAGCGCACGCGGGCGTGCTCGAATTCGAGATACCCCGCGGCGCGCTTGTCTTCGTGAAGGTGGACGCGGTTCTCCTGCAGGGCGCCGAACACGTAGTGCAGCATGTCGAAGAAATGCACGCCGATATTCGTGGCGATGCCGCCGGACTTGTTGAGGTCGGCTTTCCAGCTCTGCATGTACCACTTGCCGCGCGAGGTGATGTAAGCAAGGTCCACCTCATATTTCTTGCCGCTGGCGTTGGCGCGCACGTCCTCCCTCAGTTTCACGATTGCCGGGTGGTGGCGCAGTTGCAGGATGGTGAAGACGCGCTTTCCGGTGTCCCGTTCCATCTCGACAAGGCCGTCGAGGTTCCACGGATTGAGGACGATGGGCTTTTCGCAGATCGCATCGGCGCCGGAACGCATGGCGAAACGGCAGTGCGCGTCGTGCAGGTAGTTGGGCGAACAGATCGAGACGAAATCGACGGCGTTCGCCGCCTTGTTGCGCGCGAGCTTGTAGATGTGGCGGTCGAAGCGCTCGAACTCTGTAAAGAATTCGGCCTCGGGAAAGTGGCTGTCGATGACGCCCACCGAGTCGTTGACGTCGAATGCGACCGTCAGGGCGTTGCCCGTCTCCTTGATCGCCCGCATGTGGCGTGGCGCGATGTATCCGGCAGCACCGATCAAAGCAAAATTCCGCATGGCGCGAACGATATCCCCCTCAGCAGCCGGCCAACTTACGGCCCAAGACCCCAACACTGCACCGCTTCCGCAGACCAAGAAACCAATCGAAGCAATGATATACGCGATCTAACAGCATTGCTGAATCGTTGCAATCTCGGCTTGGCGGGAGAGTCCTCATGCCGCATGGCCGGGGGGTGCTCCGCCGCCCGGCACCAGCACGTCAAACAGCTTCGCCAATGAGGCTGCCATGGCATCTGCGGACCAGCGCCGGCACACATCCACGCAATCATAGTCAAACATGTGGGGTTGCCGGGCCAGGTCCGCGATCCATGTGGCCATGCCATCAATGTCGGCATACTCGCAGGCGCGCCCCATGCCGTTCTCCTCCACGATGCGGCTCAACATTGCCACACGCTCGCCCACCACAAGGACCGGGTTGGCGGTTACGGCATAGTCGAAGAACTTGGACATGATGCCGATGCGGCCCAGCGGATCGTCGTGCAGCAACGCAACAACCGCGTCGGCGTTCGACATTTCCTGCATGGATTGGGCGTGGGACATTGGGCCCACCACATCCACGAGGTGCGTGGCGTCGAGGGTCTGTGCGGCGCTGCCCGCAATCGCCGAGTCGGCGCCGATGAAGCGCAGGACGATGGGACGCTCCGTCAGGGCTTGCGCCCGCTTCGCCGCGGCAATTAACGGCGCGGGATTGCGCGCGCCACCGTAGAGTTCCCCGGCATGGACAAGCACGAAGGGGCGCGATGCGGCAGAGGCCTGCCTGTCCCGGCGCGACTGCTTGGCCGCTTCCAGCACCTTGGCGTCGAACTCCGCGCCGTTGGGGATGGAGTGAATGGGGCGGCCGGGGTAGCGCGACCGGAAATATTCGGCAAAGGCCTCGGAGACGACGACAGTTGCGTCGGCCCGTGCGACGATAAAGGCTTCCAGCCTTGCAAGCAGCCAGCGCTTCATGGCGGGCGTCTTGTCTCCGCGGGCAAGCCAGCTTGCCGGATCGCGGAATTCTGCAACCCATTTCGCACCCGTGGCGCGGGCGATACCCATGGCGGCGATGTGCGCCGAGAGGGCAGGCGATGTGGAATGCACGACCTGCGGTGCGATCTGCCGTGCCCAGGGCCGCGCCTTGCGCAGCTTCAGGGCCCAAAGGATCGTCCGGTCCGGAAAGATCAGGTGTTCTGCCATGCGGCGCAACAGGCTGCGCTTGCCCGGCGCGCGCGACACGGCGGCCTTGCCTGCGACGACCGCAAGCGGATCGTCGATGCGCAACAGGCGGGAAGGATCACCCGCCAACGGGTCCGCTGCACCGCTGGATCGGAGGGCCACGGCCTGTCCCACCGTCACCACGCTGCACCGCCACCCCAGGGCCGGTAGCCGCGCCAGCAGGCGGGTCAGGCGCACCGCTCCCGGTGAGGAAGACGGCGGATAGGCATAGGAGACAAGAACGACCTCGCGGGTCCGCGCTGGCGTATCAGGACTCATGCGTTGACCCTGACTTGGAAGGGTCGGGCTGCCGTACGATCACCGCCGGGTTCCCGGCAAAGACCGAACGCTCCGGCACCACTCCGCGCACGACTGCATTGGCCGCAATCACGGCGCCGTCGCCAATCACCGTGCCCGGGAGAATGATGGCACCGGTTCCAATCCAGACGGAATTGCCGATCACGATCGGCTTTGCCTCACCGCGCGTGTTGATGCGGTTCGCAGGATCGTTGAGGCTGAGGGCATGCGCATTGCCGTCAAAAATCTGCGCGTTTGCCGCAATCAGACAGTTGTCACCGATCGTGATTCTGTCCTGGGCGTGAATGGCACTGCCATGGATACGGCAGTTCCTGCCGATAATGATCTTCGCACCGGCCACGTCTGCCATCAGCTTGCAGGGAGCAAACATGTTGAGGTGATAGCCGTAATTGCGGGAGTTGATGACCGTTGAGTCGCCAATCGCAATTTCGCCGCCGTTGCGGCAATCGACAATGGCCCATCCGCGAAACCGTACGCCGGGCGCACACCGGACGGCGGGGCTCAGGGAGAGCCGGCCTCGCATGGAAATCTGGGAAACAAGCAGCACCGCCCTTTCCCAATAGTGTCGCACCTGCATGAACCTCTCTCCGCGGCGGCACACAAAGGCATGATCTGGCATCCCATTTCAATGCCGCCTTGTGCTCGAGTTACAGTCGCCGGGATTGCAGAAAATACAAAAAGTTGCAATAAGTTACCGCAAATCACTTAGCGCCCGCAGGGCCCCGAAATGAAATACTTTCTTGCCCTTTTGCTGCTGGCCTACTTCGTGCTGTCTGGTTACCCGGGCATGGTCCTCCGAGGACTGGATGGTGTGAGATGAGTCTGGTGACGCTGCGCCGCGTCCAATTCACAGCCGAGTATTTCTTCTTCCTGTGTTTCCTCGCGGTCGCGCTGACCCCGGGGCACTTTCAACCCCCCCGGCCGGCCCCCCCTCCGTCGCCTCCGGTCTCACTGGCGCTTCTCAATCTCGTCCTCAACAATCCGCAAATCACAATACAAGATGTGGTCGGGTTTTTTGTCGTCGGTTCTGCGGTACTTGCCGTCGCGGGACTTGTGCAGTTCTTCTTCCTTCCCAATTTGTTTGTAGACAAACCTGGCGGTGCCGTCACGGGGACCTTCCGCAACACAGGGCAGGCGGGCGCTTATTTTGGCGTGGCGCTTGCGGTGGCAATTCCCGCTTTGATGTCAGGACTGATCAAGCGCAACACATTGAACATTGTTTCCATCGCGCTGCTGGTCACGGCCCTCCTGTTCACCTTCAAACGGGCGGCTCTCATCGGCTTCACCATCGGCATCGGCCTCTTCGCCTTGCGCTTGGCATTTGTAGGCTCCGCGCGCGACAGGAAGATCGCAGTCGGCTTCATCTTCCTCTGTCTGATCGCAGGCCCGCTGCTCTACTATCTTTTCCAATACAGCATCGAGCATGTGGAATCGATGCGCTGGCGCTTTGAATACAAGTTCCGCGAGGATGCCATCGAGGACTTCAGCGAAGGATTCTTCGGCGACAACCTCGCAGCGACGTTCCGGGCGCTGAACGAGCATCCGCTGCTGGGCGCGGGTCTTGGCAACATCATCGGGCAATACACGACGAAATACGAGATCCACAGCACCTACCTGTCGGTCCTTGCCAACACAGGCGTTTTCGGCTTCGGATTTTATGCGGTTTTCATGGCTGTGTGGATTTTTCATCTCATGAAGTCTGCCGGAAAGGCCAGCATCGAGGCGCGGTTCCTTTCCTACTTCCTGCCCTTCCTTGTGGGGTTGGGCGTTTCGTGGATGTATACGTATCATCTGCGCAAGCGTGAATTCTGGATTCTCTTCGTGATTTCCATCGCCTGCCGGCTCATCATCGAACGGAAGAACGTGCTGCAGTCGCGCCCCTTGCCTGTGCGGCGCCAACGAGATGTGCCGTCCGGCACTCCCGCCATGGAGCCATGGATCACCGGTTACTCAGACCTTGGTGGCCGGAGATGAATTCTGTCGTGATTGTTGCCTCGCTGGCAGAGTCCGTCAGCAATTTTCGCGCACCGCTGGTGCGGCGGATGGTGCAGCAGGGGCTTTCGGTCACGGCCGTTGCGCCTGATCTCGACTCCTCCAGCCGAAGCGCCATCGCGGGGCTGGGTGCCCGGGCCGAACTTGTGCGCTTCGCCCGCACCGGCATGAATCCCCTCAAGGACCTGCTGGGCATTGTCGCCCTGTACCGGTTCTTCAAGCGCGAGAAGCCCCGGTACATTCTGGCCTACACGGCCAAGCCGGTGAATTACGGATTGCTCGCCGCCCGTTTGGCCGGCGTCCCGACGCGGTCGGTGATGATCACGGGTCTCGGCTACGCTTTCACGGACGGTAGCGAAGCGCGGCGCAAGGTTGCCCGCCTGGCCGCGCGGTTTCTCTATGGCCTGTCACTGCCGCGGGCCACGTCCATCATCTTCCAGAACCCGGACGACGTAGCCTTGTTCCGGGAGCAAGGCCTTCTCGCCGCGACGTCGCCTGTTCATCTCGTCAATGGATCGGGGGTGGATTGCAGCCAGTTCGCTGTGTCGCCCCTGCCGGAGCGCCCGCATTTCCTGATGATCGCACGCCTGCTCAAGGACAAGGGGGTGCGCGAATACGCCAAGGCCGCGGCGGAGCTGCGCGCGCAGGTTCCAGGCGCGACCACGTCTCTGGTCGGCTGGATTGATGAATCCCCCAACTCCATCACCCGCGACGAGCTTGATGGCTGGTGCGCAGAAGGTCTCAATTTCCTCGGGCGCTTGTCCGATGTCCGTCCGGCCATTGCCCAGGCCTCCGTTGTCGTCCTGCCGTCCTACCGGGAAGGCACGCCGCGCTCGGTGCTGGAAGGCATGGCCATGGGGCGGGCCATCATCACCACCGACGCCCCCGGCTGCCGTGAAACGGTGGAGCATGGCGTGAACGGATTGCTGGTGCCGCCGCGGGACGCCACGGCCCTGGCGCAGGCCATGATTGCGCTGGCGCGCGAGCCGGCGCGGGTTTCGGCCATGGGCCAACAATCCCGCCGGATCGCCGAAGAAAAATACGATGCGGATGCGGTGGCCTTGGATACGCTGCGCAAGGCGGGTATTCTTCCGGCGCCATGATGAAACGGCTGTTCGACATTGTCATTTCCGCCGCTGGGCTGGTTCTGCTCAGTCCGCTGCTGCTGGTGCTTGCGCTTCTCGTCCGCCACAATCTTGGCCGTCCCGTCCTGTTTTCGCAGGTCAGGCCCGGGCTTCGGGGCCGGCCGTTCCGCATGTACAAGTTTCGCACCATGCTGAACGCCGCAGGCCCAGATGGTGCACCACTGGCCGACGCGCGGCGGCTCACGCCCTTTGGTATGCGCATGCGTGCCGCCAGCCTCGACGAGTTGCCGGAACTGTGGAATGTGCTGAAGGGCGACATGAGTCTGGTGGGGCCGCGACCGCTGCTCATGGAATATCTGCCGCTCTACTCGCCGCAGCAAGCCCGCCGCCATGAGGTGCGCCCGGGTATCACAGGTTGGGCGCAGGTGAATGGCCGCAACGCGCTTTCCTGGGAAGAGAAGTTCGCCCTCGATGTGTGGTATGTCGACAATCGCAGCATGACTCTGGATTTCAGGATTTTGTGGAAGACGTTGATGGCGGTTGTGTCGCGCAAGGGCATCAGCAATGAAGGTCATGCCACCATGCCGCCCTTCACCGGCGGAAACGAGGTTGTGGAATGACCCCTTCGCAGACGCTGTTCATCCTGGGTGCGGGGGGGCATGGCCGCGTGGTCGCGGAAATCGCTGAAGCCACCGGTTGGGATGATGTCCGTTTTCTGGACAACCGCTGGCCCGGCGTTGACGCCAACTTGCATTGGCCCGTGGTGGGCCGCGGAATGGAAGCGTTGCCCCGAGGAGCACGTGTGTTTGTGGCCATCGGTCATTGCGGCAAGCGGATGGATCTTTTGCAGCAGGTATCAGCGCAGGGACACATTGTTCCGCTCCTCATCCATCCCACTGCCTTCGTTTCGCGCCACGCCACGCTGGAGGCCGGGACTGTTGTCATGCCGCAGGCCGCGATCAATGCGGGGGCTGTGCTGGGACGTGGCGTGATTGTGAACACGGGCGCCACGGTTGACCACGATTGCCGGATCGGCGATGGCGTGCACATTTCGCCCGGTGTGCATCTCGCGGGCGGTGTGTCGGTGGGCGAAGGCACGTGGATCGGCATCGGTGCGGTGGTGCGGGAGGGAATACAGATCGGTGCGAATGCCATGGTTGGTGCGGGCGCTGCCGTTGTGTCACATGTCCCGGATGGCGCGCGTGTGGTTGGCGTGCCCGCCAGAGAGGTTCGTTGAATGTTGAATACCGGTTTTTCCCCGTGGCCCAGTTTCACCCAGGAAGAGGCAGATGCTGTCTCTCAGGTGCTTCTGTCGAACCGCGTGAACCAGTGGACGGGCGATCAGGTGAAGTCGTTCCAGTCCGAGTTTGCAGCCTGGTGCGGGGTGCCACATGCGATTGCGCTTGCCAACGGCACGCTGGCGCTGGACCTGTGCTGGAAGGTCCTTGGCATCGGGGCGGGAGACGAAGTCATCGTCACACCACGGACGTTCATGGCGTCGGCATCGTCGATCGCCACGGCGGGCGCCACGCCCATCTTTGCGGATGTTGATCCTGACACGCAGAATATCACGCCGGAGACGGCGGCGCGCGTGATCACGCCGCGCACGAAGGCGATCTGTCTCGTGCACCTTGCGGGCTGGCCCTGCGACATGGACGGGTTTCGTGATCTCGCCAAGGCCCGTAATCTTCTGCTTGTGGAAGATTGCGCCCAGGCCCACGGCGCGGCGTGGCGCGGCACACCCGTGGGCTCACAATCCGACATGGCAGCCTGGTCGTTCTGCCAGGACAAGATCATGACCACAGGCGGCGAAGGCGGCATGGTCACGCTGGCCAACAAGGAGAGGTGGCTCAGGGGCTGGTCCTACAAGGACCACGGCAAGGACTGGGACGCCATGTTCAACCGCGAACATCCGCCCGGCCCACGGCTGGTCCATGAAACCATCGGCACCAATTGGCGGATGCTCGAAATGCAGGCTGTCATTGGCCGCATCCAGCTCAAGCGCATGCCGCAGTGGCATGCGGCGCGCCAACGCAATGCATCCGCCATCTTCGACGCCGCCGCGAATTTCTCGGCCGTGCGCGTTCCGGAGATTCCCGCCCATGTCACTCACGGATTTTACCGCGCCTACATTTTTGCAAGGTCGGAGGCGCTGAAGGATGGCTGGAGCCGGGACCGCATGATCTCGGAACTGAATGAACGGGGCATTCCCGTCTATCATGGGTCGGCTTCGGAGATCTATCTGGAGAAGGCTTTCGACAACACGTCGAGCCGCCCGGCCACGCGGCTGCCCATCGCCCGCAAGTTGGGCGAGACCAGCATCATGTTCCTCGTGCACCCCACATTGACGGAAGCCGAGATCAGCCGTACGTGCAGCGCGTTGCAGGATGTCCTGCGGCTGGCGCAACGCTAACGCACGGCACGGGGGAACGCGCCATGACGGTGAAACAGTACCAGTATACCGGCGGCCTCTGGCTGGTGACCGGCGTGGCGGGGTTCATTGGCTCCAACATCGTGGAGAAGCTGCTGCGCGACGGCCAGCGCGTCCGAGCACTGGACAATTTCGCCACCGGTTTCCGCAAGAACATCGAAGCCGTGCGTGTTGCCGTCGGAGCGGAAGCGGCGGAAAGATTTGAATTCATCGAGGGTGATATCAGGAACCGTGACACCTGCACAGCCGCGATGAAAGGTGTGTCGCATGTCCTGCACCAGGCCGGGCTTGGTTCGGTGCCGCGGTCGCTCGCCGATCCCATCACCACGAACGAGGTGAACGTCGGGGGCTTCCTCAATGTCATGGATGCGGCACGGCGGGAGAAGACGCGAAGCTTCGTCTATGCGGCGTCGAGTTCGACCTATGGTGACGAGCCCAACCTTCCCAAGATCGAGCATCGCATCGGTGAACCGCTGTCTCCCTATGCGGTGAGCAAGCTGGTGAACGAGATCTATGCGCGGAACTACAAGCGGAGCTTCGGCTTCCGCGCCACGGGTTTGCGATACTTCAATGTCTTCGGTCCGCGCCAGGATCCGGACGGAGCCTATGCGGCAGTGATCCCGAAGTGGACCGCCGCCATGATTGCCGACCACGACATCACCATCAACGGTGACGGCAAGACCAGCCGGGACTTCTGCTACGTTGATAATGCCGTGCAGGCGAACATCCTCGCCTCGCTGGCGCCCGAAGAGGCGCAGGGCGAAGTGTACAATGTTGCGGTGGGGCACCGCACCACGCTGAACGAGCTTTTCATGATGCTGCGGGATGAACTGTCCCGCTTGCAGGTTCACTACCGGCGCGATCCGGTCCATGCCGAATTCCGCGCCGGCGATGTCCGCCACTCGCAGGCCGACATTTCCAAGGCCCGCGACATGCTGGGCTATGACCCACAGTTCGATGTGAAGGCGGGCCTTGAAAAGGCGATGCCATGGTATGTGGCGCAATCGCGGCCGTGAGGACGGAAGAACGAGGGGGATGAGAATGTCTGAAAAAATCGCAGTGATTGGCCTCGGCTATGTGGGCCTTCCCGTGGCCGTGGCGCTCGCCAAGGCCTTCCCGGCGACTGTGGGGTTCGATATTTCGAAGCGCCGCATCGACACGTTGCAGAAGGGCGAAGACTGGACGGGCGAGATTGACACGGGGACATTGCAGTCTTGCGGGCTGCGCGTCTCCGGAAATCCCGACGATCTGGCAGGCGCCACTTTCTTCATCATCACCGTGCCGACGCCCATCGACCGGGAGCGGCGGCCCGATCTCAGCCCGCTGGAAGGGGCCTGTTCTTTCGTCGGGCCAGCGCTGCGCAAGGGCGCTGTCGTGGTTTTCGAATCAACCGTCTATCCGGGCGTGACGGAGGACTTCTGCGGCCCGCTGCTGGAGAAGTATTCCGGCCTCGTGTGCGGACGCGACTTTGCCCTCGGATATTCACCCGAGCGCATCAACCCCGGCGACAAGCAGCACCGGCTTGAAACCATCACCAAGATCGTTTCTGCAGACAGTGCGGAGACGCTGGAGCGGGTGAAGGCTGTCTATGGTGCCGTGGTGAAGGCTGGCCTTCATGTGGCGCCGTCCATCAAGGTTGCCGAAGCGGCGAAGGTCCTGGAGAACACGCAGCGCGACATCAACATCGCACTGATGAATGAACTCGCCATCATTCTGGACCGGATGGGCGTGCGCACGAGAGACGTGCTTGAGGCCGCCGGGACGAAATGGAACTTCCTGAAGTTTGCGCCGGGTCTGGTGGGCGGCCACTGCATCGGCGTTGATCCTTATTACCTGACCTCCTGCGCGGAGGCGCTGGGCTATCACCCGCAGGTCATCCTCGCGGGACGTCGACTCAACGATGACATGGGTCGTTTTGTTGCGGCAAAGCTGATCAAACTTCTGGTGCAGGCCAAGAAGCCTGTGAGCGGCGCGCGTGTCGGTGTGCTCGGCCTCACCTTCAAGGAAGACGTGCCAGACCTGCGCAATTCGAAGGTGCCGGACATCATCGCGGAATTGAAGGAATTTGGAATCACGCCCATCATCCACGACCCCATGGCGGATGCCCATGCGGCGCAGGAGGAATACGGTCTCTCGCTGTCGCCCCTGGAGTCATTTGTCGATCTCGACGCCGTCGTATTGGCCGTCGGTCACAGCAGCTACGTCAAGGCGCTGCCCTGCATGATGGCCATGCTGACGCCCGGCGGCATATTTGCCGATGTGAAGTCGATCTTCGGTCCGGGGAAGATGCCGCCGCGCGTCACCTATTGGAGCCTCTAGGCCTCAGAACAGCGCTTCCACGGCTTTCCGTTCTGCCTCCGTCATGTGCAGTCCGGTCTTGGTGCGGCGGTAGAGTATATCCTCCGCCGACACGGCCCATTCGTGGCGGCGCAGGTAGTTGACTTCTGCGGTGTAAAGCGTGTCGCCGAGATGCTGGCCGAGGCCGCTGAGGGCCGTCGCATCGCCGATGATCTTTTCGGACAGGGTGCCGTAGAGGCGGACATAGTGGCGGGCCACCGCAGCGGGCAGCCAGGGATGGCGGGCCGTCAGGTCCTTCAGGTAGCCCGCAAATCCACCCGCGCCCAGGCCGCCACCGGGCAGTGCTCCGCCGGAGGTCCAGTCGGCACCCATGGCCGGAAATGTGGGTCTCAGTTTCTGCAGGGCATGTTCGGCAAGCTTGCGGTAAGTGGTGATCTTGCCGCCGAAGACGGAAAGCAGCGGCGGCGCACCTTCCACATCGAAGACATAGTCGCGCGTGACGGCCGAGGGGTTGGCTGCGTTGTCGTCGTAGAGCGGGCGCACGCCGGAGAACGATGTTTCCACATCGCTCCGCTTCAATTGCACCTTGCTGTAGCGGTTCACTGCCTTGAGCAGATATTCGATTTCGTCTTCACCGATAGTCACGTCTTCGGCGCGGCCTTCGTAGGGAATGTCGGTCGTTCCGATCAGCGCCTTGTTGCCTTCATAGGGATTGACGAAAATCACGCGCTTGTCGTGGTTCTGGAACAGATAGGCATTCTGCCCTTCCCAGAACTTCTTCACGATGATGTGGCTGCCTTTGACGAGACGCACACGGCGGGCGGAATTGGCTCCCACGACGCCGTTGATGACATTCTCCACCCAGGGGCCGGCGGCATTGACGAGGGCCTTGGCCGTGACCTTGAATGTTTCGCCGTCGCGTCCTGTGAGTTCCACTTCCCACAGGCCATTCACGCGGCGGGCCTTTGTTGCGGCGGTGCGGGTGAGAATCCGCGCGCCCTTGGCCTGGGCATCGAGTGCGTTCAACACCACGAGACGCGCGTCATCCACCCAGCAGTCCGAGTATTCGAAAGCCAGTGTGTAGTCGTCCTTGATGGCCTTGCCTTCAGGGTCGCGCCGCAGGTCGATGCGGCGGCAGCCTGGCAATTGCTCGCGGCCCCCGAGGTGGTCGTAGAGGAAAAGGCCGAGGCGTACGAGCCAGGCCGGGCGCTGTTCGGGGGAATGGGGCAGCACGAAGCGCATGGGCCAGACAATGTGGGGGGCCGCGCGCAGCAGCACCTCGCGCTCGATCAGCGCTTCGCGCACCAAGCGGAATTCATAATACTCAAGATAACGCAAACCGCCGTGGATCAGCTTGCCGGAGCGCGACGAGGTGCCTTCCGCGAGGTCGCCCTTCTCACACAAAAGCACCGAAAGACCGCGGCCCGCGGCGTCGCGGGCGATGCCTGCGCCATTGATGCCGCCACCCACCACGACAAGGTCGACTTTGCCCAGGTCTTTCATGATGACTCCATCAGCAGCGGTTCAGCGGCCCCTCGCCGGCGAAATAGCGGCGTACTTCCTCGGCTGCGAGGCCTGCGGCATAGCGCACTGTCTTCACTGACGCACCGGCAATATGCGGTGTCAGTGTCACATTGGGCAATTGCAGCAGAGGCGAATCCGGAGGCACCGGCTCCACCGAGAATGTCTCAAGCATGGCGCCCCGGAGATGGCCGGATTTCATGACCTCGTAGAGCGCATCATAATCCATGAGGGGACCTCGCGCCGTGTTCACCAGCGTGGCATCCTTCTTCATGCGGCGCAGGGTCTCGGCATTCATCATGCGCGTGGTTTCAGGCGTCACGCGCGGATGCAGCGACAGCACGTCGGATTCTTCCACGATGCGGTCAAAAGAACACTGGATCACGCCATCGCGCAGGTCGTCGGCGGAAAGCTGTACGTAAGGGTCACTCACCAGAATGCGGCAACCGAAGGCCTTGAGGAATTTCACCACGCGGCGGCCCACTTCGCCGTAGCCGACAAGGCCGACTGTCATCTCTGAGAGTTCGCGGCCCGTGACATCGGCGCGGTAGAGTTCGCCCCGGTATTCACCACGGCGCAGGCCCTCGTGGCCGCGGGTGATGTTACGGGTCTCGGCGAGGATGGCGCCGATGGTGAATTCGGCCACGGCGGAGGCGTTGCGGCCGGGCGTATTGACGACGGTGATGCCGCGTTCGCGTGCCGCTTTCATGTCGATGTTGACGGGACCGCCCCGCGACACGGCCACGAACTTCAAATTCGGCAGTCGCTCCATGATGGAGGCCGAGAGTGGCGCGAGGTGGGTGACAAGGATTTCGGCATCGCCGGTGAGCTTCACCACCTCGTCGGCCGAGCCCATGTATTCCTTGAGGCCATCCATGCCCTTCACTTCGTAGCCGTGTTCCATGGGCTGGTCGGGCCAGGGGAGGTCGTGGGTGGAAATGTCGAGATCGGTGAGCTTGCAATGCTCATGCAGCGCATCCACGAACATGGAGGAGAGCATGAAGCGGTCGCCGATCACGGCAATCTTGCGGGGCGCTGGTTTTGTCATGTGTGGGTTCCATCAGTGCCCATGCGCCGTGCCGCAGCGAGGCCACGCCACACAGGGCGCATGGCTTTGCGGGCGTCGACATAGGCTTCAAAGGCTGCGTCGTAGGGTTTGCTCCAGGCCTGTTCCGGGTCGGTCGTGGCCGTGAGATGGGGTTCAACCCAGACGGCGGCGGCTTCGGTCATGCCGGGATAGAGTTTCTGCTGCACGGCGGCAATCATGGCGGCACCTGCAGCGCCCGCTTCCTCACGGGTGGCGCTGCGGATGCGGGACTTGAGGATGCTGGCGAGAATCTTGCGCATGGCGGTGGATCGTGCCGCGCCGCCGGTGATGCGGATTTCACCGGGCACCGGGCCCATGGCGGAATAACAATCGCGGGCGGCATACCCCAGCCCTTCAAACACGGCGCGCATCATGCCGAAATAGTCCGAGGTCGTGTCGAGACCATTGAACATGGCGCGGGCAGCGGGTTCGAGGAATGGTCCGCGCTCACCGGCCTTGGAGATGTAGGGGTGGTACAGGAGGGCAGCGGGGTTTCGCGCCAGCACTTGCGCGTCCATGCCCTTCAGCAGGTCGCCGCGCGATTTGGTGATGCCGTGTTCGTGCAGCAGGCCGCGCCCCAGGTCGAGCAGCCAGTCGATGTTGAGCGTGGAGGCCATGTTGGACTGGATCTGCGCCACCATGCCGGGGGCGGGGAACACCATGGTGTAGCCGGACTTTTCGGCATTCAGCTTCACCTTGCGGACATCGGGCTGCAGGCGCATGTGCATGCCCGTGGAGCCAACGATGGTACAGCCCGTCTGGCCACTGGGATCGTAGAGTCCGCCGCCCAGTCCGGTGCACAGCACATCCACATAGCCGAGGCAGATGGGTGTTCCGGCGCGCAGCCCGGTGAGGCGGGCCGCCTCGGCGCTGAGCCCGTGACTGACCTTGGTGCCATCGACCATGGGCGGCACCAGGCGCTTCAGATGGCTGACGCCGAGCTTGTCCATGATGTCGAGCTGATAGGCGTGGGTGGCGTAGTTGCCGAAGGTGAAGTTGCCTTCCGAAAGGTCGGTGCAGCGCTCGCCCGTGAGCTTGAAATAGATCCAGTCCTTGCAGTGCAGGCAGTGCGTGGCGGTTTCGAGCACGGAGGCGCGATGACGGCTCATCCACGCCAGTTGCACGCTCATCTGGCAGGCGTTCACGCCTGTACCGGTGCGGGCATAGTGGGCGTCGTAGTCCGGCGTTGTGGTGAACTCCTCCACCTCTTTGGTGGCGCGGGCATCCAGCCAGAGCCAAGCGGGTGCAACGGGCTCGCCCTTTGCATCAATCAGCCAGATGCCATCGCCTTGTCCGGTGACGGAGATGGCGACAAGCCGTTCCGCCAGATCGGGAATGACCTCGGTGAGCTGCTTCAGGGTCCTGGCGGCATCAGTCCAGGTGCGGGCCATGTCCTGTTCGGCGCCGCCATCGGCCAGCGTCTGGTAGGCATTGGGAATGGCCGCCGCGGCCAACTGCCGGCCGTCGGTGGTAAAGGCCACCGACTTGATGACGGAGGTGCCGGCATCAATTCCGATCAGCACAGGCTCCTTCATGCCAGAACGCCTCCGTGGGCAACGGCGGACTGACTGTCGCGGTTGAAGATATGAAGATCGCCGGAGGCCACGGAGAGCGACAGGTCGCTGCCCGGCTTTTCGCGGATGCGCTCGTGCGCCACGGAAACGACGGTGCGCCCACCCACTTCAATCGCCACATGGGTCTGGTCGCCCAGCCACTGGCAGGAGACAACCTTGCCGGTGATCGGACCCTTGCCCGCATGCAGCGCGTAGGGGCGGATGCCAAGTGTCACCTTGGGATTTTGTGAGAGTTGCTTCAGAAGGGCCGCCGAAAATTCGGACGCGGGATAGCTGAGCACCGTGCCACCATCCACATGGAACGTGACCGTCTTGGCATTGCTCTCAACGGTGGCGTCGAAGATGTTCATGGGCGGCTCGCCGATGAAGGTGCCGGTGAAAAGGTTCGCGGGCCTTGCCTTCAGTTCGGCTGGGGAGGCGAATTGCTGAAGCACGCCGCCTTCCATCACGGCGATGCGGTCGGCCAGCGCATTGGCTTCCGTCTGGTCGTGGGTGACGAGGATGGTGGTGCAGGTGTGTTCGCGGAGATAATGCTTGATGCGCCCGCGCAGGACGGCGCGCAATTGCGGCTCCAGTTGTCCCATGGGCTCGTCGAGCAGATAGAGTCCCGCCTGGCGCACGAGGGCGCGGCCCAGGCTGGCGCGCTGCTGCTGGCCGCCGGACACGCTGGACGGATACTTGTTCAGGATGCCGTCGATCTCCAGCATCTCGGCCATGGCCTTGACGCGGGCCTGCTGCTGGGCGGCGGGCATCTTCGCGGCCTTCAGGGCGAAGGCGATGTTGTCGCCGATGGTCAGCGGCGGGTAGAGCGAATAGGCCTCGAAGGCCATGGCGACGCCGCGCTGCGAGGGTGGCAGCGTGTGGATGGGTTTTCCGCCGAGCGTGATCGTGCCGTTCGAGACATCCTCGAAGCCGGCGATCATGCGGAGCGTCGAGGTCTTGCCGCAACCCGATGAACCGAGCAGGGCAACGATCTCACCGGACTTCACCGTGAGATTGAAGTCCTTCACGGCATGCACGGCCTTCTTCTTGGTGCGGTAGATCTTGTCCACCGCGTTGAGAACGAGCTCAGCCATGGAGACGTTCTCCCGTTGCCTTGTCAAAGAGATGGGAGCCCTCGGCGGCGAAGGCGAGATGGACGGTACTCCCGGGCTCTGGCACCTTGGCGGTGGAGGGCAGTGATGCCAGCAGTTCCCATCCGCCTTCCGCCGTCAGGAGCAGCACCACGCGCTCGTTGAGCGGCGTCACGGCCATCACTTCGGCTGTTATGCCAGACGCCGCCAGGGACACGGCCTCGGGCCGCACACCGAAGGTCACGGGCTTTCCGGCATGGCCTTTGTAGTCTCTGGCGATGGAGAGGGGTTTCCCTGCAACATTGACCGATGCGCCGTCTGTGGCAATTGCCGTGTCCAGCGTATTGATGGAGGGATCGCCGAAGAGGCGCGCCACGCCCAGTGTCGCCGGGCGCAGGTAGATGTCTTCGGGCGTGGCGATCTGCACGAACTTGCCGCCGGCCAGCACGGCGATCCGGTCAGCCAGCGCCATCGCTTCCTTGTAGTCCTGTGTCACATAGAGGACCGTGGCGCCGGACTGGCGCAACAGGCGCGGCAATTCCAATCGCATCTCGAAGCGCAGCTTGGCATCGACGTTGCGCAGCGGATCATCAAGCAGGAGGATGCGGGGTTCGGCGGCGAGCGCGCGGGCCAGTGCAGTGCGCTGCTTCTGCCCGTTCGACAGTTCGCGCGGCGCATGGCCGAGAACGTGATCGATCTTGAGGAGCTTCGCGGCCTTGGCGACCCCTGCCGCCACCTTGTCTTCGGTCGCATGCATGGCGCGCAAGGGGCTGGCGATGTTTTCCGCCGCGGACATGTGCGGGAAGAGCGCGAAATTCTGGAAGGCCATGCCCACGCCCCGGTGTTCAGGCGCAATGTCGGCGGCGTCTTCTCCGGCGATGGAGATGGTCCCGGCCGTGGGTTCCTCCACGCCGGCGATGAGGCGGAGCAGGATGGTCTTGCCCGTGCCCGAGCCGCCGAAAATGACCACGATCTCGCCCGTCTCGGCGTCGAGGTCGAGTTTGTCGAAGACGGTGAAGGTGCCGAATGATTTCGACAGTGATTTGAGGGAGAGCTGGCTCATCCTTTGACGGCTCCGAGGGAAAGGCCTTCCACGAGGTAGCGCTGGGCAAACATCGCAAGCACGAAGGTGGGGACGATGGAGAAGATGATGGCCGCTGCAATCTGGCCGTACTGGATGCCGGAAGCGGTGACGAAGGCGAGCGCGCCCACGGTCACCGGCTGCTTGTCGGCGGAGGCGAGCACGAGGGCGAAGACGAAGTTGTTCCAGGCGAAGATGAAGGCCAGCAGGCCCGCCGCAGCAATGCCGGGCAAGGCCAGCGGAATGGAAATCTTCCGGAATGTCTGGAACCAGCTATAGCCCGCGATGCGGTGGGCGTGTTCAATGTCGGGCGACAGGTCTTCGAAGTAGCCACGCACGATCCACAGGATCAGCGGCAGGCAGATCAACTGGTAGACCCAGATCAGACCGACGTAAGTATTGGTGAGTCCGAGCGTCTTGAAATAGAGCGACAGCGGCAGCAGCACCAGAAGCGGTGGGGCAAAGCGGAACGAGAGCAGCGTGAAGGCGATGTCCTCGCCGAGGCGGAACTTGAAGCGGGCGAAGGCATAGGCAGCGGGAACGCCGAGGATCAGCGCGATCACCACCGACGCTGAAGACAGGAGCACGGAATTCCACAGGTTCTGCATGAAGTTCAGTTCAAGGGAACCGGCCGCCGTTTTCATCTGCCCTGTGACGAGCGCGATGTAGTTCTCGAAGGTGGGGGTGAACACCACCGAAGGGGGAATGCGCAGGATCGATTCATTCGTCTGGAAGCTCATGAGGACGATCCAGACGATAGGGAACATGAAGAAGATCACGACCAGCGTGATGAGCACGCCGCGGATCAGTTTTTCGAGTGTTGAAGTGTGGTCCATGGCTCAGGCGTTCCCGTGTGCTTTCTCGCGCAGTTTCAGCCACTGCTTGATGAAGACGTTGGAGAGGGCATAGGTGATGGCCCAGAGGATGATCATGAGGGCGGCGGAGCGGCCCACATTGGTGGACTGGAAGAAGTCGAGGTAGGCCTGCACCTGGAAGACCAGCAGCTTGTCGCCGGGTCCGCCCTGAGTCATGGCGTAGATGATGTCGAACTGCTGGATGGAGTCGAGCAGCCGGAACAGCGTCGCCGTGAGGATGTAGGGCATCAGCATGGGGAGCGTGATGCGGAAGAACACGAAGCTTCGCGGCACGCCATCCAGCGCTGCGGCTTCAAATGGCGCAGGCGGCAATGAGCGCAGGCCTGCGAGCAGCAGGATCATCATGAAGGGCGTATAGACCCACACGTCCACCAGCGTGACGGTGAAGAGGGCCGTCGCCGGGTCCGAGCCCCATTTCATGTCGGGGAAACCGAGCAGCGAGACGAAGTAGCTGAGAATGCCGAAATTCGGGTTGGTCATCAGCTTCCACATCAGGGCTGCCAGTGCTGGCGCCGTCATCAGGGGAAGCAGGAGGAGAATGGAAAGGAAATTGTTGAGGCGCGAGCGCTTCTGCAGGAGGAGCGCGATCGCCAGTCCCAGCAGCAATTCCAGGCCGACTGTGAGCCCCGCATAGACCAGCGAAATCTTCAGGGTGTTCCAGAATTTGGGGTCCGTGAAGAAGTTGATGTAGTTCTGGAACCAGATGAAGCCCTTCATGGCGGGCAGGTTCAGGCGGTAGCGCAGCAGCGAATAATAGACCGCCGTGAGGAACGGGATGAGGATGCCGATGCACATCAGGAGCGCCGGCAGGCTGAGCAGGTAAGGCAGGGCCTTGCGGGCAAAGCGGCTTTGCCTTGCGGGGGCGGTTGGCTGGACGGTCGAGGTCATGAACCCAGTCTTTCCCATCACGCGGGTGAGAGTCAAAGGCAGGAACGGGGCCGCCCCAGGGAGGAAAGCGGCCCCGCACGTCGTATGCTGGATCAGCCGAGGCCGGCTTCTGCCAGTTTCGCGTCCATTTCGGCCGCCATCTTGTCCAGGCCTTCATCGACCGGGATTTCCTTGGCGACCATCTTCTGCAGGTTTTCCGACCACAGCGTTGTGAGGTCGAAGAACAGCGGCTGGGCGGTGAAGTAGATCTTCGCGCCCGGTGCCGAGACGTCATGCTGGTTCAGGTAGCCCGGATAGGACTTGTCGATGCGGTTGCGGAATTCCTCGTCCTTCCAGACGGAGGCGCGGACCGGGTTGACGAAGTCCATCTTGCGGGCGCCGAACAGGTCGTGCTCGACGGAGGTGGCCCATTGCAGGAAGTACCACGTGGCATCCTTCTGCTTGCCGGCCGAGGCCATGGCGAGCGACCAGATCCACACGTTCGGCGTCGGTGCCGTGGCGGCCGGGTTGGCCGCGAACGGCGCATAGCCCAGGTTGCCCGCTTCCTTGTTGTCGCCGCCGTTCATGAAGTAGCCGAGAATGTCGGCATCGAAGATCATGGCGGAGGCGCCGGCGCCGAGGTCGGTACCGACCTGATACCAGGTGTAGTTCGCCCAATCCTTCGGACCGGACTCCTGGATCATCTGCACCCACTTCTTGTGGTAGTCCTTGGAGCCCGCCGAATTCATGGCGGCCTTCAGCTTGCCGTCGGTGACGTTGAAGTCCTTCTCACCGAAGTTGGCATAGCCCGAGAGGAAGCCCGGGTGGATCGAGGCCCAGGAGCGCGAGCCGCGCACGCCGATGCCGTACGGTCCGCCCAAGTCCTTGGTGAGCTTGGCCGAGGTCGCCACCATCTCGTCGATGTTCTTCGGCGGCTGCACGCCCACCTTGTCGAACATCTTCTTGTTGTAGGAGATGTTGTTGAGCTCATAGCCCCAGGGCATGCACCACTGCTTGGCGTCGGCGGAACCCAGTTCGCCACCGGGAACGCCGTTCCACGAGGTGGAGGCGCGCAGGCCCGGCAACACGTCTTCCCAATTGAAGTTGGGGTTCGTCTTGGCCGGGTCCTTGATGTACTCGTTGAGGTCGTCGATCCAGCCGGCGGGGCCGTAGGTCCAGGTCATGTAGGCGCCGGTCATGAAGGCGTCGTATTCACCCGAGCCGGAGGACAGCGCTGCCGTCACCTTGTCGAAGTAGACGTCTTCCGGGAAGATGTCCCAGGAGATGTCCATGCCGGTCATCGTCTTGAAGTTCTCGATGTCGGCGATCATGGCGTCGGCATAAGGATGCTTGTTGAGCAGCAGCTTGAGCTTGGTGCCCTTGTACTTCATCCAGTCGAAATCGGCAGCCATGGCGCGGGTCTGCGCCTGGTTGATGAGCAGGCCGGAAGCCGTGGCCGAAAGGCCGAGCTTGCCGGTTGCCTGCAGAAGTTCGCGGCGGCTCATCTTGCCGGCCACGAAGGCTTCAAACAGTCCCTTTTCCTTGTCGTACATTCTCAGATCCTCCGTTGATGTACTCGTCTTGGGTTAGCCCGGTGCGGATTTTCCGTTCTTCTTGCCGGGCTGGCGACCCGGTTTGGCGGCAACGAGGCGGCGCGCGGTCGCCTCGTCGGTGATCAGGCCGAAAAGGAGTCCGCTCGCGAGAATCGATCGGATGGCCTGAGTTTTCGTGGTGCCACCCGCAAGGGCGACAATGGCGTGGGACTTGAGGTCGGCGAGGCGGGGCGCAAGCGCGCGGTCGGCGACGCTGTTGGGCAGATGCGTGCCGTCGGCGGCAAAGAACTGGCCGAGGATTTCGGCGGCAGCGCCGGTCTTCATGACTTCGTCCACGTCGTCTTCGTCCAGCATGCCGGCGGAGGCGATGAAGCTGGCGCGTGTCACTTCGCCGATGCCGGCGATGTAAAGCTGCGCCTGCTTGGCCATGGCGATCACATCCGAGACGCCATACTGGGCTTCCAGCACCTGGCGGTCCTTCGCCGAGTTGGCGAAGAAGGGCACGGGCATCACGTAGGCTTCGGCGCTGGTGCGCTCGGCGAGCTTGTGGATAACGTCGAAGGGGCTGGCGGCAAAGCGGCGCGTCAGGCCGCCGAGGAGCGAGACGAATCTGGTGCCCTTGCCATCCACGCTGGCCATCAGGTCGATGGCCGCGGCGAGGGTCCGGCCATGGCCGAAGCCGATCAGGTCATGGCGGCGGCTTTCAATCAGGTTGCGGATGTAGCGGGCGCCCGCGATGCCGAGGGTGCGCAACGGCAGCCCACCTTCATCGATGTTCGGCACCACCTCGCAATGACCAAGGCCGTGCATGGCCTTCAGGCGCTCTTCCAGTTCGATGCAGCCGGCAATGGGGCCTTCGACAATGACGCGGATCAATCCATCGTTGCGGGCGCGGGCAATCAGGCGATGGGCCTTGGTGGATTGCACGCCCAGCAGCTCGGCCACTTCGCCCTGCGTCTTGCCGCCGGCAAAATGCAGCCATGCCGCACGAGCGGCCAACGCGGCCTCCTCGTCCACCTGCACGGCTGGCGGCATCTGGTTCAAGCGCACTCCCATTTCGGTTGTGAATTATTTTTCTTGAGGTGCAATATTTTTCAGACTAGCCTTGGAGTCAACTGAAAAAGATGCTGCGCTGCACATGCAGGGCCTTCCGCCGTGTTGTGCAGCCGCCGCATTTTGTGTTTTGCTGTACATTATCAATGGGAGACGAAAGGTCGTGGCGCGCAAGGTTCCGTGGATCGGCACAAGCTGGAAAATGAACAAGCTGCGCGCGGATGCGCTCAGCTACGCCGAAATCCTCAAATCATCGCCACTGGCGCAATCGGCGGCGGTGCAGCCGTTCATCGTGCCGCCGTTTCCCTACATCGCCGAAGTCGCAGACCTGCTGAAGGGAACGCGCGTCAAGGTTGGTGCGCAGAACATGCATTGGGACGACAAGGGCGCATGGACCGGCGAGGTCTCGCCCCTGATGGTGAAGGACTGTGGTGCCACACTGGTGGAACTCGGCCACAGTGAACGCCGGACGTTCTTCAACGAGACCGACGAAGCCGTGGGCCTGAAGGTCAAGGCGTGCCTTGCGCACGGCCTCACCGCACTCGTCTGCATCGGTGACACACGCAGCGAATATGAGACAGGCGCCACGGCGGATGTGCTGGCCAAGCAGACGCGCTATGCCCTCAAGCATGTGGGCAAGCAGGCGCTGGGCCATGTGGTGATTGCCTATGAGCCGGTGTGGTCCATCGGCGAAGGCGGCATCCCCGCCGATCCTGATTTCGCCGCCGACCAGCACCGCCGCCTGAAGGCGCTCACGAAGGAGATCGCCGGCGAAGCTCTTCCCATTCTCTACGGCGGCAGCGTCAATCCGCAGAATTGCGTGGCGCTGGCGGGCCGTGACAGCATCGACGGCCTGTTCATCGGCCGCTCTGCCTGGGAGCCGCACGGCTACCTCGGCATTCTTGAATCTGTGACCCGTTCATTGGAGGCCTGACCCATGAAAATCGCACTCGCCGGTGACAGCGCCGGCAAACCCCTTGCCGATGCGCTCGAAGCCCATCTCAAGGCCAAGGGCGGATATGAGGTGAGCAACCTCACCGCTGGCGGCTTCTATGCCGACCTTGCGGCAGGAGTTGCCAAGCGCGTGAAGGCGGGCGAGTTCGACCGGGCGATCCTGTGCTGCGGAACGGGCATTGGCGTGTGCATCGCCGCCAACAAGGTGCCGGGCATTCGCGCGGCGCTGACGCACGATACCTACTCGGGCGGCAAGGCGGCCACGTCGAACAACGCCCAGATCATCACCATGGGTGCGCGCGTCATTGGCGCCGAACTGGCCAAGGACATCGCCGACAAGTGGCTCTCGTCCAGCTTCGATCCCAAGGGCGCATCCGCCGCCAATGTCGAGGCATTGGACAAGCTCGACGCCTAAACCTCCGGGGGCTCAGGCCGCCGGGGAGTTGGGATAACCTGCGTCATCGACCACCCGGGCGATGGCCGAGACCGGTTGCGACGTTTCCACCGTCACCGTCTTTGCCGCGAGGTCGGTCTTCACGGTCGCCGCCGGATCAACCTTGTGGATCGCCTCCGTGATGGTGCCGACACAATGTCCGCAGGACATGTCGGGCACGTTCAACTTGATCATCTCACTGTCTCCGTATGTGCAATATGCGGGAATGTGCATATATATAGGCTGACCCGTCCGGGTGCGGAAGAGCGGGGCAGGGGTGCTGGCGACGCAGGCCGTATCATTGGGCCCTTGACCTTGCCAGCGTTGGAAGCCCCACATCGCTTACCAACCTGAACAGTAGACAGAGACAAAATCATGTTGCGCGATCCAGAATCATCGGCCGTCCACCTCAGCATTCCGGTGGAGGGCATGACCTGTGCCTCCTGCGTGCGGCGCGTGGAGAAGGCCGTGGCGGCTGTTCCCGGCGTGGCCAAGGCGGCCGCCAATCTCGCCACCGAACGGGTCGATGTGGACCTTGGGGAGCAGGCCGATGCGCAGGCCGTTCTCGCGGCCATCCGCGGCGCAGGCTATGGCGCGTCAAGCGAGAGCCTGGAGATCGGCGTTGATGGCATGACCTGTGCCTCCTGCGTGCGGCGTGTGGAAAAGGCCATCGCTGCAACACCCGGCGTCATCTCCGCAAACGTCAATCTGGCGACGGAAAGAGCGACGGTGCAGGTGTTGCCCGGCGGCAAGGGGCTGGCCGACATCGAAGCCGCCATTCGCAAGGCGGGCTACGGCACGCACCGGCTGGCACGGACGCCGGCGGCAGAAGCGGCGGGCCGGGATGCAAAGGACGCCGAGCGCCACCGCCTGCTGCGCGATCTCCTGATTTCAGCCGGGCTGACGCTGCCGCTCTTTGTGCTGGAGATGGGGTCGCATGCATTCAATTCCTGGCATCACGCGCTGCATGGCCAGCGCTGGTGGCTCTATCCCGTCTATTTCGTGCTGACGACCGTGGTGCTGTTCGGGCCGGGTTTGCGCTTCTACCGCAAGGGCATCCCCGCGATCCTGCGCCTCTCTCCTGACATGAATTCGCTTGTCGTGCTCGGCGCCACGGCGGCCTGGGCCTATTCCGCCGTGGCGACATTCATGCCGTCGCTGCTGCCTGCGGGCACCGTCAATGTCTATTATGAAGCGGCCGCTGTCATCGTCACGCTGATCCTGTTCGGGCGCTATCTGGAAGCGCGCGCCAAGGGCCGCACCAGTGAAGCGATCAGCCGGCTTGTGGGACTGCAGGCCAAATCGGCGCGGGTGGAGCGTGACGGCGTCTTCATTGACATGCCGCTGGACGAAGTGGCCGCGGGAGATGTGATCCAGGTGCGCCCCGGCGAACGCCTGCCGGTGGATGGCGTGGTGATCGCAGGTGCGTCCTATGTGGATGAATCCATGGTGACGGGCGAACCGGTCCCGGCCGCCAAGGAGGATGGCAGCGCTGTCGTCGGCGGCACGATGAACACCACCGGCAGCTTCACCTATCGTGCCACCAAGGTGGGGGCCGATACCTTGCTGGCGCAGATCATCCGCATGGTGGAAACGGCGCAAGGGTCCAAGCTGCCGATCCAGGGCATCGTCGATGAAGTGACGGCCTGGTTCGTGCCGGCGGTCGTTGCGGCTGCCCTTGTCACCTTCGTGCTGTGGCTCACCTTTGGTCCCGCACCCGCGCTCTCCTTCGCGCTCGTCAACGCCGTCGCCGTTCTCATCATCGCCTGCCCCTGCGCCATGGGACTGGCGACGCCGACGTCGATCATGGTGGGCACGGGGCGGGCGGCGGAGCTTGGCGTGTTGTTCCGCAAGGGCGAGGCATTGCAGACCCTGAAATCGGCAGATGTGATCGCCTTCGACAAGACGGGAACGCTCACGCAGGGCCATCCCGTCCTGACAGACCTGGAGGCCGCTGCCGGTTTTGACCGTGGCACGGTGCTGCCTCTTGTTGCGTCAGTTGAATCGCAATCGGAACACCCGATTGCAAAGGCCATCGCCGCCGCCGCACAGGCCGAGGGTCTCGCCGTTCCTCCGGTGTCGGGCTTTGAAGCCGTGCCAGGTTTCGGCGCCCGTGCGCAGGTTGCGGGTCGCGAGGTTGCCGTTGGTGCGGCGCGCTACATGGCAAGGCTTGGCGTTGACGTTGCGGTGTTTGGCGCGTCAGCCGAACGGCTGGCAACAGAAGGCAAGACGCCCTTGTATGCTGCAATTGACGGCAAGCTCGCCGCAATCATCGCCGTGTCCGATCCCGTCAAGCGCGAGTCCGCCCAGGTCATTGCGGCGCTCAAGCAGGAAGGCTTGCATGTTGCGCTGATCACGGGCGACAACCGCCGCACGGCGCAGGCCATTGGCCGGATGCTCGGTATCGATGACATCGTCGCCGATGTGCTGCCCGACGGAAAAGTGAAAGCGCTGGAGGCCCTGCGCAAGCCCGGAGCCACGCTGGCCTTCGTGGGCGACGGCATCAATGATGCGCCGGCCCTTGCGGCGGCGGATATCGGCATCGCCATCGGCACGGGCACGGACGTTGCCATCGAAAGTGCCGACGTGGTGTTGATGTCGGGCGATCTCACCGGCGTGCTGCGGGCCATCCGCCTGTCGCGGGCGACGCTGCGCAATATCCGGCAGAACCTGTTCTGGGCCTTCGCCTACAACGTGGTGCTCATCCCCGTTGCGGCGGGTGCGCTCTATCCGTTCACCGGAACGCTGCTCTCGCCCATGCTGGCGGCGGGCGCCATGGCCATGTCGAGTGTGTTCGTGCTGGGCAATGCCTTGCGGCTCAGGCGCTTCAACGCCTGACCGTCTTGGCTGACGTGGTGTCCTTGCGGAACAGCAGCACCAGCGGCAGGCACAGCAGGCTCATGTAGGTCATGAGCAGGAAGTCGTTCTGGTAGGAAATGGTGAGCGCCTGTCCGGTCACCAGTCCATCCAGCATGGCACGGCCCTGGTCGGTCGCCGGATCCATTACGCCCTTCGGCATGAGCTGGAAGCCGAGGCTGAAGGGCGTCAGGTATTCCGACAGGCGTGCGTGCATCAGGGTTGTGCCGCTGGTGAGTTGCGCGATCACGATGGAGACGCCCATGGAACTGCCCATGTTGCGGATGAGCGTCCACATGGAGGCGCCTTCGGTGCGGTATTGTACGGGCAGCGTTGCGAAGGCGACCGTGTTCAGCGGCACGAAGATCAACCCCATGCCCACGCCCTGCAGCACGCTCGTCCAGATGATGGTGAACTGCGAGATGTCAGGCGAGATGCCGGACATGACCCAGAGCGAAATGACGGAGAACACGATGCCGAGCGCGATCAGGATGCGGGCATCGATGTATTGCAGGAGCCTGCCCACGATCATCATCGACACCATGGTGCCGACGCCGCGCGTGCCCAACAGGAAGCCCGCCGAGAGCACGGGGTAGCCCATCACACTCTGCAGGAAGGGCGTGAGCAGTGCCACGGTGGCGAGGATGAGTACGCCGACGATGAACATGAACACCACGCCCAGCGTGAAATTCCAGTCGCGGAAGATTGCAGGTGGCACGAATGGTTTTTCGGCTGTCAACGTGTGGGCGAGGAACAGGTAGGCGGCGCCACCTGCCACCACCGCCTCGGCGATGATTTCACCTGACTCAAACCAGCCCAGGGTTTCGCCGCGGTCGAGCATCAGCTGCAGGGCGCCTATGAAGAGACTCAGCATCACGAAGCCGAACCAGTCGAAGCGCATCTCGCGGGGTTTGGTGTCGGGCATGAAGGCCATGAGGCCCGCCACGGTGGCGATGCCGAAGGGCAGGTTGATGAGGAAAACCCAGCGCCAGGAATAATATTCGGTGAGATAGCCGCCCAAGGTCGGGCCCATGATCGGGCCCAGCATCACGCCCATGCCCCAGATCGCCATGGCCTGTCCGCGCTTTTCCGGCGGGAAGATGTCCATCATCACCGCTTGAGACAGCGGCACGAGGCCGGCGCCGAAGATACCCTGCAACATGCGGTACAGCACCATGTCGGTGATGCCTTGCGCGACACCGCAGAGAAGTGAGGCGGCCGTGAAGCCCACGGTGCAGATGATGAAGACGTTCTTGCGTCCGAAGCGCACTGCGAGCCAGCCCACGGGTGCTGTCATGATGGCGGCGGCCACGATGTAGGAGGTCAGCACCCAGGCCACCTGGTCGAAGGTCACGGAGAGCGAGCCCTGCATGTAGGGCAGCGCCACGTTGGCAATCGTCGTGTCGAGGGCCTGCATGATCGTGGCCAGCATCACACAGACCGTGATGAAGCCGCGGTGCGGCTCGGCCTGCGGTGCGGCGAGGGGCGCTGCCATGGTCATGGTATCAGTTCGCCAGCGGGTCCGGCGCAGCCGAGGCTTCGAGGCCCAGCAAGGTGGAGAGCGAGCGCTGGCGGCCGGTGTCGATCTCGACATCGGCGCTCATGCCGGCGCGCAACACGCCCTCGGGGATCTTCTCATCGAAGACGATCCGCACGGGCACGCGTTGCACCACCTTCACCCAGTTGCCGGCGGCATTCTGGGCAGGGATGAGCGAGAACTGCGCGCCGGTGCCGGGGCTGATGGCTTCCACATGCGCCCTCAGCGCGCGGTTGGGGAAAGCATCAACGGTCACGGTGGCAGGCAAGCCCTTGGCGAGATAGGTGATGTCGGTTTCCTTCGGGTTCGCGTCCACCCACAGGCCGGTTTCACTGACGATCGCGAAGACCGTCGTGCCGGCCGGGAGGAAGCGGCCGAGCTGGATATTGCTCACCTGCGTAGCGATGCCGTCGAGCGGCGCCTTCAGAACCGTATGGGCGAGATTCCATTGGGCCTGCTCCACCGTCGCCTTGGCTGCGAGCCATGGGGCATAGGTTGTCAGTTCAGCATTTTCATTGCCGCCCAATTGCGCCAGCGTTTCGCGGAGCTGCTGCTGCAGCACTTCCAGCGAGGAACGCGACTGCTGCAAGTTGATGCGGTTGTTCTCCACGTCCGTGACCGAGGCAACCTTGCTGCGCAGCAGGTCGGCTTTGCGCTTCACTTCGTTTTCACGAAGGACCAGCGTATCCTGCGCCACCGTGATCTGCGTCTTCAGCGCCTGGATGCGATTGACCGTGGTGTGGAAATCGTTGTCGGCCTTGGCGAGGGCGGCTTCCGCCTGCGACAGGGCAATCTCGTAGGGCTTGCGATCAATCGAGAAGAGCACGTCGCCCGCCTTCAGGGCCTGGCCCTCCACCACGCTGATGGCATCCACGGTGCCGCTCACTTCGGGCGTCACCAGTACCTTCTGCGCTCCCACATAGGCATTGTCGGTCGAGATATAGCGTCCACCGCGCAGGTAGATTTCGGTGCCGATCAGCACCGCAACGGCAGGCACGACGGCAAGCAGGAACAGGCGCAGCCAGCGGCGTTTGCGTCGCGGTGGCGGGGCGCCCTCGGTGATGGTGGTTTCAGCGGTGCTGCTCATGACTGGGCAACTTTCTTCAAACGGGTTGATGCGGCTTCGTCCGCGAGGATCGTCTTCACGTTGTTGTGGAGGTGGTTGAGTGTGGAAAGGAGGCGTTCCACATCGCTGCTGGCGATGCCTTCGAAAACCTCGTGACCCAGTCCACTCTTGAAATCTTCCATGGCTGCGAGTGCGGTGCGGCCCTTGTCCGTGATGTGCAGCCGGTTGCAGCGGCGATCCTGTGCATCCTGCTTGCGCTCCACCAGGCCTTCCGCTGCCAACTGGTCGGCGAGGCGCACCATGGCGATGGGCTGCACTTCCAGGATATCGGCCAATTCGGTCTGCACCAGGCCGTCGTGGCGCTCGAGTTTGGAAAGGCAGACGAACTGGGCCCGCGACATGCCGAAGGGACGAAGGCGGTGCTCCACCAGACTGCGCAGCAGCCGTGATGTCTCCACAATGCGCAAGGCCGCCTCCCGGCGTGGGTCAATTTTGCTCATGCCGCATATAATATACACTGTATATTATTAATTCAAGACATGATCGCAAAGAAAAGCCCGGACGTGCCGGGCCAAGTTGGGGGAGAAAGTTGCGGGGTTAGCGCTGCTGGCCGCCGCCAGATTCGCCACCACGCTGGCCGCCCTGCTGGCGACCGCCCTGCTGGTTCTGGTCGCGGCCTTGCTGGCCGCCGCCCTGCTGGCCACCGCGGCGCTGGTCGTCCTGACCCTGCTGGCGCTGCTGTTCATTGTCCTTGGTCTGACCCTGGTTCTTCTGATCGCGATCCTTGTTCATGGCAAAGGCCTCCATCTGGCCCGGCGGAAGACCGGGCTTGTTCGATCAAAACGGCTGGCATCTCCCAAGGTTCCGGGATTGCGTCGGATGGAGGTTGCGCGGCAGCGTTGAGATGGCGAGACGATTGTTCGATCGCCCCGCCAGTTGCCTCATTGTTTTCCGAAACATCATTCAACATGCGAGGATGGTCCGGCCGCAGTTTTTCACTTTGCGGCGTTGCAGGTCACGTCCGGGTTGTTGTCGGCGAAGTGGCCCGTGGGATTGGCCTTCCAGGCCCAGACGTGGAGTTCATAGAACGGGTCGAGGCCGTAGCGGTTGGGGGCGGAGTTGAAGTTGAACAACTGGCCTTCCAGCGCAGCGGGGCCCTTGAAGCCGATGTATTCCACGGCAACCAGTTTCATGGTGCCGTCGGGCATGGGTTCGTACATCACGGCTTCAGGCTTGGAGATGTCGATCACGCCATCCTTCAGCAACGCGCCATTCACAAAATGAACGCCCATGGCGCCGCCCTGCTGGCCGCTGGCGCAAGGGATGGGGGCGTAGCCTTCGGCCGTGGCGACGGCCACGTCCTTGAAGCGGTCATTGGCCTGGCGCACGTGATCGACGAGCGGGGCCTTCATGTCGGTGTGGGCAAAGGCCGGCACGGTGGCGAGAAGCGAGGCAAGGGCAAGGGCCCAGCGAAGATGTTTCATCAGTGTCTCCAGGCAAGGCTCCGGCGTGGCCGGAACTTCGCGTTTGAAGCCGCGCACCATGCGCGACATGTGCGGCTCCATAGAAGCCGGCCCGGCGCCACGTCCTTACCGCGGCCTGATCGTTGCCTGATCATTGTGCCGTTTCAGGTTGCAAGCGTTCCGATAACGCAACCCCTCGCAGGCTGCGGGCCGCGCCGGGACGTGGCAGGCTCAAAAACGTAAGCGAATGATCAGCCCCTGATAAGGACGCAAAGGTCCGATCCTCCTATTGCGCCGCCATCACATCCGCCGGCGCGCCCGTCGCGCGGCGGAACAAGCAGGAGCAAGACAATGACGACCTCACTTCCAGACACAACCGGCCTGTGGCGGCGCATGCGCGTGCGTTGGACCCACCACCTGCAGCTGACACAGACGCGGCGCGCCCTCCATGCGCTGCCTGATGCCGCCCTGCGCGACATCGGCCTGCACCGCTCGGAAATCGGCGGCATCGCCAATCTCCAGCGGCTGAACAACCGCCTTTGACCTTCCCGCCTTTCACGGAGCCTGCCATGTCCATGATCCACACATCGATCCTCCAGACCATCGGCAACACGCCCATCGTGCGGCTGTCGCGCCTGGAACCTGCAGGCGTTGAACTCTACGCCAAGCTCGAAGCGTTCAATCCGCTGGGCTCGGTGAAGGACCGGCTGGCGCTCGGTGTCATCGAAGCGGCAGAGCGCGATGGCACGCTGAAGCCGGGCCAGACCGTGATCGAAGCGACGAGCGGCAACACAGGGATTGGCCTCGCCATGGTGTGCGCCCGCAAGGGCTATCCCCTGGTGATCGTGATGGCCGAGAGTTTCTCCGTTGAGCGCCGCAAGCTGATGCGCTTCCTCGGCGCGCGCGTGGTGCTCACGCCCGCCTCCGAGAAGGGAACCGGCATGGTGGAGAAGGCGCGTGAACTGGCTGCGGCGCATGGCTGGTTCTGGACGCGGCAGTTTGAAAACGAAGCCAATGCCGACATGCACAGCGCCACGACGGCGCGCGAAATCCTTGCGGCCTTTGGTGGCACGGGTCCGGACTATTTCGTGACGGGGGCGGGAACCGGCGGCACGCTCAAAGGTGTCGCCCGCGTGCTGCGCGCCGAGAGCCCGGCCACGCGCATCATCGTGGCCGAGCCCGAGAACGTGCCTATCCTCGCAAGCGGTGCCGAGCAGCGCTACCGGCCGGATGGAACTCCGGCGGACAGCCACACGCTCTTTCGTCCGCACCCGATGCAAGGATGGTCACCGGATTTTGTGCCACGCCTCACGCAGGATGCGGTGCAGGGCGGCTTGATCGATGCGATCCAGCCCGTGAGTGGGGCGGACTCGTTGCGTCTTACCCGTGAACTGGCGCTGCAGGAGGGGATCTTCTGCGGCATCACCAGCGGCGCCACGCTGGCAGCGGCGCTTGCCGTCGCCAGGTCTGCGCCCAGGGGCAGCCGCATCCTCTTCATGGTGCCCGATTCCGGCGAACGCTACATGTCGACGCCGCTGTTCGAAAGCATCGGTCAGGAAATGGATGCGGAGGAACGCGAGATTTCAAACTCGACACCCATCTGCCGTTTCGGCGTGCCCGCCAGCCGGACAACGCCCCTAGCGCCGCAACCCGTGCTGCCCGCACCACAGCGGGGCACGGATTTCGTGCAGCAGGCGATCAGCGATACGGCACAGCCGGTCGTCCTGTTTGCGCTGGAGTGGTGCGAATTCTCGTGGTCGGTGCGGCGCTTCTTCAAGGACAGGGGCATTCCCTTCCGTTCCGTCGACCTCGACTCCGTGGTGCTGCAGCAGGACAATCTTGCCGGTGACATACGCAAGGCGCTCCACATCCAGACGGGCCAGCCCACCATTCCGCAAATCTTCGTGGGCGGCCATCATGTGGGCGGTGCGGTGGATGTGCTGTCACGGCATGATGCAGGCGAACTCAACAATCTGCTGAACAGCGCCGGCGTCACTCCCACTGCACCCGTCACGTCAGCGCAAAGCTATCTGCCGAAATGGCTGGCAAGCCGCGCGGTGTGAGTGCTCAAGGCTGGAACCGAAACACGTGTACGCATGGGCCCGGGCGGGCCGTTCATGTGCATTCAGCCCCCGAGAACATGGGCGCGGGATGAGGGCCAGCTTGCGTAGATTTTCCCGCCATGGCTGAGGTCGAGCGTCTCCAGTTCACGTTGTCCGATCTGAACCTTGATCTCGCTGCCATCCTCGGCTTCGAGGAAGAGCGTGACCGTGGTCCCCATGAACTGCTCCGAGATCAGCTGGCAGGCGACAACGTTTTCGGCCGCGGGCTTGCGGGTGGAGACCTGCACGAGGTCGGCGGCCACGACAAAACTCAGGGGCTGCCCGGCTTGCGCGGCAGGGGCTGCCGATGACGGGACGGTGAATGTACCGAGTTTCGTCTCGACCTTGACGGCTTCCTCCTTCCGGCCCGTCACCTTGCCTTCGAAGATGTTGTTGCGGCCGACGAATTCAGCCACGAACTTGTTGGCCGGCGCGCGGTAGATGTCCTTGGCCTTGCCGATCTGGGCGATTTCCCCTTGCGCCATGATGATGACGCGGTCCGCCATGGCAAAGGCTTCGGATTGACTGTGCGTCACGTAGACGAAGGTGATGCCGAGTTCCTTCTGCAGCTTGGTCAGCACGCTCTGCATGCGAATGACGAGATGGGCATCAAGTGCCGAGAGTGGCTCGTCGAGCAGGAGGATCTTCGGCTCCGTGACAAGCGAGCGGGCCAATGCCACGCGCTGGCGCTGACCGCCGGAGAGCTTGGCAACGTTGCGTTCGGCGAACTGCCCAATGCCGAGACGTTCCAGCCATTCCAGCGCCTTCCTGCGCCGCGTAGCGGCATCCACGCCCCGCATCTTCAAGCCGAACTCCACGTTTTCGCGGGCATTCATGAAGGGAAAGAGCGCCAGGGATTGCCACACCATCGGCGTGTCGCGCTCATGGGGCTTCACGTTGTTCATCACCTTGCCGTCAAGGCGGATTTCACCGCCGGTCGGTGCTTCCAGTCCGGCCAGCATCCGCAGCGTCGTGGTTTTGCCGCAGCCGGAGGGTCCCATGATGGCGAGGAACTCGCCCTCGGCAATCTCGAAGCTGGTGGGCTTGACGGCGGTGAAATCCGCGAAACGTTTTTCGACCTTGTCAAAGACAACAAGTGGCTTGCTCATTGGGGCACGCCCTCCTTCTTTTCTTTCGACGACATCATCATTTCCGCAATCACGATCAGGGTGATCGAAATCACGAAGACAAAGGTGCCGATGGCATTGATCTGGGGATCGACGTTGCCCTGGAGGATTTCCAGGATCACGACGGGGATGGTCTTGTTCAGGCCGGACACGAACCAGGCCACCGCGAACTCGTCGAAGGAGACGGCGGCGGTGAGGCAGAGGGCGGCAATGATCGACGGCTTGGCGAAGGGAATGACGATCTCCCACATGGTCCGCCATTCGGAGGCACCCAGATTCCAGCTGGCCGCTTCGAGATTCGGATCCATGTCGTTGAGGCGCAGCCGGATCACCGCCATGGCGAAGGGCGCGCCCAGCACCGTATGGGCGATGATGATCGAGATGACCTGGCCGGAAAGGCCGATCTGCGCCAACCAGGAGAGCATGGCGAGCGCCATGATGATGAGCGGGATGGTGGGCGGCAGCATGGCCAGCGCCAGGTACGCCTGCTTGAACACAAACTGGTAGCGGTGGTCGGTGTAGGCTGTGCAGAAACCGATGAAGGTGGACAGCAGCGACGAACAGATGGCGACGATCAGACTGGTCCAGGCGGCTTCAATCACTTCCGGCCGGTTCAGAACCGTTTCATACCAGTGCAGGGTGAAGTGCCCGAGGGGCAGCGTGGGGAAGCGGTCGGAATTGAAGGAGAATATGAAACTCCAGATGATCGGCGTGAAGATGAAGCAGAAGGCGATCAGAATATAGGCGTAGAGCCCCCAGCGCAGGGTCTTGTCCGAAGTCATCCGCGCCTCCTGTAGGCTGCCTTCACCGCGGCGAATGCCACAGCGAGAAGTGAGAGGATCATCACGACCGCGATCACGGCTGCGCGCGGCCATTGCTGGCCCGACTTGGTGGAATCGATGATCATGATGGAGAGGGTCGGCGGCTTGGAGCCGCCGAGATAATAGGGGCTGACGAAATCGCCGAAGGAGAGAATGAAGCAGAACAGGGCCGCGATGATGAGTCCCACCTTCGCGGCCGGAATGATTACGGAGAAGACCGTGCGCAGGCTGCTGCATCCCAGATTGTGGGCGGCTTCGATGAGCGTCTTGTCGATGCTGGCGAGGGAAATCGTCTGAAGGATCAGGACGAGCGGAAAGGAAAGCGTGAGATAGCCGACCAGTGTGCCGATGGGAGAGTTGAGCAACGGGAAAGGTCCGAGGCCGATCCAGCCGATCAGTGTGTTGACGACACCGCTGCCCGCCAACACCACCTGCCAGGCGTAGATGCGCACGAGGTAGCTTGTGAAGAACGGGATCACGAGAAAGAAGATGGCCCAGCGGCGGGCGCGGTCATTGGCGTGAAATGCGAGGCCGTAGGCGGCGGGGAAAGCAAGGACAGAGGCCAGCACGGTCGCCGCGGCCGCCAACATGAAGGTGTAGCCATAAGCCCGCCAGAAGATGTCCCAGCCCAGGATCTTGACCCAGCTGTCGAAGGCGAAGGCCGGCGTCATCCGGTAATTTCTGACGAGCCAGAAGCTCATCACGAACATGAAACCGAGCGGTACGACAAAGAACAGGGATTGCCAGATCAGCAGCGGGGCGCGCCAGAACCAGGCATAGACGTCTGTGCCTCTTTTCTCGGTCATGGGGAGAATCTCCAGTGTCGCCGTCAAGCTGCCGTACAGTTGGCCAAGAGTGCAAGTCTCCAGCCCCGGGCAAAATGGCCCAGGTGGTGCTGGTATATTTGAGGGCCACCATCACGGTCTGCGATGGTGGCCAGTGTCGGGGAGCAGCGAGCGGGCTCAGGAGCCCTTGTATTCCGACCAGAAGTCGTTCCACTCCTCCAGGCTTTGCTGGATGGGGACCTGGCGGTACTTGATGCGGCCTTCCTTGATCAACGTCACGGGGTCGTTGGCAGCGCCATCCACCTGGCCGGTGCGTTGGGCTTCCTTCGCATCCTTCTCGTTGAGCAGCTTGCGGCCACCCTTGGTGACGGTGAACCCGGGGTAGGCGGCCATGCGGGCAGAATGGACCTGACCTTCCGGGGACATCATGTACTGGATGAACTTCTTGGCCATGTCGGCATTCTTGCTGTCCTTGCCAATCGACCAGGATTCGGTGAACTGGATGCCACCTTCCTTCGGAACGACCGACGCGACCTTGGCGCCGTCACGTTCAAGCACGCCGGTGATCCAGTCGCCGATGCCGGCCATGGCGAGCATTTCGCCGGTCTTGAGGCCGTTGAAGGTGCCGCCGTAATCGAAGAAGCCGCCGACCTGGGGACGCAACGTCCTGGTTGTTTCCTTGACCTTGTCCCAGGCCGCGCCGTCGATATCGAAGGGCGAGGCGTTGCCGTTGAGGAGGCTCATCTGGCCGAGGTTTGGCAGGTGCCAGTCAAAGTGGCCGACCTTTCCCTTGATCTCCGGCTTCCAGAAACATTTGTAGCTCATCGCTTCTTCGGCTGAGATGGCGGTGGTGTTGTACGACACGCCGAGGTGGCCGCAGCGCACCATCACCGAATAGAGCTTGCCGTCCATCCAGTGACCGGGGAATTTCTTCCATTCGTCATAGAGGAAGTCGTCGAAGGGATAATCGGCTGCATTCAGCTCCTGGACATAGCCAGCCTGATTCAGCTGTTGCACGAATTCGGCATCGGAGAGGATGACGTCGTATGTTCCGGGCGGCGACTGGGCGATCAGCGCCAGCATGTTGTCGCCACCGGCATAATACTTGGGCTTGAACTTCACGTTGTTGGCGGCTTCGAATTCAGCCACCACATCCGGTTCGCCATGGCCATACCAGGCCAGCATGTTGAGTTCGACGGTCTCGGCCCAGGCGCGGCTGACGAAGGGCATGGAGAGTGCCGCGGTGCCAACGCCGTATTTAAGGACATCGCGCCGGCTCGGCTTGAGGAGTGATTGCTTGCTCATGGACGTTTTCCCTTGCGCGGGTGTTTTTGCAGCTGGTGGTCCGCGCATGCTGGTGACTAAACACATCTGGGCGGCTAATAAAAATTGATCATTCAAATCACAGCATGAGTTTACCTTATGGCTGCATTCCAATGGTGCCGAGTCTCTCGAGGCGCACAAAGTCGGTTTGTCCTGAAACTTGAAGCGTTTGCATGATGTGGTTGACCAGCAGCATTGCCGCGGTTGAAGCCCCGGTGTTCTTGAAAAACATGCCGAGATGAATGTCAGCAAGGGGTGGAAAACCGTCATTCTCCGTGAGAATGCGCATGCCACGCATGAGAGTCCGCCGCGTCAGTGCCGTCACGCCGAAACCAGACTGCACGGCGAGCTGCAGACCATTGATGCCGGGGCTGCTGAAGGTGATCCGCCACGGCCTGCCGATCTGGTCCAGACTGCGGATCATGCGTTCGCGGTAGTGGCATCCCTCCGGGTGAGCGGCGATGGGAACGGGTAATTTCATGTCGGGATCATAGTCGCCCGAAGCGGCCCAGATCGGCCGTTCGGCCCAGGTATAGATAAGCCCCGGCGGCGGTGTGCCCTCAAACATGGCGACAACGATATCCAGTTCGTCATTCTCGAACATGGTCATCAACAACTCGCTGGTGTCGCAATGAATGGAGATCGACACGTCCGGGTGCTGCTTGGAGAACTGGACAAGCGCCTTCTGGAAGAAGGCAACAGCATAGTCGTTGGGCAGTCCCACGCGAAGGTTGCCGGTTGATGCCTTGCGCTGCAGGCGCGCGACGATTTCGTCGTTCATCACCAACAATTGCCGTGCATAGCGCGCCAGACTTTCGCCTTCGCGCGTGAGGGCGATGTTGCGGCCCGATGTGTCCATCAGGGTCATGCCCACGAGCTGCTCGAGTTTCCTGATCTGCAGGCTGATCGCAGGCTGGGTGCGGCCGAGCAACTGCCCGGCCTTTGTGAAGCTGCCGAGATCGATTACCGCGAGGAAGGTTCGCAACACGTCTGTCGGGAGATTGACCACGACCATGCCGGGCTCCAAAGAGAAATTTATGAGACAATAACTTAAATGAATTTCCCATATCAATGCAATCGGCATAGGCGTTCTCCCAACAACAAGCAGTCTTCGGGAGGACAAGATGACCGACCGGCCTTTTGCCGCTGAGATGCCATGGCCCGATTTTCATGCCCGCATGAAGGACGGAAAGACACCGATCCTCATTCCGCTTGGGTCCATGGAGCAACACGGCCATCACATGCCGCTCCACGTCGACGTTTTGTTGCCCACCGAATTTGCCCGCCGTGTCGCGGAACGCATCGGGGGCCTCGTCGCCCCGTCCTTCACCTACGGATACAAGTCGCAGCAGAAATGCGGCGGCGGCAATCACATGCCGGGCACAGTGAGCCTGGAAGGGCAGACGCTGGTGCACCAGCTGCGCGACGTCATCAAGGAATTCGCACGCCATGGCGGACGCAACTTTGCCATCGTCAACGGCCACTACGAGAACTCCTGGTTCATCAATGAAGCGGTGGATCTGGCGCTGCGCGAGTTGCGCTGGGACAGCGTGACGGACGTGAAGATCGTCGTCTTGTCCTATTGGGATTTCGTCAATCAGGACACCATCGAGAAAATCTATCCTGACGGCTTCCCCGGATGGGCAGTGGAGCATGGTGGCGTGCTGGAAACATCGCTCATGCTCGCACTCTATCCGGATCTCGTTCAGCTGCAGCGGGCGGTGGATCATCCAGCGGCAACCTTCCCGCCCTATGATGTTTATCCGGTGAAACCGGAATGGACGCCTGGAAGCGGCACACTGTCCTCGCCGAAAAATGCCTCTCGCGAGAAAGGCGAACTGATGCTGGCCGTTTGCACGGATGGCATCGTGCAGGCGCTTCAGGACGAATTCTCAATCTCGCCCGGCAAGCGCGCCGCGGCCTGACCCAATCCAACATCCCGACAACAAGGAGCACGGACTGCCATGAACAGGGAACGACTGCAGGACTATGTAGGCAACGGCGAACAGGTGAAACCCACCTTCTCGGCCGGCGAAATGAAGCGCCGCCAGGACAATATCCGCCGCTACATGTCCGAGGCGAAGATTGATGCCGCCCTTTTCACCTCCTACCACAACATCTGCTACTACTCCGACTTCATGTTCTGCTACTTCGGCCGGCGTTATGGCCTGGTCGTGGATCACAAGGGTTGCGCATCCATCTCCGCCGGCATCGACGGCGGCCAGCCCTGGCGCCGTACCTTCGGCGGAAAGAATCTCACCTATACCGACTGGCAGAAAGACAACTACTTCCATGCCGTCCGCCAGTTGACCAAGGGCGTGAAGCGTCTCGGCATCGAGTTCGATCATATCAATCTCGACACCATGGCCCTGCTGAAGTCCGAATTCCCGGATATGGAATTTGTCGACATCGCGCAGCCCGCCATGCGCCAGCGCATGATCAAGTCCGCTGAGGAAATCGCGCACATCACCAAGATGACGCGCATCGCGGACATGGGCGGCGCAGCCTGCTGCGAAGCCACGCGCGTTGGCGTCAGCGAACATGAGGTGGCGCTCCATGCCACTGCCACCATGGTGAATGAGATCGCGCGCGTCTGGCCCGACGGCGAACTGATGGACACCTGGACGTGGTTCCAGTCCGGCATCAATACCGATGGCGCACACAACCCTGTCACCAGCCGCAAGCTCCAGCGGGGCGACATCCTCTCGCTCAACTGCTTCCCGATGGTGGCGGGCTATTACGTTGCGCTTGAGCGGACGCTGTTCTGCGAAACGGCCACGGACGAAAACCTCCGCCTGTGGGACATCAACATCGAGGTGCATGAGCGCGGCATCGAGTTGCTGAAGCCCGGCAACAAGTGTTCCGACGTGGCCAAGGAACTGAACGACATCTACGAGCGCTACCAGCTTCTGAAATACCGTTCATTCGGCTATGGCCACAGCTTCGGCGTGCTGTGCCACTACTACGGCCGCGAGGCGGGACTGGAGTTGCGCGAAGACTGCCACACCGTTCTGGAACCCGGAATGGTGGTGTCGATGGAGCCCATGATCACCATTCCAAACCATCTGCCTGGCGCTGGTGGCTACCGCGAGCATGACATCCTGGTGATCACCGAGGACGGCAACCGCAACATCACCCATCATCCCTATGGACCGGAAAAGATGATCATCAAGAACTAAGCCGTCACTCCCCGACGCGCTCACTGGCCCGGCCTTTGCGCCGGGCCTTTTTTTG
Source organism: Hyphomicrobiales bacterium (assembly GCA_016710435.1). NCBI lineage: Bacteria > Pseudomonadati > Pseudomonadota > Alphaproteobacteria > Hyphomicrobiales > Hyphomicrobiales bacterium. Next base: position 531,248 of record JADJVV010000001.1, on the reverse strand, counting down.
CAGATCGCACAATGCAAGAGCAGGGGCGCATCCACTCCTGTTCTTCGTCACATGATAAAGTTTGAAGATGGTGCCCAGGGCCGGAATCGAACCAGCGACACGCGGATTTTCAATCCGCTGCTCTACCAACTGAGCTACCTGGGCTTGGGTTCGCGGCGCGATTTCGTGCCGGAACGCGCCCGCGTATAGGCAAGCCGCAAGGCCTTGTCCAGCCTCTTTCAGGAGCTTTCGGCAAGGTGCGGAAAAGTCCGACTCAGCCGCTCCCGCCGCACCGGTTTTTCGCCCGTTCCGCGCAGAACGCGAGGTGCCGTCATCCTTCAGTTGCCCGCTCCGGGTGATCACGTCAAAAACTTTAGGATAAGACCACGTTGCCGTCCGGTCTCCCGCTGTGCGCTGCAGCACTGGCGGGAACGCCCAACGACGGGACTTTTGCGGCTGCCTGCCCAGAATCATTTTGCGCCGCACACAGCGCGCCGTTGCACGCGTTGAAACGAAAGTCGGATTTCCGCCGCAGCCCTTCGCCGCTTTAACGCGCCGTTAAGACCTGAAACGGGCCACCGCCCGGATTGTGTCTTGACGCACAATAATTGCTCAGAGGGAAAGCAAGAGGGAAACGCATGGCAAACGTCGCAGCAGCAGGCGATCTCGACCGCAGCAAATCAACGGTCGTCTTCGCATCGTCACTCGGCACTGTGTTCGAGTGGTACGACTTCTATCTTTACGGGTCGCTCGCGGCCATCATCTCCAAACAGTTCTTCTCGGGCGTGAACGAGACGGCGGGCTTCATCTTCGCGCTGGCCGCCTTCGCGGCGGGCTTCGCCGTCCGTCCCTTCGGCGCAATCGTGTTCGGCCGCCTGGGCGATCTCGTGGGCCGCAAGTACACATTCCTCATCACAATCCTGATCATGGGTCTCGCTACCTTCGGCGTGGGCCTGCTGCCCAGCTATGCCACCATCGGCATGGCAGCGCCGGTCATCCTTGTGGCGTTGCGCCTGTTGCAGGGCCTCGCACTCGGCGGTGAATACGGTGGTGCGGCGACCTATGTTGCCGAACATGCACCTGCCGGAAAGCGCGGCCTCTACACCAGCTGGATCCAGACCACGGCAACGCTCGGCCTGTTCCTCTCGTTGCTCGTCATTCTGGGCTGCCGCACCTGGCTTGGCCCTGATTTCGATACGTGGGGATGGCGCATTCCGTTCCTGCTCTCCATCCTGCTTCTGGCCATCTCGGTGTGGATCCGGTTGAAGCTCAACGAGTCGCCGGTGTTCCAGAAGATGAAAGCGGAAGGCAAGGCCTCGAAGGCGCCGCTTACCGAATCCTTTGGCAACTGGGCGAACCTGAAGGTCGTCATCCTGGCGCTGCTCGGCCTCACCGCCGGTCAGGCCGTGGTGTGGTACACGGGCCAGTTCTACGCGCTGTTCTTCCTGACGCAGACGCTGAAGGTTGACGCGGTGAACGCCAACCTGCTGATCGCGGCTTCGCTCGCCATCGGCACGCCGTTCTTCGTCCTCTTCGGCTGGCTGTCGGACAAGATCGGCCGCAAGTGGATCATCATGCTGGGCTGCCTGCTCGCCATCGTGACCTACTTCCCGATCTTCAAGGCGATCACCTTCTATGCCAATCCGGCACTCTATGAAGCATCGGCCAAGTCTCCTGTCGTCGTCACGGCGGACAAGAACGATTGCTCCTTCCAGTTCAACCCGGTGGGCACGTCCAAGTTCACCAGCGGTTGCGACATCGCAAAGAGCGCGCTGGTGAAGGCGGGTATCCCGTATTCCAACGTTGCAGGCGAAGCCGGCAAGGCGACAGTGAAGGTCGGCGACACCGTCGTTCCGTCCTTCGCTGCCTCGCAGATCGCAACCGACACCAAGGCCAAGGGCGAAGAGCTTGCGGCCAGCCTCAAGGCAGCGGGCGAAGCAGGCGTGGTCGCGGCTGCAACGGCGGCTGATACCGCAATCGGCGAGTTCGTGACGGCCGCAGGCCTCAAGGACACGCGCCCCAATGAAGACGCCACCAAGGCCAAGACCTTGACGGCTCTCATCACGGCGGGACTTGCCAGCGATGCCTACAAGAACGCCACGGACAAGACGGCGGAACTGGGCAAGGTCGTTGACGGTGCCGTCAAGGCCGGCGGCTATGGCGCGGCCATGTCGGACGGTTTTGCAGGCACGCTCTCGGGCGCCCTGAAGGCCGCTGGCTATCCGGCCAAGGCTGATCCCGCCGCCGTCAACAACACGATGCTGATCGTGCTGCTGACGATCCTCGTCATCTACGTGACGATGGTCTACGGCCCGATCGCGGCCATGCTGGTCGAACTCTTCCCGACCCGCATCCGCTACTCCTCCATGTCGCTGCCCTATCACATCGGCAACGGCTGGTTCGGCGGCTTCCTGCCGACGACAGCCTTCGCCATCGTGGCGGCAACGGGCGATATCTACTCCGGACTCTGGTATCCGATCATCATCGCGGCCATGACGCTCGTCATCGGTTCGCTGCTGATCCCGGAAACCAAGGACCGCAACATCAACAACTGATCATCTCCTGACCTAGTGAAGGGGCGGTTGCAACTTAAGTTGCAGCCGCCCCTGTTTTGTGCAGTCTTGAGTTTGCCCAGCAGACAGACGACACTTTGCACATGAAACTCGCCTTCCTCTCGGACATCCACGCCAACCTGCCGGCACTCGAGGCTTGTCTTGCGGGCGCAGAGGCGCTGGGGGCGGAGCGCTTTGTGTTCCTCGGCGATTTCGTGGGCTACGGGCCCGACCCGGAGGCCGTGGTGCGGCGCGTGCGTCCCCTGGTCGAGGCGGGTGCCATCGCCGTGCTCGGCAATCATGACGAGGCGACCTTCCATCCTGACGGCCGCATGAATTCCGCCGCTGCCGCGGCGATGGAATGGACGCGGCAGCATCTTTCGCCGGAATCCGTTTCCTTCCTGAAGTCGCTGCCCCTGGAAGTGAACGACGGCTCACATCTCTTTGTCCATGCCGATGGCTCTAATCCGTCCGCGTGGAATTACGTGACGGATGCCGAGATGGCGGGGCGCAGCCTTGCCGCGGTGAAGGCCAGCGTCACCTTCTGCGGGCACGTTCACATGCCGGCGCTCTATTGCACCACGCAGGCCGGCGGCAAGGTGACGGCGCACACGCCCTCGACCGACATCACCATTCCGCTGGCCAGCCACCGGCATTGGCTTGCTGTACTGGGCGCCGTGGGGCAACCGCGCGACGGCAATCCCGCCGCGTCCTTCGCCGTCTACAATTCCGCCGTCCGCAGTCTCACCTATCACCGCGCGCCCTATGACGCGGAGGGCGTGGCGCGGCGCATTCTGGACGCCGGGCTTCCTGAAAGCCTGGCGGCGCGGCTGGTCAAGGGGCGCTGAGGGGCATGGCAAACGGCATATTGAAACCCGGATCGGTGGTGGGCGGCTACCGCGTGAAGGAATTGCTGCACACCGGCGGCATGGCCCAGCTTTGGACGGTGACTCAAGAGCACAACGATACCGAATACCTGATGAAGGTGCCGGTGCTGCACGAAGGCGAGGACCCGGCGACGATCGTGGGCTTCGAGATGGAGCAGATGATCATGCCGCGGCTCAAGGGCCCGCATGTGCCTCGCTTCATCGCCAACGGCGACTTTGCCGTTCAGCCCTATATCGTGATGGAGAAGGTGGACGGCGAGTCGCTGCTGCCGCGCCTTGAAAAGCTGCCGATGCCCATCGCCGATGTGGTGGAGATCGGCCGCCACGTCGCCATCGCTCTCGATGCACTGCACCGGCAGCGGGTCGTTCACCTCGACATCAAACCCTCCAACATCATGATGCGCCACACGGGCGAGGCCGTGCTCGTGGATTTCGGCCTGTCGCGGCATCTCGACCTGCCGGACCTGGTGGGCGAGGAATTCCGGCTACCCTATGGCACGGCACCCTACATGGCACCGGAACAGATCATGGGGCAGCGCCATGATTTCCGCAGCGATTTCTTCGCGCTCGGGGCCATGCTCTATTTCTTCGCCACGGGCGAACGGCCCTTCGGCGATCCGCCGCGGCTGAAGGGGCTGAAGAAGCGCCTGTGGTGGGACCCGCCGCCGCCCCGCGCACTGAATGCGGAGGTTCCGCTGTGGCTGCAGGAGGTGATCCTGCGCTGCCTGGAGGTCAACGCCTCCAAGCGTTATCCGAACGCGCAGCAGTTGCTCTTCGACCTCACGCATCCTTCCGAGGTACGGCTCACCAAGCGGGCGCACAAGGAGACCGCCGATGGTTTCTTCGTGCGACTCCGGCGCAAGGCGGAACCTTTCGAATCGCTGATCGACCATCCGGCTGATACGAGTGCGGGGCTCGGGCAGGCACCCATCGTGGCCGTTGCCATCGACCTTGCAACCATGTCGCCGGAACTTTCCGAATCCGTCCGGCAGACGGTCATGCGCATCGTGGAACGGTCGAAGGAGATCCGCGTCGCCTGTCTCAACGTGCTGAAGCTGAAGCGCATCGCGCTCGATTCAACGCTGGACGAGGATGGCAACAACAAGCACGTATCGCGCATCGTGCAACTCAAGGACTGGGCGCGCCCGCTGGAGGTGCCGCAGGCGCAGGTGAGTTTCCACGTCCTGGAAGCAACCGATCCGGCTGAAGCCATTCTGGAGTATGCCCGGGAGAACACCGTCGATCACATCGTGATGGGCGCGCGCGACAATTCCACCATGCGGAAACTGCTGGGCAGTGTGTCGGCGCGCGTGGCATCGGAGGCTCCGTGCACGGTCACGGTGGTGCGCGACCGCAAGGATCAGGACTCGTTCGGTTCCTGATCGTCCGGCGTATCTGTTTCAACAGCGGGAATGGCGTAGTTGCCGCCAAGCCAGCGGCCAAGATCAATCTGGGCACAGCGGCTGGAGCAGAAGGGGTGAAATTTCTGCGCCGAAAGCTTCTTGCAGATGGGGCAGGGCCGCCGGGGCCGGAGATGGACCGGCTCGGCCATTACACCAGCGACGACGGCTTGTGCATCAGCGTGTGGAAGACGGGGTAGCCCGCGCCTTCGAGAAGATGCACGGTCTCATAAAGCGGCAGGCCGATCACGCCGGAATGCGAGCCCGAGAGCATGCGCACGAAGGCTTCGGCCCGGCCCTGGATGGCGTAACCCCCGGCCTTGCCGCGCCATTCGCCGCTGGCGACATAGGCGTGGATGTCTTCGCGCGAGAGGCGCTTGAAACGGACCTTGGTTTCCGAGCAGCGGTAGGTGAGGCGACCCTTGGGATCGATCAGGCAAACGGCGGAATAGACCCAGTGCGAACGGCCGGAGAGAAGGGCAAGTGCGGCCTTCACATCCTGCTCGGTCTCGGCCTTGGGTACGGAACGGCGGCCCAACCCGACCACCGTATCCGCCGCCAGGATGAAGACGTTGGGGCCGAGATCCTTCACCAGCGGCAGATCCACAACGGCCTTGGCCTTGTCCTGCGCGAGGCGGATGGCAAGGCGGCGCGGTGTTTCAAACCGTTCGGGTGTTTCGTCGATGTCCGACGGGCAAAGGAGGTCCGGCGCCAGACCGGCGCGCTCCAGCAGCGCCACACGGCGCGGCGAGGCGCTGGCCAATACCAGGCGGCTCTTGGGCTTTTCCTCGGCCATTGCGCCCGGTTCCCTTTACTTGAAGCGGTAGTTGATGCGGCCCTTGGTCAGGTCATAGGGCGTCATCTCGACCATGACCCGGTCTCCTGCCAGCACGCGGATGCGGTTCTTGCGCATCTTGCCGGAGGTGTGGGCGATGATTTCGTGGGAATTGTGGTCCAGTTTCACGCGGAACGTCGCGTTGGGCAGCAGTTCCGAAACAGTGCCCTCAAATTCGAGCAGTTCTTCCTTTGCCATTCAATCTCCTTGGGTTGGCAGCCTCTTCCGGCGCAGGCGCGGTTGCAGGCGGGGCAGCAATGGACCTTTCGCCAGCAATTTTCAAGTGCGGGCGAGGCGGTTCGCTGCGGTTGCAGGAGGGGTCCGGAGGCGCTAACAGGCAGCCCATGAAATCCTCCCCCGCCACGCATGAGCGACTGGGCCCTGCCGCCAAGGACGATGTGAAGCTGCCGACCGAGCGCAGCTTCGCCCACGTCTTCGCCGGGGTCTTCGCGCTGGTCGCACTCCTGCCGCTGGTGCATGGAGGGGCGTGGCGTCCCTGGGCGCTGGTTGTATCTGCTGTCTTTCTGGCGCTTGGCTATGGCGCGCCCATGGTCCTGCGCCCGCTGAACAAGCTCTGGTTCAAGTTCGGGCTGCTGCTGCATGCCATCATCAATCCCATCGTGCTCGGCGCCATGTTCTTCGTCGCGGTCACGCCCATGGCGCTTGTCATGCGGCTGGCAGGAAAGAAACTGCTGAACATGGACTACGAGCCCAACGCCAAGAGCTATTGGATCGAACGCAAGCCACCGGGGCCCCCGCCCGAATCGGTGCGGCGGCAATTCTGAGGAGTTTCCATGTCTTTCCTGAAAGAACTCTGGGCCTTTGCCCGTGAACGCAAGAAGGTCTGGCTCCTGCCGCTTCTGGTCATGCTCGTGGTGTTCGGCGGTCTGCTGATCCTGGCCAAGGGCAGCGCCGTGGCGCCCTTCATCTACACGATTTTCTGAGGCACATCGGTCTTGCGAGTCCTTGGCGTATCGGCGTTCTATCACGACAGTGCTGCGGCTCTGGTGGTGGATGGGCGCATTGTGGCGGCGGCGCAGGAAGAGCGCTTCACCCGCAAGAAGCACGATCCCGGTTTCCCCACGCAGGCCATCGCGTATTGCCTGCAGGCCGGCGGCCTGAAACTTGAGGACGTCGATTACGTTGCCTTCTACGACAAGCCGTTCCTGAAGTTCGAGCGCCTGCTCGAAACCTATCTCGCCTTCGCGCCCCGGGGCTTCACCTCCTTCCGCATGGCCATGCCGGTGTGGTTGCGCGAGAAGCTGTTCCAGAAGAGCCTCCTGCAGAAGGAGTTCAAGAAGATCGCACCGGCCTTCGATGGCGAGAAGCTGATGTTCACCGAACATCACCTGAGCCATGCGGCCAGCGCCTTCTATCCGTCGCCGTTTGAAAATGCCGCAGTGCTGACGATGGACGGCGTGGGCGAATGGGCCACCACGTCGCTGGCAATGGGGCAGGGCGAGACGCTGGACATCCACAAGGAGATCCACTTCCCCCACTCGCTGGGCCTCCTCTATTCCGCCTTCACCTACTACACCGGCTTCAAGGTCAACTCGGGCGAATACAAGATCATGGGATTGGCGCCTTATGGCACGCCGCGCTTCGCCCAGACGATCCTCGACAACCTGATCGACGTGAAGGACGACGGTTCCTACCGGCTGAACATGGACTACTTCGATTACGCGACCGGTCTCACCATGACCAACGCGAAGTTTGACCAGTTGTTTGGGGGCCCGCCGCGCAAGGCGGAGCAACTTCTCACCCAGCGGGAGATGGATCTCACGGCATCGGTCCAACACGTGCTCGAAGAGGTCGTGCTGAAGATGACGCGCGCGATCGCCAAAGACACCGGCGCCCGCAACCTTTGCCTCGCCGGTGGCGTCGCCCTCAACTGCGTGGCCAATGGCAAGGTGTTGCGGGACGGTGCCTTCGACCGCATCTGGATCCAGCCCGCCTCTGGCGATGCAGGCGGTGCGTTGGGTGCGGCGCTCTCCGTCTGCCACGGAATCGGTGGTGTGGCACGGAAGGTCGCGGCAATGGGCGACGGCATGGCCGGGGCCTATCTCGGTCCGGCCTATGACCAGCCCGACATCGAGGCCCGCCTGAAGGCCGCTGGCGCGCGCTTCGAGGTCCTGGACGACGGCAAGGTCGTGAGCGAAACCGCGGCGGCCCTTGCGGATGGCAAAGCTGTGGGATGGTTCCAGGGCCGCATGGAGTTCGGTCCGCGCGCCTTGGGCAACCGCTCCATCCTCGGCGACCCGCGTTCGCCCAAGATGCAATCGGTGCTGAACCTGAAGGTGAAATACCGTGAGTCATTCCGCCCCTTCGCACCCTCCGTGTTGCGCGAGAACGTGGCGGAGTGGTTCGAAATGGACACCGACAGTCCCTACATGCTGCTGGTGGCCGATGTGGTGGAGGGCAAGCGCCGCGCCATGTCGGCTGCGGAAGAAGCGCTCTTCGGCATCGATAAACTCAACGTTCCGCGCTCCGACATTCCCGCCGTGACCCATGTGGACTATTCGGCCCGCGTGCAGACGGTGCACAAGGATACAAATCCACTCTATCACGCGCTCATTTCGGCCTTCGGCGCAAAGACGGGCTGCCCCGTTGTCGTCAACACCAGTTTCAACGTGCGGGGCGAGCCCCTGGTGTGTTCACCTGAGGACGCGTTCCGCTGTTTCATGGGCACGGAAATCGAGGTTCTCGTCGTCGGCAATTGCCTGCTGCGCAAGGAGCAACAGGATGTCGCGCTGAAGCTCAGCTACGAGACGGCGTTCGAACTCGACTAGGGTTTCCCGGGATGCGGCTGATCAGGCAGCGCTGTCACGGCGCACCAGAAGGCTGTTGAGCATGCCGCGCAAGGTGCGCTTCTTCATCGCAACGCGCCGCGTCTGGAACGTCATCAGGCTGGCCAGTGGAATGGGTTGGGTGCCCAGTGCCGCCGTGAAGGTTTCCAGCATGCCAATTCGCGCGGCTTGATCCAGGCTGCCCTGTTCAATGCTTTCCGCCTGCGCAAAAGCCATTTCCACCACCGCCCATGCGGGATGGCCGAGACGATTGATGCGCGTATCATTGCGGCGCGGCTCCACCAGCGAACTGCCGTGCGCCATCCACCATTTCTGCGATGAGCGGTAAGGATCGGAATAGTGGCCGACTGTTTCCCACCAGCGCAACGCCTGCGGTGGCGTATCAAATCCACAAAACGAAAACACGCGCTTCACGACATTGGCATTGTCGCCAAGGAAATCGTCGAAATGAACGATCATGCAATCCGACGCAGATTTCGCCAGCAAGAGGCCGCCGAAATACTCGACGAGAAGGGGGCGAACATCAGCTTCACCGTGCAATGATTTGGCCGCCTTCGCCAGCCACTCAGCCGGCTTCCGGTACATATAGAGCAACTTGAATGTCTTGAACCTGTTGAGGGCGGCGGCGTTGAACAAGGGCAGCTTGTCACCGGCGATCGTGAAGTCAAAACCCTGCTTGCCAGCATGCTTCAGCAGCTTGCGATAGGCTTCGTCACTGCGCCCATGTTCGCGCATGATGTGCCTCAGGTCCGGCATTGCCGTCAGCAAGCGCCGCGCATATTTGCCCAGGCTCAACTCGTTCAGGTCGGTTTCATAAAGGATGAGAAATGAGGGGTGGGCGTTCAACATACCCACCAGACTGCTCGTGCCGGTATTCGGCCCTCCCAAGATCATAACTGGCTTATGCAATGACGGGCCTCAAGAAGAGCATGCGACAACACGCCATCAATACGGCTGATTCGCGCCTTGGCAACGCATCATCCGTGGTGAATCAAAGCGTTAGCTACCTAAAGTAGCTTTACCCTGTTCACAATGCCGGTATTCGTATTTGCCTGTTCCTGGCTCGAAAGATATCCGTAGGTTTTGCGGCCGAGGAGGCGGGGACGATGCTCCTCGACAATCTCCGCGCGCGCCACTATCAGCGGTGCGGTTTCTCTTTTACCCGGGTTTCTGTCTTGTCCAAAAACACTCTGTTTTCCGTCATCATCCTCGCCATTTGCCTCGTCGTGGGGCTAGTGGCGGGTGAAGTTGTGCTGCGCGTCAAGAACATGTCGATGCAGAACTACGACATCGAGATGTGGCGCTATGCGAAGGAGTTGAAGACTCCGAGTGCGGACCCGTCGCTCGGACATGAGCATATCAAGGACAGCGAGGCGCTGTTGCAGTCGGTGGTCATCCGCACCAACGAGTGGGGCTTGCGGGGCGGGCCGGTGGCGGACATGCCTGCAGGCGGCCGCCGGATCCTCGTGCTTGGCGCCTCCATCACGCTGGGCTGGGGCGTGAAGGAAGAAGACACGATGACGGCCCTCCTTGAGCGCAAGTTTGCGGAGAAGGGTGAGCCCGTGCAGGTCCTCAATGCGGGTATCGGCAACTACAATGCCGAGCGCTACGTCAAGCATTTCTTCAATGACCTGGAAGGCCTGAAGCCCACCGATATCGTCGTCCACTATTTCCTCCGCGATGCGGAAAGGCTGGAAGCTGGCGGGGGCAATTTCTTCCTGCGCAACAGCGAGCTCGCCGTCACTTTGTGGATCGCCATGAACCGCTTGGTCGGGCCCAGCGGCGAGGCGTCCATCGAGGAGCATTACAAGGCTGTCTACGATCCACAGTCAGAGGGCTACAAGACCATGGAGGCCTCGCTCAAGGCACTGGCGGACTATGCCAAGGCCAACAACATCCGTCTCACGCTCGCCATGGTGCCTGATGTGCACAATCTCGAAAATTATCCGTTCACGGACATTCACTCCCGCATGAAGACCGTGGCCGAGGGAATGGGGTACCGCTTCGTGGACCTGCTGCCGGCCTTCGGCTCGCTGAAGCCCAGTGAAGTCTGGGCCATGCCGGGCGATCCGCACCCCAACGCGCTGGGGCACAAGCTGATGGCGGACGCCCTGTTCCCCGTATTGTCGTCGCCCTGAGCCATGCTGTTCAGCGAACCGCGCTTCTTTCTCTTCTTTGCGGTCTACGGGGTGCTGCACCTCATCGTTCCGCCGCGGTTTCGCCTCTGGCTGGTGATCCTGGGTGGTGCGGCCTTCTATGCATCGTGGCGGCCTGAATACATGTGGGTGCCGGTGGGGCTGAGCCTCGCTGCGCATTTTGGCGCCCAGTGGCTCGACCTCGAAACAGATGCGGCAGGGCGGCTGCGGCGCCTGTGGCTTGTGCTGGTTGTGATTTTCGCACCCCTCGTGATCGTGAAGTATACGCATTTCGTGCTGGCCGATGTGCTGCAGGCGGGCGTGGCCGCTGCTGACTACCGCTGGGCCCTGCCGCTCGGCATTTCCTTCATTACCTTCACGGTCACGGCCTATGTCGTGGATGTCTACCGCCGCCGCTATGCGCGGGAGAAAAGCCTCGCGCTGATGCTGGGCTATGTTCTCTTCTTCCCGCATCTCATCGCTGGCCCCATCTTGCGTCCCAATGAACTCATGCCGCAGCTCAAGCAAGAGCGCCGCGCGCTGGATGCGCGGCTCCTGCTCGGCATCAGCCTGTTCACGATGGGTCTCGTCAAGAAGCTCGTCTTCGCCGACCAGATCTCCGCAGCGGTCGAGCCCGTCTATGCCAACGCGGCGGGTCTCACGGCCTGGCACTACCTCGTCGCCATCTACGGCTTCTCGGTGCAGATCTACTGCGATTTCTCCGGCTATACAGACATGGCGATCGGGCTGGCCTATCTGCTCCGCATTCGCCTCCCCACCAACTTCCTGCGTCCCTACGGGGCGGCCTCGCTCACTCAATTCTGGCGGCGGTGGCACATCACGCTGTCCTTCTGGCTTCGTGATTATCTCTACATTCCGCTGGGCGGGAACCGGCGGGGCAAGGCCCGGCAGGTCATCAACCTGTTCGTCACCATGGTGCTCGGCGGGCTCTGGCATGGCGCCAACTGGACCTTCGTGATCTGGGGTGCACTGCATGGCGCGGGATTGAGCCTGTCACATCTGCTGTCCCGCCGCATGCGGTTGCCGCGCTGGCTTGGTGTCCTGCTGACATTCCACTTCGTCACGTTGGCGTGGGTGTTCTTCCGAGCGCCCGACCTTGCCACGGCGATCCGGGTACTGACGGGGCCGTTCACCGCAGGCTTCGCGGATGCAGCGGCTACGCTCGGCAAGCTGGCGTTCCCCATCCTGCTCACAGCCGTGTTCCTCGCCACCCACGCGTTTGACCGCCATGCCCGTCTGCGCTGGCTCAGCGTGCACGGCAACAAGGTCTTGCAATGGGGTGTGATTGCCCTGTGCTGGATGCTCGCCATCGCGGTGAGCCAAGGCAGCTCGGCGAAATTCATTTATTTCGATTTCTGACTTCAGCAGAGCTGTCGGCCCGTCAGCGATTCCAGAATCCGCTGCGGTGACTTCTCGGGATGCGCCATATCGTCGATGGTGATCTCGAAGGTCTGTTCGAGCGCATAGCGTCCGGCCAAAGCGGCATGGAGCACGCTGTCGGTGAAGCACAGCCAGACGGAATTGGGCGGGAACTCGAACAGGGTCTGCGGGCTGTTGTCCTGGAAGTCACGGTCAAGTTTCCCCAGGTCGTGCAGGTGCAGCATGATGTGATCGTAGTGCGAGCGCTTCCAGTGGGTGAGGTGCATCAGGTTGAGGGCTGCGAATTCCCCCGGCAGCGGCTGGCGGATTTTCCCGATGTAGCGTTTGGCGTAGTCAGCGAAGTCACCGCCCACCTTCCATTGGCGAGTCTCGCCAAAGGGGTTGATGTTGTTGAAGACGCGGAGGATGCGGCGCTTGACCATGGGACGGCGCTTGAAGGCGTCGGCGTGGAGCAACGTATCGTCGAAGCGGAACTGCTTGCTGTCACCCACCTTGCCGAGCGCCTTACGGTTGCGGATTTCAACGGGGCGGAAGGTGGTGCGCTGCGCCTGGTATTTGCCGCCCACGTCGCCCAGCAGGCGCACCAGCCACGCTTCGGCCTGCGCACGGTAACGGGTCATCAGTGCCTCCGCTGCGGACCTGTAGGGCGAGTCTTTTGCAACGCCGGAGGTCTTCTTCAGGTAGGGGTCCAGGGTAATGTTCTTCTGCACACCATCGGTCAGGGCGGCATCTTGTGAAAAGAGAATGCGCTCGTCCTCGTGCAAGGGCACGGACAGTCCGGGGATGAACAGCACGTTGCTCCCTTCGAGTTGCTCGACCGCCGATGCCTGCTCTTGTGCCGTCCATGCGGGACTGCTGAAGCGGGCCGATGGAATTTCGATGATCCTGGACATTGCCTGTCGCTTCCCAAATGGCCGGATGAAGGATGAACCATTGCTTCAGGGATTGCCATTATCCGATTGAATTCAAAAGAACAATCATGGCGTCCGGCAAAGCATGGTTACGCGGCGAGGTTGACCCATTGAACGCCGCCGTCTAGAGGAAGCGCAGGATCATGGACATTTCAAGACACAAAATCCTGGTGACAGGCGTAGACGGCTTCATCGGCTCCCATCTGGTGGAGACACTGCTCGCTGCGGGCTGCGACGTGCGCTGCTTCGTGCTCTATAATTCCTTCGGCAGCCGCGGCTGGCTCGACACACTGCCGGCATCGCTGCGCAAGAATCTTGACGTGTTCGCAGGAGACATCCGCGATCCGCATGGCGTGCGGGCTGCCATGAAGGGCTGCAGCGTCGTGCTGCATCTCGCCGCCCTCATCGCCATTCCCTATTCCTATCATTCGCCCGACACCTATGTGGACACCAACATCAAGGGCACCCTGAATGTGGTGCAGGCAGCGCGCGACCTTGATGTGGCGCGTGTCGTCGTCACCTCGACATCGGAAGTCTATGGCACGGCGCTGCACGTGCCCATCGGCGAGGATCATCCCTTGCAACCGCAGTCGCCTTACTCCGCCTCGAAGATCGGGGCGGATGCGATTGCGCTGTCCTATCATGCGTCGTTCGGCACGCCCGTCACGGTGCTGCGGCCCTTCAACACCTATGGGCCCCGGCAATCGGCGCGCGCCGTCATTCCCACCATCATTGGCCAGATCGCGGCGGGCAAGCGCGAGATCGCACTTGGCGCACTGCATCCAACGCGGGACTTCACCTTCGTGAAGGACACCGCGCAGGGCTTCCTGCAAGCGGCGGCCTGCGACCACATCGTCGGCGGCGTCACCAACATCGGCAGCGGGTTCGAAATCTCCATCCTTGAAACGGCACGCCTGATTGCCGACGTCATGGGGCAATCGATCACGTTCCATCAGGACCCGCAGCGCCTTCGCCCCACGGCAAGCGAGGTTGAGCGCCTGTTTGCAGGAACGGACAAGGCGGTGCAGGCTTTCGGCTGGACACCGGCCCATGGCGGACTGGACGGCTTCCGCCGGGGCATTGAAATCACGGCTGCGTGGTTCCAGGACCCGGCCAACCTCGCGCGATACGACAATGACCGCTACAACATCTGACGCGCCACGCCTTCGCCTCCTTGCGGTCAGCGGCAGCCGCGCCGACTGGGGCTATCTGGTCAAGCCAATCGAAGCCCTGAAGGCAGATCCCGCCTTTGACGTTCTTCTCGCCGTGACGGGGCAACACCTGGAAGAGCGCTCGGGCCGGACCATCGACAACATCCGCAGCGCGGGCTTTGCGGTGGACGATATCATCGACCCGCATCTTGCCGGCGACAGTGCGGAAGAGACCACGGCGGCTCTGGCGCACATCGCCTCGGGGTTGGGCAAGGTCCTCACCGCGCGCAAGCCGCATCTCATGCTGTTGCTGGGCGATCGCTACGAGACGCTTGCCTGCGCGTCCGCCGCCATGCTGGCGCGCGTGCCCATTGTCCATCTCTGCGGAGGGGACATTTCCGAAGGTGCGGTGGATGATGTGATCCGCCATGCGGTGAGCAAACTCTCGCACCTGCACTTTCCGACCAACAGCGATGCAGCCCGGCGGCTTCGCCAGATGGGCGAGGCGCCGGAGCGGGTTCACATGGTGGGCAGCACCGGACTCGATCTGCTGCTCGCCACGCCCATCATGCCGCGCGATGCGTTCTTCGCCCGGCTGAACTTGCAGCCCCGCAAGCGCATGCTTCTCGTCACCATGCATCCCGTGACGTTGGCCGCAGACCCTGCGGCAGAGGCCCGGGCGCTTGTCACGGCGCTTGCCGCTTTGGGCGATGATGTGGGACTGATCATTTCCGGCACGAATGCCGATACGGGACGGCACGGCATCACGCGCCTTCTGGAAGACCTCGCGGCCACACGTCCCGGCACCGTCCTTGTGCCCTCGCTCGGCAATGCGCTGTTCGTGAATGCGCTCGCCCATTGTGACTGCATGGTGGGCAATTCCTCCAGCGGCCTCTACGAAGCGCCGAGCCTTGGCATTCCCACTGTCAATGTCGGCATCCGTCAGCAGGGCAGACTGAGGGCTTCGTCGGTGACCGATTGTGCCGCGGAACCGGACGTCATTCGCGCGGCCATCGTCGCGGCACTTGGGCGCGGCCGTGTTTCCACCCGCAATCCCTATGGCGATGGCCACGCCTCCCGGCGTATCGTGGAGGTGCTGAAGACGCTGGGTGATCCGGCGCTGCTGCTGCACAAGACATTCCACGAGGTTGGTGAAGAACCGTGAACCGCCATGTCACGATCATTGCCGAGGCGGGCGTCAATCACAACGGCTCCCGCGCCCGTGCCCTGGAGCTGGTGGACGCTGCCGCGGAGGCTGGCGCGGACATGGTGAAATTCCAGACCTTCAAGGCCGACAAGCTGGCCAGTGCCCGCGCCGCCAAGGCGGCCTACCAGCAGCGCAACGCACCGGGCGATCCTACCCAACTCGACATGCTCCGGGCGCTGGAACTCAGCGATGAAGATCATGAAGTGCTCATTGCGCGCTGTGAGGCACGGTCCATCACGTTCCTCTCCACGCCATTCGATCCCGGCAGTCTCGATCTCCTGGCGCAGCGCTTCCATCTCGCCACGATCAAGCTCGGCTCCGGTGAATTGACCAACGGGCCGCTGCTGCTGCAAGCCGCGCAGACAGGACGCAAGCTGATCGTGTCCACCGGCATGGGCGACCTTGCCGAGGTGGAGGACGCGCTCGCGGTGCTGGCCTTTGGTTACACTGGCTCGGGCGCACCATCGCGCAAGGCTTTTCAGTCTGCGTTCACCTCGTCCGCGGGGCAGGTGGCCCTGAAGGAAAAGGTGACGCTTCTGCATTGCACCACCGAATATCCGACGCCGCTCGCAGACATCAACCTCGCGGCGATGGACACATTGCGGCAGCGCTTTGGCCTTGCCGTGGGCTTCAGCGATCATTCGGAAGGCATCGTGGTGGCCATTGCCGCCGCGGCACGCGGTGCCACGGTGATCGAGAAGCATTTCACCCTCGATCGCAACCTGCCGGGACCAGACCACAAGGCGTCGGTCGAACCCGCCGCACTGAAGGCCATGGTGGAAGGCATCCGCGCGGTGGAACTGGCCTGTGGCGATGGCGTCAAGATTGCGCGTCCCTCCGAGGCCGCCAACAAGACGGTGGCCCGCAAGGTCATCGTGGCGGCGCGCGACATTGCTCAGGGGCAGGTGATCAGCGCCGATGACATCACCATCCTGCGCGCCGGTGCAGGGTTATCGCCCATGGCCTACTGGGACGTGGTCGGCAGCCGCGCACCCCGCGCGACCTCCGCCGGAGAACCACTCGAACCATGATTCCGCTCGCAACCTTGCGCAAGGTCATCGTCGACCCGCAGTCCAGCATCCTTGATGCGATCAAGGCGATTGACGCTGGCAACATCCAGGCTGTGCTTGTGGCAGGCAGCGATGACGTGCTGCGTGGCGTCATCACCGACGGCGACGTGCGCCGCGGCCTGCTCAAGGGCGAAACGCTGCAGTCGCCTGTCGCCGGGATCATGAACACGAAACCGGTGACGCTGCGCGCGCCGGCCTCGCGCGAAGATGCGCTGGCGCAGATGCGCCGCTCCGCCGTGCGGCAGGTGCCCGTGCTCGACGAGTCGGGCCGCATCACCGGGCTGCACCTCATGGAAGGCGACAGCGCGACGGAGGGTCATGGCGATGCGCCCTGGGTGGTGATCATGGCGGGCGGGCGGGGCACGCGCCTTCATCCGCTCACCGAGACGACGCCCAAGCCCATGCTGCCCGTGGGCGGCCAGCCGCTGCTGGAGACCATCATCCGTGCCCTGGTCACGCAGGGCTTTTCGCGCATCTACCTCTCGCTCAACTACATGGCGGAGGTGTTCCGCAAACATTTCGGCGACGGCAGCCGCTTCGGCGCCGACATCCGCTACATCGAGGAGAGCGAGCGCCTTGGAACAGCGGGCGCGCTCAGCCTGCTTCCCGAACAGCCGGAGCGGCCCTTCCTCGTGATGAACGGCGATCTCCTCACCCAGGTCGATTTCCGCAACCTCCTCGCCTACCACGCCGAGCACCAGGCGCAGGCCACCATGTGCGTGCGCGATTATTCCGTGCAGATTCCCTATGGCGTGGTTGAACTGGATGGGCATCAGGTGACGGCGCTGGTGGAGAAGCCGAGGCGTTCGTTCTTCGTCAATGCCGGAATCTATATCCTCGATCCGGGCCTCCTCAAGCACATCCCGGCGTCCACCTATTTCGACATGCCGCAACTCATCGACGCGGCACTGGCGGGTGGCGGCAAGGTTGCGAGTTTCCCGCTCCACGAATATTGGCTCGACATCGGCCGCTTTGACGACCTGGAGCAGGCGCGGGCGGAATTCCAGCGCTGGTTCGCCACATGAGGCTGATCTGCACCATTGGCGCGCGTGGCGGATCCAAGGGCGTGCCGGGCAAGAATGTACGGCTGTTGCACGGGTTGCCGCTGCTGGCCCACACCATCCGTCAGGCCAAGGCGAGCGGGCTGTTCGATGCCGTGGCCTTCAGCTCGGACAGCGCCGAGATCCTCGGCACCGCGAAGGCCCATGGCGCCGACATCCTGATTGCGCGCCCGCCCGAGATGGCGACAGACCTTGCCGCCAAGCCGCCCGCCATCCGGCACTGCTTCATGGAAGCGGAGAAGCAACTGGGGCGGCAGTATGAGGCCTTCGTCGATCTCGATGTCACCTCGCCGCTCCGTCTGCCCGAGGACATTCGCGCCGCCGTGGCATTGTTCGAGAAGTCGGGGGCGAGCAACGTCATCACCGGCGCACCTTCGCGGCGTTCGCCCTATTTCACGCTGGTGGAGAAGAACGAGGAGGGCTTCGTGCGCCTCTCGAAGACACTCCCCACCGCCGTGGTGCGCCGCCAGGACAGCCCGAAGTGCTGGGACATGAACGGCTCCATCTACGTCTGGCGCCGCGAGCCCTTCCTCAGCGACCCCCGCGTCCTCTACCCCGACACCCGCCTCCACGAAATGCCCGAAGACCGCTCCATCGACATCGACAGCGAACTCGATTTCAAGTTCGTGGAGTTTCTCCTCGCGGCGCGAAAACCAAACGTGTAAAATCAAACCGCAATTGTTGAGAAGCAGCCGTACCATGCAACGTGATGTCCAAAAACTGTACAACTTACCGTCAGAAATTCGTTACTGCTCCAAGTGCACCATCTCCAACCAACGGCCGCGCATAACTTTTGATGAATACGGTGTATGCTCCGCGTGCAACTTTGCGGAGTTCAAACGCACAAAAATCGACTGGAAACTTAGAGAGAGTGAACTGGTCACGCTCTGCGACAAGCATCGCAGGGGAAACGGCGATTTTGATGTCATTGTACCTTGCAGTGGCGGCAAGGATGGCAGTTTTGTTGCTCATCAACTCAAACACAAATACGGTATGAATCCGCTGACTGTGACCTGGGCCCCCCTCAAGGCCACAGATCATGGACGACGCAATCTTGATGCATTTATTCAGTCGGGATTCGACAATGTGCTGGGAACGCCGAACGGCAAAGCCACGCGCAAGCTTACCCAACTGGCATTCCGTCACCTTGGAGATCCGTTCCAGCCGTTCATCTATGGACAGACCAATTTTCCTCTCCATATGGCTGTCAAATACGGAATCTCCCTGATCATGTATGGCGAGAACGGAGAGGTTGAATACGGCGGTGATATGAAAAATGCCTTCCGTCCGACCCGCGAAATTCAAGATCACGACAAGCACTATTTTTCCGGACTTCCGCCTGAGTTCTGGACTGAGCACGACGTGAGTCTGGCCGAGTTGAAGCCTTTCATGGCGCCTCCCCATGCCGCCATCATTGCCAACAAGACAGAAATTCACTTCATGGGGTACTACACGTATTGGGATCCCCAGGAGAACTTCTATTATTGCCGGGAAAATACTGGCTTTCAGCCGAATCCCGAACGCAATGAAGGCACCTATTCAAAATATGCCAGCCTCGACGACCGCATTGATGGGTTTCACTACTATCTGGGCTACATCAAGTTCGGCATTGGCCGTACAACTTCAGATACCGCGCATGAGATTCGCGATAATAAGATCACGCGCGAAGAGGGCATTGCGTTGGTGAAGCGTTTCGATGGGGAGTTTCCGCAAAAATATTTCAAGGAGTTTCTTGAGTATTGCAACATCAGTGAATCGGATTTTGAGGCAGTCGTTGACAGTTGGCGATCACCCCATATCTGGACGCGAATGACGCAAGGCTGGGAGCTCAAGAGGCCCGTGTGGGCCGCCGATAGCTGACAATTGAATTCATGCACGCACGTATCATTCCGCGGCTCGATATCAAGGGCGAGAAACTCATCAAGGGAGTCAACCTTGAAGGACTCCGGGTACTGGGCGACCCATTGACGTTTGCCCGTAAATACTATGCAGACGGTGCCTGCGAAATTCTGTTCGTTGATGCAGTTGCAAGTCTATACGGACGAAACGGCCTCGGCGAAATAGTTGGCAAATTGGCGCGTGATGTCTTCATCCCGCTTACTGTCACCGGAGGAATTCGGAGCGCTGAAGACGTTTCATCAGCATTGCGCAACGGTGCGGACAAAGTGGGTCTCAATACTGCGGCAATCAAACGGCCCGAGTTGATTTCTGAAATCGCTCAGCGGTTTGGCTCTCAATGTGTGGTGCTTTCTGTGGAGGCTAAGCGACGGGGGCCGGGTGCGTGGGAGGTTTATACGGATAATGGAAGGGAGCCCACTGGCCGGAATGTGTTGGATTGGATCGAACAGGCGGTAGCACTGGGGGCGGGAGAAGTTCTGCTGACATCCGTAGATCGAGAGGGTACCCGAGATGGCTACGAATTGGACCTCTTGTCGGCAGTCACGTCACGAGTGATGGTTCCCGTCATCGCCAGTGGTGGAATGGGTAGTGTTGCGGACGCCTCAGCTGCAGTGCTTGGGGGAAATGCGCAGGCAGTCGCCATGGCGGATTTCTTGCATTACGGAAGAGGCAGCGTTGCAGATATTCGTTCCGAGTTTGAAGCGGTTGGATTGAAGGTAAGGTCGCTTTGAAACGTTCAGTCACAGTCATCGACATCGGCATTGGTAACACCCACAGCGTCTTGCGAGCCTTGGAACACGTTGGTGCCAACCCTGCCTTAACGCGTGACCCGCAGAATGTCTTACTTGCAGAACGCGTTGTCTTTCCTGGGGTAGGCGCTTTCGGTGATTGCGCGACTCGTGCTGAAGCTTTGGGCATGCTCCAAGCCGTTAGAGAGTTCGCGGAACTGGGAAGGCCCCTTCTCGGACTTTGTGTAGGAATGCAGCTGCTGTTCGACAGTAGTACGGAGTTTGGGAACCATGAGGGTCTCGGGATCATGGCCGGTGCCCTCGATCGGATTCCAGCACGCGAGGTAAACGGAAGTCCATTGCGCGTCCCCCATATTGGGTGGTCTGACGTAAGGAGAGTGTCAGGTCATTCTGATGTTCCTCTTTTCCGAGGGTTGCCAGAAATCTTTAGCTCCTATTTTGTCCATTCATATGCGGTCACGTCGTCGCAAGCACCGGACTGTTGTGCTGTCGTTGAATATGGGGGGCATCAATTTGTTGCTGCCGCTCAAAAGAACAACGTATTCGGTCTGCAGTTCCACCCTGAAAAAAGTGCGCGTTTCGGTTTGCGTATTCTACAGAACTTCATTGACTTCTAGTCACTGGAACAATTTGACGACCCTGTCCCCTACTGATTTTACTTTGATGTTCGGTGAAAGCCCCAGAAGACTGGCCAGTGCCTCAATTCTTGTTTGTAAATCTCCGAACGCAGATCGTGGAAAAATGCGGTCTGCATTGTGTGTAGTGAACCACCACGGAATGTAGTTCCATTTGGGCCTCCAACGATCAACGTTGGTGGCCATGCCAGTCCTGTTGAGATGCTTCATCACAGAACTCACGATAATCTCGGCGGAAAGCGGTCCAGACGTACTGGAGAAGAAGCGTTCGAATATGGGAAGTTGCGTGGCGCGCAATTTGGTTCCGATTAGTTTGTCCCTTACGAGATCCAAGGCCCTGCCCACTGTGTCATCTGCTCCATCACCGCAAGCATTCAAGCGTCCAGATAGAAGTGTGCTCTGCATCCTGCTTTGGCCCGTGCTTAGACAGATCGCATCTTTGCTCAGTGCGAAGGCCTCAATCCCAGTCGTGCAATATGTGTGAATGAGGAGATCGGAGGCCGCAATCCATGGCGCGGCGCTGCCCTCGAAGACCACGTGAACGCTATTCACGTCATCAAGTTGCTGACGATATGTGGATGGGTTCTCTGCGGGGTGAGGGCGTACGATGATCTTGTGTTCTGGAAAAGCCTTCGCGAGCTTGCGGACGAGGGGCGAAATCGCATCCAAGTTTGCCTGCTCGAATGCCATGTAGTCCGCCCAGTATTCCATATCTCTTTTCGAGGCCGGATCGATCTTGCCAGCTTTCACGTAATCACGGAAAATCTCATCAAGCGATTTTTTTGCGGAATTCGTTTCACCGGAGTTGGTGTTGATGAGGATGAACGGTCCGTACCGCTCGTAGTATTCCTTTCCCTGCTTCTGATATATGCTGCGGAGTTCAGTTCGCAAATAGTCCCAACGAGGGTTACCCGTCAGTAGAAGCTTGTCCGCTATTTGCGGCCATTTAGTCCGCAAACTCTTGGCGTGTTCTTCACCCAGACAGAAAATCGCATCGCAGGCCTCAACCGCGTCTTTGGAAACCCAGAGCAAATCTCCAGAACCTTCCGCCATTGCGGGTACTTCTTCATCGATTGAAGCAACGAGATGCCCTGCTGCCTTGCAGCGTTTCATCCGCTTGGAATCGCGCAGCGTCATCGTCTTGAAAATCCAAAGGCCCGGCGGCATGGCTTCGATGTTCTTTTCCATCAGCCATTTTTGACCCATCACGACTTCCATGCCCTTCTCGACAGCCATGAGGGCGATCAACAGCCGGGAATCAAATTCCCGCACGAATATTTCCATGGGGAGATAGAGGTATCCGTTGCTCAAAATGAGAGTCCTCTCACTTGCATTAGTGGCCCCACCGACACCCCAGCCTCAGGAAATCCGCTGGCTTCAAATGGAAAATTTCGGCGCTGTAGAACATTGGAGAATTTGAAGTTGCCCCAACCTTTCGAATTTCACCCATGTCTATAAATTCCCGCAGCCTTGGGTCTTCTTCAGTGAGGGCGGCAAGTTGCCGGGCTCCGCCCGCATCGCCGATATGAAATCCGTCTATATAATCGCAATCCGAATGAATGAATGCAGGTTCAAAAAAGTGCATATTTGCCGAAGAGAGCCTGCTCTTCAGCTCTTCCAGATATTCAAACCCTCCGCGTTGATCCATTGCCGCCTGTATTTTCGGCGGATACGGCTGAAAATAAATGAGATATGGCACCCCGGCTTCCTCGAGAGCTTTTGTCATTTTCACCAGATAGGCAAACTGACTGTCACTCACATTGTGACCAGGTTCAAAACGCCGATCTCCCGTGGCAATCTTGTGTAGGGTGAAAGCAAATTTGGCGTCTTCGGGTGTTTTTGCGCTCGTCAGGAAATGGCCGTTGTGCCGGTAACCATGTGCATCGTAACCGGAGAGAAATTTCTTGGCTGAGATTCCGAAGTGACACTCTGGGCCTCTCTGGAGTGCGCGCCATGCCTCTAGCCATAGCCCATGTTCGGCGATGAACGTCATTAAACGAAGGATCGCGCGGGGATCGTTGTGGTCTGCACGCACAAGTTTTACCTTGTCAACTCCAGCTTCATCCCAGTTGGGATTAAACCAGTATTGATCAATGCCAATCAGGATAAATTTGGGTTTGTGAATATTCAGCAACTGGACGACAGCAGACTCCCCGCGCTTGATGTCGGTCATCACGCGGCCGAGGTTCACAAATGGTCGTGTGAATTCCCGTTGGTTCATTTCAAGTACGCGGCTTGAACCGATCACCGCAATATCGGGTCTTATCGCGCGATAGAGTTCAAATTTATAGAATGCTTCGTTTTGCTTTCCATACTCGGAGAATAAACAAGATTCTGGAGAAGCGAGTTGAAGACGCACAATCTCCTCCTCCGGGAGAAGGTCACCTGTAGCTTTCAAGACTTCTCGCGCGACACCTACTGCACCGACGAGGAGCAGAAGCAGAAATATCAAAGCAACTGTGAAACGGTGCGAATTGGGTTGAAAAAACACAGAACTCCAGTTGGTCATGCTTTGCCCCATGCGCACCCCAGATCAAGGTAATCCCTGGGTGGCAGGCCCAGGTCTTCGGTGAGATAGGTGACGGGGAGGGCGCCTGGGGCGGAGAGGCGGTTGACTTCGTTCATGTTGAGGTATGGCGCAACGCGCGGGTCGGCTTCGGCCACGGCCTTGATCTGGCGGATGGAGGCTGCGTCGCCCATGTGGAAGCCGTCGATGAAATCGCAGTCCTGCAGCAGGGGGTCCGTGGTGGGGACATAGGGCAGGCCCGATGCTGCGAGCGCGCGTTCCAGTTCCTGAATGTATCCATAGCCGCCGTCCTTCTCCATCGCGGCCGTGACGGTGGGGGCAAAGTGCGGAAAAAAGAAGACGTGGGGCACGCCTTCGCTCTCAAGACGGCGATGCATCTTCATCAGATAGTCGAACTGGCTTTGCGAGATTGTCGCTGATTTCTCGAAACGCCGGGTGCCGTTTTCGATGCGGCCCAGGGTCATGCGCAGGTGCCGGTCTTCGGCGGGTTTCGTGGCGGTCAGCAGTTCGCCGTAGTAGCGATAGCCATCTGGCGCATAGCCGGAGTGGTAGCGCATGGCGGAAACCCCCAGCGGGCAATCCGGCCCGTTGCGCAGGGCTGTCCAGGCTTCGTGCCACATGCCTTCCCGCCAGATGATGCCCATCAGCCGCAAAATCGCGCGTGGGTCGTTGGGGTCGGAGCGGATGAGTTTGACCTTGTCGACGCCGGCTTCGTCCCAGTTGGGATTGAACCAGTATTGGTCGAGGCCGATCAGCATGAACTTCGGCTTGTGCACGGCGAGCAGTTCAGCCACCGCCGATTCCCCGCGCTTGATATCCGTCATCATGCGGCCGAGGTTGACGAAGGGCCGCGAGAACTGGCGTTGCGTCAGTTCCAGCACGCGGCTGGACCCGAGCACGGCGATGTCGGGCTTCACCGTGCGATAGACCTGGAACTTGAAGAAGCCTTCGTTCTGTTTGCCGTATTCCGAAAAGATGCAGGGCTTCCCGGCTGCCTGCTGGATGCGCACGATCTCCTCCTCCGGCAGGAAGTCTCCTGTGGCGACCAGCACCTGGCGGGCGAGCAGGGTGAGGGCGAAGAGCAGGGCCAGCAGCACCAGCACGGCGATCACGAAGCGGCGGGGATTAGAACTGGAAATAGAGAAATTCACTCGGTCCCCCCAGGCTGATGATGACGCAGATCCAGCACGCGGCCACGAGCAGGAAGTTGAAGATGTTGGGCGCGAAGGCGAAGCGCCGTTTCGGGTCGAGGAAATACTGTGCCGCGTTGGGCGGCAGGAAGGCAAAGACGCAGGCGATCGCCATCATGGCGGCGGCCGCTTCCTCGGGCTGCGAACTGATGATCAGCACTGTTCCTGTGACCGCGGTGGGCAGGAACTGGGGCATGTCGATGCCGCTCACCAATCCCTGCAGAACGGTGATGGCGGCGGAGAAGGTCGGCGCGCGGAAGAAGACCCAGGCCACGGCCACGGCGAGGAAGGTGAGAACGAAGCCCGCGAGCCCGGCGATCCAGCCTTTCCGTTCGCCCACCACGGCGCGGAAAAGGTGATTGATGATGAGGTAGCCGCCATGCAGCGCACCCCAGGCCACGAAGGTCCATCCGGCACCGTGCCACAAGCCACCCAGCAGCATGGTGAGGAAAAGGTTCAGGTAGCGGCGCAGCGGCCCCTTCCGGTTGCCGCCCAGCGGAATGTAGAGATAGTCGCGCAGGAAGTTGGAGAGCGTGATGTGCCAGCGCCGCCAGAAATCGATGATGCTCGTCGCCTTGTAAGGCGAATAGAAGTTCACCGGCAGGCGAATGCCGAAGAGGAGTGCGCTGCCCAGCGCCATGTCGGAGTAGCCGGAGAAATCGAAATAGAGTTGGAACGTATAGGCCATCATGCCGAGCCAGCTGTCGCCCGCATTCAGCGTGTTGCCCTCGGCGGCGGCGGTGAACACCGGGCCCACGAACTGCGACAGGCCATCGGCCAGCACCACCTTCTTGAACAGGCCGACGGAGAACAGGCTCAATCCCGTGGCGAGAATGTCCCAGGTGAGGTGTTTCATTTCCAGCCGTGCGAATTGCGGCATGATCTCCCGGTGATGCACGATCGGCCCCGCGATCAACTGGGGAAAGAACGAAACGAACAATCCGAAACGCAGGAAACTCAGGTCATTCACCTTGCCGGCATAGGCATCGCAGATGAAGGCAATCTTCTGGAAGGTGAAAAAGGAAATGGCGAGCGGCAGCAGAATGGTGCCCGTATCAATATGCGTGCCCAGCACGGCGTTGGCATTGGCGGCGAGGAAGGCGGCGTATTTGAAATAGCCCAGCGTGCCAAGATTGAGAACGAGGCCGAAGCTCAGCACGGTCCTGCGCCAGCGCTGCGCCGTGGCGAGGTAATATCCGATGGCATAGTTGGCGAGCACGAGGCCCAGCAGCAGCGGCACATAGACCGGGTTCCACCAGCCGTAGAAGAAGAGGGAGGCAAGGCTCAGCGCCGACAAGGCCCATTGCTTGCGGCCGAACCACATCAGCAGCCAGAACACGCTCACCGTGAGGGGCAGGAAGGCAAAGATGTAGGCGACCGAGTTGAACAGCATGATCGCCCGTCAGCCTCCCGCTGCACCGGCGCAACGTGCTGCATCGCGGCCCCGCGCCCTTGCGTATCCCATTGCGTTCATTGAGGAAAATTTGTCCACCAAAAGCTGCCCCGGTTCTCTTGGCGGATTGGCGGTGGATTGACAAGGGGAGGGACCGCCGGAACCGGGCGCGGCATGGTTGCGCATGCGGGGCCGTTGTGTTGCAGTGCAACGGATTCAGCCTATAATTCGCGCTGCAAAGGAACTCTCCCATGAAAAATACGGTTTTCATTCACACCAACGAGAAGCAGATGGTGGGCGCCATCGTTTCCGAGCACTCCTTCAAGCGCAATTCCAAGAATCCGGATGCCTTCGATGTGAAGATCATCCGCCGCGAAGACTTCCCCTTCTTCAACGAATTCGAAGGCAGGAAATTCCTGCGCGCGGGCACATGGCGCGTCTGGAAGAATGCCGACCTGCAATCCTTCACGCCGACGCGCTTCATGCCGCCGGAACTGATGAACTACGAGGGCCGCGCCGTTGTCGTTGATCCCGATGTGTTCGCGGTGGGCGATGTGAATGAACTGTTCGAACGCGACATGAAGGGCCATGCCGTGTTGGCCAAGCCGCGCCCCGGCCACAACGGCCGCGCCGACTACGTTGCGACGAGCGTGATGCTGCTCGATTGCGCCAAGCTGAAGCACTGGAAGGTGAGCAAGATGTTCGCCGACATGTTCGCGGGGAAGCTGGATTATGAGGACCTCATCACGCTGAATGCGGAGCCGAAGGGCACCGTCGGCCATCTCGAGTCCTATTGGAACGACTTCGATCGTCTGGAAGCGGACACGAAGCTCATCCACAACACCAAGCGCCGCACGCAGCCGTGGAAGACGGGCCTGCCGATCGACTTCCAGAATCGCATCAAGATTCCGCTGGTGGACAAGATTCTCGGCACCAACGGAATCCAGTTGCCGCTGAAGTACAAGAAGCACCCGGACCCGCGCCAGGAAGCGTTCTTCTTCTCGCTGCTCAAGGAATGCCTGGAGCAGGGCAAGGTGTCGAAGGACGTGGTGCAGGAGCACATGCGCAAGAAGCACGTGCGCGCCGATGCGCTGGAGGTGCTGGCCCGTGTGCCGACGGTGGCGCAGGTGCTGCAGCGGCGCAAGGCCGCCTAACCGGGGGTTGCGCCATGCGCATCCGTTCGTGTTGCATTGCAACATGAACATGGTTTCGGTTGACAAAAGCATGTTAGGGGGCGGTTTCACCGCCCCTTTTTCGTGCCGAGATTTGGCCGAGATTCGGCCGAGACAATTGTTGGAGAGTCCCATGCCGCAGGTCCTGCCCGAACACGATGATGCCATCCGCGCCCGTGCCTACCAGTTCTGGCTGGAGGAAGGCCGTCCCCATGGCCGTCATGACATCCACTGGCAGCGGGCCCTGGCGAGCGTCGCCGCAACCGTTGTTCCTGATGCAACGCCCGACGCCGCTGCAAGCGCCGCCAAGGCCGGCCTGGTGACAGACGTATCGCTGATCGGCGGCATTGGCCCCAAGATCAAGGAACAGCTTGCCAAGGCGGGCCTCACGGCCTTGTCCGACATTGCCGCTCTCACTCCCGCTGCCCTTGCCGCACTTGATGCAAAGCTGGGATGGAAAGGGCGCAGTGCCCGCGATGCCTGGATTGCGCAGGCGAAGGACATCGTGGACGGGAATGCCCCGCGCGCCAAGACCGACAAGGCCAGGGCGGCCCGCTGACGTCGAGAGGCCGATCCGTTCCGGCCAGGCATAGGGCGTGGCGGATGCGGTACAGCTCGGGTCCAGTTCAAACGTCTGGTGCCTCAAGGTCCGGCGCTGGCCAGCCTTGCGGCACGAGGCACTAGCCTTCACGCCGCCATCTTGCTATCGGCGGCCCCTGCCAAGAAGGAAATCCGCCCGTGTCCCATTCGCCCGTTCTCACCGTGATGATCAATGCCGTGCGCAAGGCCGCCCGCGGCGTGCAGCGGGACTATGGCGAAGTGGCGAGCCTTGTGGTGTCGCAGAAGGGCCCCGGCGATTTCGTCACCGCCTCCGACAAGAAGGCGGAGAAGCTGTTGCGTGAAGAGCTGGCGAAGGCCCGTCCCACGTATGGCTTCCTCGGCGAGGAGGAGGGCGGCAGCAAGGGCCAGGACCCCGATCACCGCTTCATCATCGATCCCATCGACGGCACTTCGAACTTCATGCACGCGCTTCCCTATTTTGCGCTGACCGTGGCGCTGGAGCGCAAGGGCGAGATCGTGGTAGGCGTGACATATAATCCGATCACGGACGAATTGTTCCACAGCGAGAAGGGGCAGGGTGCCTTCCTCAACAACAAGCGCATGCGGGTATCATCACGCAAGACGCTGCCGGAGGCGCTGGTCTCCACCAATATTCCGCACATGGGCCAACCCAAGATGCATGTGGAGCACCGCAACCAGATGGCCGTGCTGCAAGCCCGCACCATGGGCCTGCGCGTGCTCGGCTCGACGGCAATCGAACTCGCCTGGGTCGCCTGCGGCCGCCTCGATGCCGCCTGGTGCGATGGCCTCAACGCCTGGGACATGGCGGCCGGCCTGCTGTTCATCCGCGAATCCGGCGGCTTCGTCTCCGCCCTCAAGAGCGATGGCGACCCCCTCCACACCGGCGGCTACATCGCCGCCAATGGGGAATTGCTGCCGGAAATGAAAAAGGCCCTGGCGGAAGCGGCGAGGTTGTAGGGCGCACGCCCTTCGGCTGGCTCCGGCTCATCCGTCATGCTGACGGCAGGCAAAATCCAGACTTTCAACCGCCGCGACACCTGGAACCCGGGACTCGTCCTGACGTCTGGGTGACGGAAAATTGAAATTTTTTCTTCCGATTCCAACTAATGTTGAACACGGTCTCGGCGACCATTGATCTGCCCTCTTAAGTTGCTTAGCCTGCTTAGCAATGGCCAAAGCAATTGCCAGATTTCGGTTCTGAGAATTCAACAGGGCGATGAAAGCAGTTTTCTATCACAAGCCTGACAGCGGATATAAGGATGAGACGGGGATCAAATATCATTTCCCCCAATCCTATCTTTCGCGAGTCGCGAAGTCTTTGAATGATTGGATTGTGTACTATGGCCCGGTGAAAGGTTTACGGGGGCGTTACTATACGGGCATTGCTCTGGTGAAATCAGTTGAGCCTGATCTGGAACATGCAGGCCTTCACTATGCTTTTCTGGACTACTACATCGATTTTGACCGACCTGTGGAATACAAGGAGGGTGGTGGTTTTGAGCGCCGCCTGGTCGAACGTAGTGGCATTATCAATCAAGGTTACAAAGTTCAAGCAGTCCGCATGCTTGAGGATGCCGAATTTGCGACCATTGTAAGTGCCGGCCTCTCGACTCCGGAGGCTTGGCCAGATCGCAATGCCCCTGACTATGCCAATCATATGGACGCATTTTCAGAATCGCCTCAGCCAGAAATCATAGATGCGGAGTTTGATCGACCAGTTGTGGAATTGCTGACTCGCCGAAAATGGCGCGATATCAAATTTCGGCAAAATGTACGTGTAGCCTATGATCGGACTTGCGCTTTCACAAACCTCAAACTCATAAATGGTCGCGGAAGACCAGAAGTCGAAGCTGCGCATATCCGCCCAGTTGAAAACGGTGGAAATGACTGGATCAGAAATGGGCTGGCACTGTCAGGAACGGTCCACTGGATGTTCGACAGGGGAATGTTATCCTTGGCGGATGACCTAACAATTCTTGTTTCTCGCCACCTCAATGAAGATGTGTCCCATTTCCTGAACAAGGATATGAAAGCTAAAGTTCCGGTGAACGTGGCACACGCGCCGCATCCTGCCTATCTGGAGTGGCATCGAAAGGAAAAATTCAAGAAATAGGCTTCAAGGGACTGTACTCGCTTTGTGAACCGAATTTTCCCCCTCCTGTCACCCCCTGTCAGCACCCGCCCTTCCACCATCCCGCTTGAACCCCTATATCCCTGCCCATGGGTCATTCTCGGCAGGAGGGTGGGTTTGCGGAGATGCCGCAGGCCCGGTTGGAGGGCGTTCCGGTGTTGCCGGAGAGCGCGCGGGCGGGCTTGGAGTCGCTGCGGCCGGATTTCGTGCCGCTTGCCCATTTCACCCCGCAGAAGCCGCCCAAGCCACCAAAATCGGAAGGCGGGCAGCGCTTCCAGCTTGTTTCCGAATACGAACCCAAGGGCGACCAGCCCACGGCCATCGCCGAGCTGGTGAATGGCGCCAATGCCGCCGAGCGTGACCAGGTTCTGCTCGGCGTCACCGGTTCCGGCAAGACCTACACCATGGCGCAGGTGATCGCGCGCACCAACCGCCCGGCGCTGATCCTCGCGCCCAACAAGACGCTGGCGGCGCAGCTCTACGGCGAGTTCCAGAGCTTCTTCCCCAACAACGCGGTGGAATATTTCGTTTCCTACTACGACTACTACACGCCCGAAGCCTACGTGGCGCGCACCGACACCTACATCGAGAAGGAAAGTTCCATCAACGAGCAGATCGACCGCATGCGCCACTCGGCCACGCGGGCGCTGCTGGAACGTGATGATGTTGTCGTGGTGGCCTCCGTCTCCTGCATCTACGGCATCGGTGACGTGGAAACCTATTCGGCCATGACCTTCGCCATCAAGAAGGGGGCGCGCTTTCCGCAGCGGCAGCTGCTCGCTGATCTCGTGGCGCTGCACTACAAGCGCAACGACCAGAATTTCGTGCGCGGCACTTTCCGGGTGCGGGGAGATACGATCGAACTGTTTCCGTCGCATCTCGATGACCGGGCCTGGCGCTTCTCGCTGTTCGGCGACGAGGTGGAGGCGATCACCGAATTCGATCCACTGACCGGGCAGAAGCGCGCCGAGCTGCAGAGCGTGAAGGTCTATTCCAACTCGCATTACGTGACGCCCAAGCCGACGCTGGAGCAGGCGGCCATGCGCATCAAGGAAGACCTGCGCATCCGTCTCGGCGAGTTCAATGCGGCGGGCCGCATCCTCGAGTCGCAGCGCCTGGAACAGCGCACCATGTTCGACCTCGAGATGATGATGGCGACGGGCTCCTGCGCCGGCATCGAGAACTATTCGCGCTATCTCACGGGCCGCCAGCCGGGCGAGCCGCCGCCGACGCTGTTCGAATACCTGCCGGACAACTGCCTCGTCTTCATCGACGAAAGCCATGTCACCGTGCCGCAGATCGGCGGCATGTTCCGCGGCGACTACAACCGCAAGGCCACGCTGGCGGAATTCGGTTTCCGCCTGCCAAGCTGCATCGACAACCGTCCCTTGCGGTTCGAGGAATGGGACGCGATGCGGCCGCAGACCATCTATGTCTCGGCCACGCCCGGCCCGTGGGAGATGAAGCAGGCCGATGGCGTGTTCGCCGAACAGGTGATCCGCCCCACCGGCCTCATTGATCCGCCCGTCATCATCCGTCCGGTGAAAACGCAGGTCGATGACGTGATCGACGAATGCAAGAAGGTGGCGGCGCAGGGCTATCGCGTGCTGGTGACGACGCTCACCAAGCGCATGGCGGAGGACCTCACGGAATACATGCACGAGCAGGGTGTCAGGGTGCGCTACATGCATTCCGACATCGACACGCTGGAGCGCATCGAGATCCTGCGCGACCTGCGGCTCGGCGCATTCGACGTGCTTGTCGGCATCAACCTGCTGCGCGAAGGCCTCGACATTCCGGAGTGCGCGCTCGTCGCCATTCTCGATGCCGACAAGGAAGGCTTCCTGCGCAGCGAAACCTCGCTGATCCAGACCATCGGCCGCGCCGCGCGCAACGTCGAGGGCCGCGTCATCATGTATGCCGATTCCATCACCGGCTCGATGGAACGCGCCATGGCGGAAACCAACCGCCGCCGCGCCAAGCAGGAAGCTTACAACACTGCCCACGGCATCACGCCGCAGTCAATCAAGCGCAACATCCACGACATTCTCAAGAGCGTCTACGAGCAGGACCACGTGCAGGTCGATGCGGGCCTCGCCGAGGATGGCCCGCTCATGGGCCACAACCTGGAAAAGGTTCTGGCCGACATGGAAAAGAAGATGCGCGACGCCGCCGCCAACCTGGAATTCGAGGAAGCTGCGCGCCTGCGCGACGAGGTGAAGCGGCTGAAGGCGCTGGAGCTTGCGGTGCTGGACGATCCGCTGGCGAAAGACCCCACCAGCGACGGCGGCTCCACCCGCATCAAACCGGCCACGGCCTCATGGCCCGCCCCCAAACCGGGTGACCGCAAGGCGGGCTCCAAGGGCGGCAAGCCGGGCACGCGGACATGGCGGGGGCCGAAGCGGTAGTTTGACGAACAGCGATCCCCTCGCGGCCTTGGCCGGCACAGCCATCCTGCAGGCTGTCACAGATGCAAAAGACCATTGGTGACAGCCGTCCTGAAAGCCGCATCCTCTTTGCCGTCGTCATTCACGCCACGAAAGCATCGATGAATGCGTCATGAACACGTGTCTCAGGCCACATTCATCGGGCTGCCTTCAAACAAGGCGGGCATATACAGCAAAACCGGAGGTCATCATGAAACGCTCACATGCCTATTCGCTTGCAGCAATCATCCTTCTGTCAGCATTCGCGCAGGCCCACGCATCCACCACGGCCAATCCGACAAGGGGCGAAGTGAGGTCCGCGTGTGGGCGCACGAAAGGCTGCAAGATGAACGTGCACGGCAACGGGGACATTGTCGTATCGGTGGGCGACAAGAATGTTGGTTTCTGTCCCAGAGAGGTCAACACCTGCTACCCGACCCGCGTCCTCCCGCATTCACCGTTTCGAGGAGATCACGGCGAAGCCCATGAGGCCGAGCGTTCCGATTCTGGCGCTGGACAGGGAAACGTCGGCGGAGCGCCATAATTTCAATGATGGCCTTTACCCCTTCGTGATCACATAAAGTTTCCGCACGTGTTTGAGCACACGCCATTCGCCTTTCCAACCGAGGGGGAGGTTGATGGCGTCGCCTGGGCCCAGGCGTTGCTTGCGTCCGTCGGTGTGAGTCATTTCGATCTCGCCCGCGATGAAGTGGCAGAACTCGGATGAGGCGCTGCGATCGGCGGTGAAGCGGCCCGGCGTGCATTCCCAGACGCCGATGTCGACACGGCCGTCGGCGGAGGTCCAGAGCGAGACGGCCGCTTCCTTCTGGTTGCCTTCGATGGAGGTGGGCTTGTCTTCAAATGCGCCGACGTCAAGCGTGGCGAGTCCGGGAATGCAGGTGAGATCGATCATGGCGCGGGCCCTTGTTGTGATGCCGTCGCTTGTGGCGCGGATTGTGCGGGTCCGCAAGCGGCCAGAGCACGCCGTTCGTCACACCAGCAGGCGGCCACGGAAGCCGCGCGCCGCGTAGTAGGAGTCAGCACCGTTGTGATAGGTGAAGACGTGGTCGTAGCGGCGGTCGCAAAACAGTGCGCCACCGCGGGCGCGGATTTTCTCGGGCGTTGCAATCCAGCTTGAGGTCTTGAGGTCGAAGGTGCCGAGCCTTTGCAGGGCGCGGTATTCGTCTTCCGTCAGCAGGTCGATGCCCATCTCTTTCGCCGTTTCCAGCGCGCTGCCCTTGGGCTTGTTCTCTTTGCGCCCATCGCGCGCAGCCTTGTCGAAGCACAGGCTGCGGCGGCCCGACGGGCTTTCCGCGGCGCAATCACAGAAGATGATCTTGCCCGATGCGGCATCGATGCCGGTGACGTCAGGTTCCCCGCCGCTCGTCTCCATGGCGTCGAGTGCGGCGAGGGCCTTGGCGTTGCCTGCGAGTTTCGCCGCCACGGCATCCCATGCCACGCCGTCATGGCGCGGCCTGTTTGCGGTGAAGCGTTCAGCGAGTGTGGCGATGAGGCTGTCGTTGCGCTTGGCCATGTCGGGAACTCCTGCAAGGGGGCTGAGACTAACCAGACATGTGTGCAAAAACAAACAGGACAGCCCTTGCGGGCTGCCCCGTCCGTCCTGTCCGTCCCGAGGGACACTGATCAATAGTTGCAGTCGTTCCAGATCCAGCGGACGTTGGCCCAGCCTTCCGGCCCGCCATCGACGGGGGCCACGCGGTACCAGTTGCCCTTGCGGTCAAAGATTTCCACCTTGTCGCCGTTGAAGAGTTCACCGCGCTGGTGCGACGACGCCTTGGGCTTGGCGCGCACGGCGAGAAAACCCGCGCCCGTGTCCGGATCATAATGCTTGGAGAGACCGTGCACCGTGCCTTCACAATACTGTGCCTCAGCGGGTGCGGCGGCGAGCGTGGCGAGCAGGGCGGCGGCAGCGAGGGCTGTGATGGGTTTCAGCAACATGGGGAAGGTCCTTCCGGTGTGTGTTGTCTGCACTGTGCCGCGATCAAGCTGAACATGGCCTGAACGCTGCGGTTGTGCTTCATTCACATCACTCCGCGCAAGTGTTGTGATGTCACTGGAGGACCCGTCATGCGTCACCGACTCGCACCCGCCCTTGTCCTGCTCACCATCTTCACGTGGCCTGCCGCCGCGCAGCAGAAGGCCGGCTTCATCGACGGCACTTATGTGCTCAGCACAGACGGCTGCACGAAGCTGAAGGCGCTGAAGCACGGCGCGACAGAATCGATCGGCACCGTGCCGTGGTCGGTCACGGCGGAAGGCATCTCCTACTGGGAAGGCGGTTGTGGCTGGTCGAAGGTGAAGACGCTCGGAGCCAGGCGCTGGGCCCTCACGGCGGCGTGCGGAGAGGACATCGACATGTCGGTTGAGAGCTACGAATACACCCGCACCTCGCCCACCACCTTCTCGGTCAAGCTCACCACGAAGGGGGCCAGCCCCAAGGAACGCAAGCCGGTCAGTTATCAGCGGTGCGATGTGAAGTGACGCGCTTCTCAGTGCGCCATCTCTTCCAGTTTCTGCGCGGCGATTTCGAGGGCCTTGGCGAAGTTCTCGTCCTGCTGGCGGATGTGCGCCTGGGCCTGGTCGCGGCTCACGCGCAGGCCGTTGAGCTGATCCTGCAGGTCTTCGATCTTGCGCGTCGCCTCCGAGAGGCGATCGGCCACCATGAGGCCCGCCATCACCAGCTGGCGGATATCGCCGATGGCGCCAACACTCTGGCGGATGCGGCCCACCTCGGCGTCGAGCAGCTTGGCGAGTTCCTTCAGATGATCTTCTTCACCGTCCGGACACTGCATGGTGTAGGGACGACCGGCGATATTGACGACGACATTGGCCATTCCGCTCACCCCTATTGACCGCTGTTGGAGTGCAGCACGGAGCGGATGCGCGACATGGCGCTGTCGATCTTGCCCACGGCCTGTTTCGATGTATCCACCAACTCCTGCGCCTTCACGCGCACCTGCGCGAGTTCGCGATCCATGCGCTGACGGTCTGATTCGAGCGTGGCCTTCTCGATTTCAAGCGTCTTCAGGCGGGCGTTTTCATCCCGCTTGCGGGCCAATGAGGCCTCCACCAGCTTCAGGGCTTTTTCAAAGCGCTGAAGCGATGTTTCGAATTTCGTTGAGTCTGCCATGTCCGTCCTGACACTTCCCTAGAGCACAAACACGAGATTCTCAAGCACACACAATTCGTTGCACCTTAAAGCTGGAGGGGGGCGGAAGCAATTGCCTGCAAACGGGCCATATCCGACGCATTGACACCCCGGGGAGGGCTGTTATCAGAAACCCGAACCTGTTGAAACTCCCGCCAGAAAGGCCGCTTCCGATGACCGATGTCACGCCCCGTTCCATGGCAAATGCCATTCGTGCCCTGTCCATGGATGCGGTGCAGAAAGCCAATTCCGGGCACCCCGGCGCCCCCATGGGGCTCGCGGACGTTGCAACGGTGATGTTCACGAAGTTCCTGAAGTTCGATGCCGCCGCGCCGCACTGGCCGGACCGTGACCGCTTCATCCTCTCCGCCGGCCATGCCTCGATGCTGCTCTATTCGCTGCTGCATCTCACCGGCTACAAAGACATGACCATCGAGCAGATCAAGAATTTCCGCCAGTTGGGATCGAAGACGGCGGGCCATCCGGAATATGGCCACGCGGAAGGGATCGAGACCACGACTGGCCCGCTGGGCCAGGGCATTTCCAACGCTGTGGGCTTCGCCATGGCGGAACGCCACCTCAACGCCCAGTTCGGCGATGATCTCGTCAACCACAAGACCTACGTGTTCGCCGGCGACGGGTGCCTCATGGAAGGCATCTCGCAGGAAGCGATCGGCCTTGCCGGGCACCTCAAGCTCAAGAACCTCATCGTGGTGTGGGACGACAACAACATCTCCATCGATGGCCGCATCTCCATGTCGGACTCGACCGACCAGGTGAAACGCTTCGAAGCCTCGGGATGGAAGGTGTTGCGCTGCGATGGCCACGATCACAATTCCATTGCGGTGGCCTTTGGCGCGGCGCAGTTGTCGGACCGCCCGGTGATGATCGCCGCCAAGACGATCATCGGCTTCGGTGCGCCCAACAAGAAGGACTCCTATCAGGCCCATGGTTCGCCGCTGGGTGACGCTGAAATCGCGCTGGCCCGCAAGGAACTGGACTGGCCTTACGCGCCGTTTGAAATTCCCGCCAACATCCTCGCGGCCTGGCGCGCGGCGGGTTCGCGCGGCAAGACGGATCGCTCGGCCTGGGAAGCGCGTCTCTCCGCTTCACCCAGCAAGGCCTGGTTCAACCGCATCATGAAGGGCGACCTGCCGGCGAGCTTCGGCAAGGTGATGTCCGACTACAAGAAGGAACTGGCGAAGAAGCCGCCGCACATCGCCACGCGCAATTCCTCACAGAACGCGCTTGACGTCATCAACGCGGCGGTGCCGGAAACCATGGGCGGCTCGGCCGATCTCACCGGTTCCAACAACACCAAGTCCAAGGACATGGCGGTATTCTCGGCGGACAATTATGCCGGACGCTATGTGCACTTCGGCATCCGCGAGCACGGCATGGCGGCGGCGATCAACGGCATGACGCTGCATGGCGGCGTCATTCCTTATGGCGGTACGTTCTTCTGCTTCACGGATTACTGCCGTCCGTCCATGCGCCTTGCCTCGCTCATGGGCATCCGTTCGATCTTCGTCATGACGCATGACTCGATCGGCCTCGGCGAGGATGGGCCGACGCACCAGCCGGTGGAACATCTCGCCGCCTGCCGCGTCATTCCCAACCATGTGGTGATGCGCCCCTGCGACGCGGTGGAAGCCGCCGAATGCTGGCAGATCGCGCTTGAGAGCAAGACCACGCCCTCAACGCTGGTGCTGACGCGTCAGAAACTGAAGCCGGCGCGGCTTGACTATTCGGCCAGGAACCTCTGCGCCCAGGGCGCCTATGAAGTCGCCGGATCCAAGAAGAAGGCCAAGGCGGTGATCTTCGCCTCGGGCTCGGAAGTGGAGATCGCCATCGAAGCCAAGGCGGCGCTCGACAAGAAGGGCATCCCCACGCGCGTCGTCTCGGTGCCTTCTATGGAGCTGTTTGAAAAGCAGTCCAAGGCCTACAAGGCCGCCGTGCTGGGCACGGAGAAAATCCGGGTGGCGGTGGAAGCGGGCCTGCGCCAAGGCTGGGACCGCTTCATCGGCACCGACGGCAAGTTCATCGGCATGACCGGCTTCGGCGCCTCCGGCCCCGCCGAGAAGCTGTACGAACACTTCGGCATCACCGCGAAGGCGGTGGTGAAGGCGGCGAGCAAGTAAGGAGAATACGGACCGGCGGTTCATGCCCGCCGGTCGCGCAGGGACAGGGTCCGTGGCACGGCTTGCCCTCGTCACGGACGTCTGTCGCAATTGCATCACGCCGCAGGACGTTGATGATGCGCCATGTTCTGACTTGGCACTCGTCGCAGCATCATGAGCCGAGGGTCCGAAAGTGAGTTGGGGCGAGGCTTCTTGGGTTGTCAGGGCGAATGGCCAATGAGGCGCCACTCTCCATTGCCGACATAGCCGCCATAGTAAGCTTTGAACGTGATCCCCTGGGTTGGTACCAGCAGAGACTCCCAGTGGGTTCCGTCGGGGAGGTGCACGAGCATGGCCTGCATCACGCCGAGATCATCCTTGAGCCAGATGTCATAGCCGGGTGACAGTTCGGCCTTGCCGGATTTCACGCTCAGCCAATTGCCCGTGCTCGTCCAGCGAGTGGCTGTGATCGTGATATTCTCATGGAATTTTTCGCCGTCGAGCGTGTAGCAATAGAAATCAAGTGCCGCCATATGAACCTCCCGCAAAGTCTGACCATGAACAGCGTGTACCCATTCATGCTTGCGGGTCTTGATGCTGATCAAAGCGCATGAAACCTTTCTTCGCGCATATTGACTTTATTCCTGTTATATGATTTATGTTCCCTTGATGGGTCTGGCAAGGAGGGATCAGTGTCGCGAGCTTATCTGCACTGCCTTACCCGTGAGCAGCGCCCGCGCGGGATGGACGAAGCATCCATCTCTCCCGGGAGCCGGAGGTCCGCCCCTTGGACACTAGGGTCCAAGCGCGGTTTACCGCAGTTCACCCACACCCCGCGTTCCTCTTTGGAGGAATGCGCAACGGGGCCGGGCTCAGTCCGTAAGTGCCCTGGTTGTGTGGATTGGCGAGTGCGGGCCTTGCGGGCCAAAACCGCTGCGTTTCTGGATGCCACTGCACGCTGTTCCGCTTTGCCTCACGGCAAAGCAGGCGTGAGTGGTCGGGCTTATCGCCGAATCCAATACCTCCTTTTCACCACTGCATGCAGGCGACAGGCCCGTACGGGAACAGTCCCTCCATTTCTCCCCTTCAGCCCGATGCCGCCCTGAAACCACCCATCAACATGAACCGTCACTGCGGCGCCCGCCATCGCGGGGGCTTTGGCCTGGTCACGTGCGCACGCATTGACGCATTGCAATCGCGCCGACCCTGAGGTACGCCCCTCAACGATTTCTGATGGAGACCCGTGATGCCCGCCTTCCGCACCCTTGATGATGTCAATGTCGCCAACAAGAAGGTGGTGATCCGCCTCGATCTCAACGTGCCGATCAAGGATGGCGTGGTCACCGACACGACCCGCATCGACCGCGTGGTGCCCACGTTGCAGGAACTGCTCAAGAAGGGGGCTGGCGTCATCATCCTCGCCCACTTCGACCGGCCCAAGGGCAAGGTCATTCCGGAGATGTCTCTGAAGCCTGTGGCGCCCGCACTGGAAAAGGCGCTGGGGCAGCCCGTCACCTTCGTCTTCACCGACTGGCAATCCGCACCGGCCGTTGCGGCAAAGCCCGGCACGGTGACGCTGATGGAAAACACCCGCTATCACGCGGGCGAGGAAAAGAACGATGCGGGCTTCGCCAAGATGTTGGGCGGACTTGGCGACATCTTCGTCAATGATGCCTTCTCGGCGGCGCACCGGGCACATTCT
This sequence comes from Hyphomicrobiales bacterium, assembly GCA_016710435.1. Classification (NCBI taxonomy): domain Bacteria; kingdom Pseudomonadati; phylum Pseudomonadota; class Alphaproteobacteria; order Hyphomicrobiales; species Hyphomicrobiales bacterium. Next base: position 492,157 of record JADJVV010000001.1, on the reverse strand, counting down.
TCCACCGAGGGCATTGCCCATGTCATTCCGGCCTACGCCGGACGTGCCATGGAAGCGGAATTGAAGGCGCTGCAGGCCGCACTGGAAAAGCCGACGCGTCCGCTCGTCGCCGTGGTCGGCGGAGCGAAAGTGTCGAGCAAGCTCGAACTTCTTGGCAACCTCTCCGGCATTGCCAATACCATCGTGATCGGTGGCGGCATGGCGAACACGTTCCTTGCGGCGCAGGGGATCAATGTCGGCAAGTCACTGTGCGAGCATGACCTCATCCCGACGGCAAAGGACATTCTGGAAAAAGCCAAGGCCAGGAACTGCACATTGCTGCTGCCGGATGATGCCGTGGTGGCGAAGGAGTTCAAGGCGGGTGCCGCCTCGCGCGTGGTGAAGCTGAACGATGTGGCCGCGGATGAGATGATCCTCGATGTCGGTCCCACTTCAATTGCGAAGGTGAAGGCCTGCTTCGACGGGGCAAAGACCGTGGTGTGGAACGGCCCCATGGGTGCGTTCGAAATCGCGCCGTTCGATACCGCGACCAATGCGGTGGCCCAGCATGCGGCGGCCCTCACCAAGGCGGGCAAGCTGGTGACGGTGGCGGGCGGCGGCGACACGGTCTCGGCGCTCAATCACGCAGGTGCCGCGGCTGACTTCACCTATATCTCCACCGCCGGCGGCGCATTCCTCGAATGGCTGGAAGGCAAGGACCTGCCGGGCGTGAAGGCACTTGAAATCAAGTAAGCGAGGCGAGGCCGGGCGTCAGGCGGCGCCCAGCCACTGCTTCCATTTCCAGATGGGCGTGTAGTTGGATGCGCCGCGGAAGCCTGCAAAACTCCGCACGCAATTCGCCACGCCGAAGTGTTTCTCGATACAGGCGTTGATGTAGGCGAGGAAATTGCGGCGCTCGAATTCGATGATCGACAGAAAGTCCTCGCGAATCTCGTAAGGATCAAGATTGAGATTCTTGAGGCCCGCCACCGCTTCGGCCACCGCCACGGCGTCTGGTTCGACAACCCGTGAATTCCAGAGGGAGAGGTAGCGCATCCGCCCCCCCAGTGCAGGCACCGTCACCACGGGAATGCCGCAGAGCAGGAATTCGCAGCAGGCACGCATTGCGCCCTCCTTCTCCGACAGGCACAGGCCGACATGGGACGCATTGATGGCGGCCACCACTTCATCAGCCCCCATATAGCGGTAGGGTCCGCCACCAGGCTCGTTCAGCACATCGGCGTGCTTGAGGAGTTGACGCATGTCCCGCTCGTAGGCCGCTTCGGAATAGCCCTCGAGCGGATAGTAGATGAGCGCCAAGGACGGAATTCGCGCGCACAGTTGATGATTCTTCACGGCACGGAACATGGCGTTGTAGATCGCATCATATTTCCGCGGCGCCCCTGGTTGGGGGACAAACGTGTTCTCATCAATCAGCAGGAAATTGTTGGCGACAAAGGACGTGACGCCGTGAGACTGCAACTCCACCAACTCCAGTTCCTCGTTGGCCATGATGACGAACTTCGCCAGAGGCAGGCGTTCGGCCATCTGTTTCAACAAGGCTGGCAGCGGCTCGACCCGTCCCATCATGGAATGTGTCGGCTTGATGAAGTGCAGCGAGGGACGGCCCTCGAACCATTCCGGATGCAAGGTGGCAAGGCCGAGGTGTTCGCTGTCATTGCGGGCCGCCATGATGACCAGAGGGTCGAGGCTGATCACGCAGCCGCTCAGGGCCTGGGTTTGCACGTGTGTCCTCCCATACTTGGTCCGGTTGCAAGGGGAGCATAGATCGCCCACACATGCCAGTCCCTGCCGCAGACCTGCCCTGCTTGGCCCCGGCTTGATCCCCGGCGGCCGTCGCGGCTACACGGATTTCCATGACCGCCACGACAGCAACGCCCACCTCCGCATCAGCGCAGTCCACCGTGTTCACGGTGCTGTTTGCCGTCTCCATCTGCCATGGCATCAACGACACGATGCAGGCGGTGCTGCTGTCGATCTATCCGCTGCTCCGTGACAACTACGCGCTGACCTTCGCGCAGGTGGGCATGATCACGCTGGTGTTCCAGGTGACGGCGTCCATCCTCCAGCCGTTCGTCGGGACCTTCACCGACAAGTATCCCTTGCCCTACGCCCTTCCGGTGGCGCCGGTCTGCACGTTGTCCGGGTTGCTGCTGCTTGCCAATGCCCATTCCTATGCGATGATCCTGCTGGCCGCCGCCATGATCGGCGTCGGGTCCTCCATCTTCCACCCCGATGCATCGCGCGTGGCGCGGCTCTCGGCTGGCGGCCGCTTCGGTTTCGCCCAATCCACCTTCCAGGTGGGCGGCAATGTGGGCACGGCAATCGGTCCGCTGCTGGCGGCAGCCATTGTCTTGCCACGCGGGCAGGGGGCGATCTCGTGGTTTGCCGTGTTCGCCGTGGCTGCGCTGGTGCTGCTAAGTTATGTCGGCCGCTGGTATGCGGGCTGGCTGCGCGATCATGCCCGGCGCGCCGCCGGCAAGGCCAGCTCGGTGACGCTCACCTCGCGGCAGATCGGCGGGGCGTTGACCATCCTGCTGGTGCTGATGTTCTCGAAGTTCGTCTACACTTCGAGCCTGCACAGCTATTACAGCTTCTACCTGATCGACCACTTCAAGGTCACGGCGCAGCAAGCGCAGATCTATCTGTTCGTGCTGTTCGGTTCCATGGCGGTCGGCACTTTCGCAGGCGGCCCCATCGGCGACAGGATCGGCACCAAGGCAGTGATCTGGGCTTCCATTCTCGGCGCGCTGCCCTTCACGCTTGCGCTGCCCTACATGAACCTGTTCTGGACGGTCGCCCTCACCATTCCCATCGGCCTCATCATCTCGTCGGCCTTCTCGGCGATGGTGGTCTACGCCCAGGAACTGCTGCCGGGACGCGTCGGCATGATCTCTGGGCTGTTCTTCGGGCTGGCTTTCGGCGTTGCGGGGCTGGGCGCTGCGGCCCTTGGCGTGGTCGCCGATCACACGAGCATCGACTTTGTCTTCCGTCTCTGCTCGTTCCTGCCGGCGTTGGGGTTCCTCGCCTATTTCCTGCCGCGCACCTCGCCCCGGTGACAAATCACGCGTGGTGGTGGTAGAGCCCCGCCCATGAGCCATCCCCGCCTGTTCCTCGTTGTTCCCGCCACGCCCCTTGACGATTCCCTTCTGCTGGCCTGCGCCGAAGCGGCGGCAGAGGCGGGAGACTGCGCCTCGATCCTGGTGGGCGAAAATGTCACCCCCGGACTGGTGCCAAAGCTGCAGGCCCTGGGCCTTGCCGTCATCATCCGGGATTGCGAGCCGCGGCTCGTGCATCACCTGAAGGCAGATGGCATGCACATCTCGCGTTCCGAACCGGTGAAGGCGCTGAGGGCGACGCTGAAGACCGAAAGCATTGGCGTGTTCGCGGCCACCTCGCGCCACATCGCCATGGAGGCGGCGGAGGCGGGGGCGGATTACGTGGCCTTTGCACAAGCCTCGCAAGCGCAGGGTGAGCCTCTGTTGGCCTGGTGGCAGGATATCTTCGAAGTGCCTGCCGTGGCGTTTGACCCCGTGGATGCGGCCGGGCTTGCCACAGTGCTGCCGCACAAGCCGGACTTTATCCGGCCCATGGACCGGATGTGGGAAAGTCCCGAACAGGCGCGGCTGGAGATCGGCGCGCTGACAAAGGCAATGGCATGATCCTGCGAGGCGCGCGCGCGCTTGCGCTTGCGGCCGTGCTGCTGAGCAGCGGGGCGACCATGCTCCACGCCGCGTCGATCAAAGAAGCACTGGCGCTTTACAGCGACAAAAATTACGCCGAGGCGCGGAACATTGCGGAAGGCCTCGCAATGGCGGGTGACGTGCGGGCGATGGTGCTTCTCGCCACTCTGTATCAGAATGGCCAGGGCGTCGAGGAAGACGCCGCAAAGGCGCGGGAGTGGTTCGGCAAGGCCGCAGAGGCGGGCGATCCCGAGGCGCAGTTGGCCTACGCCATGCTCCTGCTGGATGAGAACGCGGGTGACGTCGATCCGGCCGAAGCATCATCATGGCTCGCCAAGGCGGCGGGCAATGGCAACAGCCGTGCCCAATTCAATCTCGGTACGATCTATGCCGGACACTATGGCGCCGATCCCGATTGGCCCAAGGCGGTGGAATGGTTTGGCAAGGCGGCGGCATCGGGAAGTGCGGATGCGCAATACAATCTCGGCCTTCTCTATCTCGATGGCAAAGGCGTGCCGAAGAATGCCGTTGCTGCGGCGGAATGGCTTTCCAAGGCCGCTCTGAAGGGCATGCCGGAGGCAGCACTCGAATATGGGGTCCTGGTCATTCGCGGCGAAGGGGTGGAACGCAATATCGATATCGGCGTGAAGTGGCTGCGTTATGCTGCTGAACACGGCCATCCCGTGGCGCAAAACCGGCTCGCCCGCATCTTTGCCAGCGGCACCGGCGCCACCGCCGATCCGGTTGAAGCCGCCATGTGGAACCTCCTCGCGGAAAAGGGCGGGCGCCCCGATCCGACGCTGGATGATTTCATGAAGACGCTGAGCAAGGACCAGCGCAAACAGGCGGAGGCCCGGGCCGCGGCCTTCGTGGCGAAGCCTGCTCCGGCGCTGGACTAGCGGACGTCGAGGACGCTGGTCCGGGCGAGGCGCACCACATCGGTGGCGCGTGAACCCTTAAGCAGTCGTTCGAGCCGGCTGCGGCCTTCGTCGGTGACGACGATCATGCGGTAGAGCGATCCGCGCTCCACGATTTCCTCGATCACGTCTCCCACGGCGGTCTTCACGTCGGCCACGTCAATCTTCATGGCCTTGAGCAACGCCTTGGCGTTGTTCACGGCTTCCTCGGCGGCGGGCAATGCTTCTGCGTCGGGGGCGGCGGAGAATAGCGTGATCGGCTGGCCGGTCATTGCCGCCAGCACGGCAGAGCGGCGCACCGCCTGCAAGGAGCGGGACGATCCATCGGTGCAGATGAAATAACCGTGGCGGTCGAAACTGTTGCGCGCCACCAGCACGGAGCAGGGCGACATGGTCGTTACGGTCTGGGTAATTCCCGCACCGAAGAACGCCCGCAGTTCGCTCCGCCAGCGCGACGGTTTGCCGAGAATCATGAGATTGTAAGGACCGAGTTCGTACTGGTCGAGGATGCCGCCTGCCTCGTCCGGCGCGGTCTTCAGCTTGAGCACGACGCTGCGGCCTTCGGGCGAAATGTATTCCACCTTGGTGTCGCCAGCCGCGTCCCCCCAGCTCTCCTCATGAGTACCTGTGTGGGTCCAGCCCGAGACGTCGATGCCTTCGGCCTTGAGGATTTCCAGCGACTTCTTCAGGTGCGAAACACCGGGCAGTTCAAAGCCCGCGTCGATCATGTTCTGCCGCGCCAGGCGCACCTGCAGTCCGCCCGAATGCAGGCCCATGTCGATGGGTCGGACATAGAGGATGATGATGTCGCAGGAATTGCTCGCGGCCAATTGGGCGGCGAAGCGCACGGTGATCATGGCTTCCTCGCTTCCGTCGATGCAGGCGAGGATACGGAAGCGGTTGCGGCGCTGAGATCGCAGGCTCTGCAGCGTCTTCATCACGGCTGCTTCCTGGCGGTCGGTGAGATTGGTGCGGCGGAAGAAATCCAGAAGGGCCATGGCGCTACCCCAATTCCGGCCAGTAGAAGGTCGATACGGCCATCAGGATGATGAAGGACAGGAGCATCATGCGTGAGCCGACCTTGAAGAAGTCAGCGGCCTTGAGATAGCCCGAGGCATAGATGATGGTAAAGGCCGGCTGGGCCGCGGGCGTGAGGTAGCCCGAGGCAGAAGAAATGGCGGTGAGGAAGCCGGCGATCAGCGGATCGTGGTTGGCGGCGACGGACATCTTCAGCACGATCGGCGAGAGCACCGCGACGGCAGCACCCGCCGTCATGGTGTTCGAAACGAACACGGTGAGGAGCGAGATAGCGGCTTCAAAGGCCAGTGTGCTGTTGCCCGCCGTGGACTGCACGGCATGGAGGGCGCCGTTGGCGAGCCACTCGGCGGCCCCTGTTTCCTTCATTTCCACACCGAGTGAAATCGCAGCTGCGTAGAGCAGGACGATCCCCCAGTTCACGCCGCTGTTGATGTCTTCCCAGCGCACCAGACCCAGCACGAGGAAGGCCAGCGCACCCGCGATGGCCACGATGCCGAGGCCCAGACTGGAGGAGAAGAAGGCCCATCCGATGATGACGACCGTGAAGACGATCACCGTCATCCAGCCGGACAGCTGCATGGGGCCTTCCAGCTTCACCTGCGTGCGGAGGCGGCTGACGGCGCGCGACAGGTCGCTCGTTTCCGGCCGGAAAGTGTAAATGAGCAGGAGGCTGACGAGCGGCAGGCGCAGCAGGAACATGGGGAAGGCGTAGAGCGTCCATGTCAGGTAGTCCATGAGATAGCGCCACGTCTCGGGCTTGGCCGGATCGTAAAAGAAGTCCTTCCAGTAGCTGATGATGATGGCGTTGCGGGCCCCGCCGGAAGGCGTGGTGACGCCGGCGATGGAGCAGCCGAAGGAAATCGAAAACAGGATGACGGCGGCGAGATTGTGCACTTTCTTGGGGTCGTTGGAAGTGAGGGTGATCAATGTCACGCCAACCGGCAGCATCATGGCGGCCACCGTGTGTTCACCGATGAACGAGGCCAGGAAACCGCACACCGCGACGATGCCGAAGGAAATCCAGAATACGCTGGTGCCCGTCATGCGCACGATGGCAAGGGCAATGCGCTTGTCCAGCCGCTGCTTCACCACCGCCACGGCCAGCATCAGCGAGCCCATGATGAAGAGAACGGAATCCGTCATCAGGCTCTTGGCGACCCTGGTGGAATCGAGGCCCAGCAGCACCACCTGTCCGACCACAATCAGCAGAGCCACGGAGGGCAGGGGCACAGGCTCGGTGATGAAGAGGAGGGTCGCCATCAACGACATGACCAGCACGATCTGCCCGTCATGGCTCAGCCCTGCGGGGGTGGGCGCCGACATCAACGCGAAGCCCAGGATCATGGTGACGATGAACCAGCGCCGCTTCCACAGCAGCGCCATGTCGAAGGCGTTGGCAAACTTGCGGTAGCGGAGATAGCCCCGGCGGCGGACGCGGGTGAAGCCGGTCACCGGCTCGTGGGCCTGCAGGCTGTCGCGGGCCAGGTTGAACGTCAGGCCACCTGCCGCCAACGTTGCCGCGCCTCCTGCTGGACCAATGCCCGGTGTGCCATCCGGCCCTGTCATGCTGCCATCCTTTGGTTTAGCTTCACCGCAACAACAGGGGATTCGCAATGACGGCTGCGGCAACGGAGAAGGTACTGGCGACGGTTGACCGTCAATTTGACGCGAGCATGGCCCGGCTCGTAGATTTCCTGCGCTTCCCCAGTATCGGCACCGACCCCGCCCACAAAGCCGATTGTCAGCACACGGCGCAATGGCTGAAGACGCAGTTCGAGGGGTTTGGCCTCGCAGCCACCATTCATCCCACGACGGGTCAACCCGTCGTGGTGGCGCGTTACGAGCCGCCCGCGGCGGCGTTGGCAGGTCAGGCCCACGTCCCTCATATCCTGTTCTATGGCCACTATGATGTGCAGCCTGCCGATCCCCTGGACCTCTGGACCAGCCCGCCCTTTGAGCCGCGGGTCGCCAAGGGAAAAGACGGCCGGGACTGCATCTTTGCGCGCGGGGCCGCGGACGACAAGGGCCAAGTGATGACCTTTGCCGAAGCCAGCCGCGCCTGGCTGGCGGAGCGGGGTTCACTGCCTTTCCGCCTGACCTTCCTGATCGAGGGCGACGAGGAGGGCGACTCCAGCCATCTGGATTCCTTCATCGCGGCCAACAAGGCGCTTCTGGCGGCCGATGTGGCGCTGGTGTGTGACACCGGCCTGTGGAACCCGACGACGCCCGCCATCGTGTCGTCGCTGCGGGGCTGCGTCGGCGAAGATCTAACCATCTCGGGACCGCGCATTGACCTGCATTCGGGCTATTACGGCGGACCCGCCGTGAACCCAATCAAGGTTTTGTCGCGCATCCTTGCCAGCGTGCACGACAAGAACGGCCGTATCACCATCCCCGGCTTCTACAATGACGTGAAGGTGCCTACGCCAGCGCGCCGCAAGGCGTGGAAGAAGCTGGCCTTCGACGCAAAAGCCTATCTGGGCGGTGTCGGCCTTTCCAGGCCGGCCGGGGAAAAGGAGTTTACGGTGCTGGAACAGATGTGGGTGCGGCCCACGGCGGAAATCAACGGCATGTGGGGCGGCTACACGGGGGCCGGCAACAAGACGGTGTTGCCCGCGCAGGCGTCGGCGAAGATGACGTTCCGGCTCGTCGCGGGGCAGGACCCGAAGAAGATTCTCCGCGCCTTCCGCAGCTTTGTCCGCAAGCAGTTGCCGAAGGACTGCAAGGCCCACTTCACATCCAATGGAGGCGGAGCGGCGGTGGCGGTGGCCGATGACGGTCCATGGATTGCCAAGGCACGCCGCGCACTTGCCGATGAGTGGGGAACGGCGCCCGTGGTGATGGGCGAGGGCGGCTCCATTCCCGTCGTCGAAAGTTTCGCCCAGCATCTCAAGCTGGATAGCGTGATGATGGGCTTCGTCAACGACGACGACGCGCTCCACAGCCCGGACGAGAACTACAAGGTCGAAAGTTTTCACAAGGGAATGCGCGCCTGGGTGCGCTTCATTGGCGAAATCATCAAGGAAACGGAATCATGACACAAGTGAATGCGGCACTGGCCGACATCGACGCGCAACTGGACACCATCATCGAGCGGTTGTTCTCCTTCCTGCGCATTCCCTCCATTTCAGCTGATCCGGCCTATGCGGGCGATTGCGAGAAGGCGGCGAGCTGGATCTGCGGCGAATTGCAATCCTTGGGTTGCGAAGCCTCGGTTCGTCCCACGCCGGGGCGGCCCATGGTGGTTGGCCACTACACGCCGCCCGACGCGACGGCAAAGACGCCCCATGTGCTGTTCTACGGCCACTACGATGTTCAACCCGCTGATCCGCTGGAGCTGTGGCACACGCCGCCGTTCGAGCCCGTGCGCCGCAAGAACAAGAAGGGCGTGGACCAACTCGTCGGCCGCGGAACTGCCGATGACAAGGGCCAGTTGATGACCTTCGTGGAGGCGGCGCGGGCGCTCATCAAGACCAACGGCAAGCTGCCCATCCGGGCGACGTTCCTGATCGAAGGAGAAGAGGAGAGCGGTTCGCCCTCGCTCGTGCCCTTCCTGCAGGCCAACAGGAAGGAACTGGCCTGCGACGCCGCCTTCGTCTGTGACAGCAACATGTGGGATGTGAAGACGCCCGCCATCACCACGCGGCTCCGGGGCCTCGCCCATGAAGAAGTGACGGTCACGGGTCCTTCGATCGATCTCCACTCCGGCATGTTCGGTGGTCCAGCCATGAACCCGATCCGGGCTCTGACCAAGTTGATCGCGGCCCTGCACGACAAGAAGGGCAAGGTCACCATCCCCGGGTTCTATGCTGGCGTTTCCGAATTGCCTGCGGCGGTAAAGAAGCAGTGGCGTTCGCTGAAGTTCTCCGAACGGAAATTCCTCGGCGACGTGGGTTTGAAATCGGCGGCGGGCGAAAAGGGCTACACGGTGCTGGAGCAGATCTGGTCGCGGCCCACGGCCGAAGTGAACGGCATGTGGGGCGGCTATACCGGCGCTGGCACAAAGACGGTCATTCCCTCGCAGGCCCATGCAAAATTCACCTTCCGTCTCGTGGGCAAGCAGGACCCCAAGAAAGTGATCAAGGCGTTCCAGGCTTTTGCCAGGAAGGCCATGACCGGCGATGCCAAGATTTCATTCTCCGGCAAGGGTGGCGGCAGTCCCGCGTCCACCATCGACGAGAAGAACGTGTTCATCCGAAAGTCGGCGGCCGCCCTGAAGGCTGAGTTCAAGCGCGAGACGGTGATGATGGGCGGCGGCGGCTCCATTCCCATCGTGCGCTATTTCAAGGATATCCTCGGCATGGACAGCGTTCTCGTCGGCTTCGGACTGGACGATGATGCCATTCACTCGCCCAACGAAAAGTATGACGTGTCGAGCTTCCATCATGGCATGCGGAGCTGGGTGCGTATCATGGCGTCGCTGGGAACGTGAGTTTCGATCCGGTTGCCGCCTTGGCCCGTTACCATGAGATGCTGGATGCGCGCGACCTCGAAGGCGTGGAACGGCTGCTGGCGCCAGACGTGTTCTCCGTGTCGGAGGGCCTGGGGCATGTGAAGGGCCGTGAGGCCGTGATCGCGGCGCTCGGCGTCTATTTCGCCGCTTGCCCCGACGATCAGGTTTTCGAGGATGAAATTGTAGCCTTGGGCCCGCTGCAGGCGCGCAGCCTGTGGAAGCTTCGGGCAACCCACAAGGTCACGGGTGTGGTGGTGGAGCGGCGCGGCACGGAAACCGTTTCGTTCGACGCGGACGGCCTGATCACGTCAATCGAGGTCGAGGACGCGACCTAGTTCCCGTTCATATCCATATCCATGTGATCGCCGCCGCCGGCCACCTTGTCGACGACCTGCACGGTGACAGTCACGTCGCCCGCCTTTTCGAAGGTCATGACCAGCGGGAAGGTCTGGCCAGCCTTGAGCGGCGCCATCAGGCCCGTGAGCATGATGTGGTTTCCGCCCGGTGCGAAGGTCATCATCTCCTGCGGGCCGAATTCGAGCTTTTCGATCTGGCGCATCTTCATCACGCCGTTGTCGTTGATCGTCCGGTGCGGTGTGGCGTGGGTGGCGACGGGCGTTGTGAGTCCCTTCAGCACATCGGCCTCCGCACCGTGATTCATGAGGATCATGTAGATGGCCGCTGTCTTGCTCACCGGCGTGAGCGAGGCGGGCGCCTCGGCATTCATCACCATGATGTCACTTGCGAAGGTCGCGGCGGCAAGGGCAAGCAGGGCGAGCGGGGAGAGGGCAAGGGAAAGCAGCTTCGTCATGGGGCAGGTCCTAGCAAATCAGAGAGGCCGAGTGTGGCGCGGCATGGGCGCGCGGGCAATGGCGCTTCTTTGCGGGCTGTCCGCCATGGCGGTGCCAGCGCGGGCGGAGCCGACTGCCGTTGCGGTCGAACTGGTTCTGGCGCTGGATGCTTCCGCCAGCATGGACCGGCGCGAGTTCACGCTGCAACTGGACGGCCTCGCCGCGGCGTTCCGCGATCCCGGTGTGCTGGAGGCCTTGACGAACATCGGACCCAAAGGCGTTGCCGTTGCCGTTACGCAATGGGGCGGACCGGATGAAGCCAAGGTCATCGTGCCGTTCACACGGATTTCATCGCCACGGGAGGCAAAGGCCTTCGGTTTTCGGATCGGGCGGGCACGGCGCGCCTTCCTGGCCTCATCGACATCGATCGCGACGGCGATCCTCCACGGTGTGGGCATCCTAGAGGACAACAGCTTTGCCGGGGAACGCCGCGTCATTGATGTGTCGGGCGATGGCGTGGACAATGGCGGGCTTGATCTCGATGCAGCGCGGGACGCTGCGCTCAACGCTGGCATCGTTGTGAACGGCCTCCCCATCGATGCCGACAACGCGCAGCTTGCGGACTATTACCGGGGGCAAGTGATCATCGGGACTGATTGCTTCATCGAACGCGCCGCCGGCTTTGACGACTATGCCCGGGCCATCCGCGAAAAGCTCATCCGCGAATTGCGCCCCCTCGGGTCTTGAGCGCCGCGATCAGCCGGTTCGCCGCCCGTTCGAGGTCGTCATCCTGAAAGCCTGCGAAGCTGAGCAGCAGTCCCTGTTCACGGTGCTTGCCTGCGAAGTGGCTGGACAGAGTCTGCGTCTCCACGCCCGCGTCCATGAGGATGGCTTGCAGAGCGGCATCGTCTGCCGTTGCGGGGAAGCGCAGGAGCAGCATCAGGCCTGACGGGGGCGCATCAAGCTGGAACAGCGAGGGTGAACCGGGCGCGAGCGCGGCGATGAGGCTGTCGCGGCGGGCCGAGTAGAGCCGCCGCATGCGGCGGATGTGGACGGCAAACTGCCCGCTCTCCATGAACTGCGCCAGCGCCGGCTGCACCAGCAGCGAAGGCGGCGCGCCGAATACCGTGCGTTCGTGGCGGAACACATCCACCAGCCGCTTCGGCACAACCATGAAGCCAAGGCGGATGATGGGTGAAAACACTTTCGAGAAGGTGCCGGAGTAGATGACACGCGCATCCCGGTCGAGGCTCATCAGGGCGGGAAGGGGTCGGCCGACATACCGGTATTCGCTGTCGTAGTCGTCCTCGATGACGATGGCGTTCGCCTCCTTGGCCCAGGCGAGCAGTTCCAGGCGGCGGGTCAACGGCATGGTGACGCCGGTCGGATATTGCCGCGCCGGAGTCACGAAGGCGCCGCGCGCACGCGGGAAGCGCTGCACGGCCGTGCTCACCACAAGGCCTTCGGCGTCGACGGGAATGGCCTCGACGTTGATGCCGCTCAGGGAGAACACGCGCCGCGCCGTGGGATAGCCCGGGTCCTCCAGCCACAGTTGATCGCCGGGCGTGAAAACCGCGCGGCGCAGAAGCTCGAAGGCATCGCTTCCACCTGCCGTCATGATGACCTGTTCCGCTTCGCAGGCGATGCCGCGCCAGTCGAAGAGGTGGGTGGCAATCGCTTTGCGCAACGGGAGCCAGCCGAAGGGATCGTTGTGTTCCAGGAGCGTGATGGGGGGATTGCGCCAGTACCGCCCGAGAATGCGGCCCCAGTCGTCGTGGGGGAAATGCTCCCAGTCTACAAGTCCGGCGCGGAAGGGACGCGCCGGTTCGCGCTTCTGCCGTGGCGCTGTTCCGCCGTGGCCGGCCTTGCCCTGTCCGGTGGCCAGCAAGGTCTCCGGCAGTTCGGCCGCGACCGTGGTGCCCGAACCGAGACGCGTTTCCAGATAGCCTTCGCCGAGAAGCTGTTCATAGGCATCCACCACGGTGGCGCGGGCGACGCCAAGCTGTTCGCTGAGGGCGCGGCTGGACGGGAGTTTCGCGCCCGGCTTCAGGCGGCCCGAGAGCACAAGCTGGCGCACCTGCCGGGCGATCTGGGACTGGAACGGTTCGGCGTCGTCCCGTTCGATGCCGAGATCGAGCGTGGCCGTGGTTTGAAGTGGTCTGGTCTTCGCGGCTGACATTGGTTCTTTTCAGTAGACCATGCTGCCAGTAGGTGGCAACACAATCCGGAGAACCTTCATGACCACTGCCCCCAGCGAACGGACCCGCGTCAAGCGCATGAACAAGCGCGCCCACTATGACGAAGCGGTCATCCATCCCATTCTCGATGCCCAGCCGTTGTGCACCGTCGGCTATGTCTTCGACGGCCATCCGGTGGTGACGCCCACACTCCAGTGGCGCGAAGGACATCACATCTACTGGCATGGGTCATCCGCGAGCCGCATGCTGGAGGCTTCCGAGGGTGCCGAAGTCTGTGTCAACGTCACCATTTTCGACGGCATGGTGATGGCGCGCTCGGCATTCAACCACTCGTGCAACTACCGTTCGGTGATGGCTTTCGGCCGGGCCTTCAAGATCACGGATGTGGCCGAGAAGGAAGCGCGCCTCAAGGCCTTTACGGAATTGCTCTATCCCGGACGCTGGGATCTGCTGCGGCCCATGAGCGCGAAGGAGGCGAAAGCCACGACAGTGCTCGGACTCGAACTCAAAGAGGTCTCAGCCAAGGTGCGTTCAGGCCCGCCCGGCGATGATGAGGAAGACTACGCGCTGCCGATCTGGGCCGGCGTCATTCCCATCGGCCACCGTTTCGGTCCGGTCGTTGATGATCCACGTCTCGTGCCTGGCCTGACTCCGCCACCCCATGTGACCGGGTTCAAGTTCGGCTGAGGGCGGACAGGACACCCATTAAGCCCCTTTTTACCAACAGCGATTAACCAGAACCGGATGCAACCTTCTGGGGAGAAGTGTTGCCTCTCCTTGCAGGCACACGGCTTGTGGGGGTGTGAGCATCTAGGTATGGGGCGCGTAAGAGAGTGTGGTTCCCTAGCGTTGGTCGCGGCGTACTGCGCATCATCATCATTTGCTGTGGGCTCGTTGGCCTGAGTTGGACCGCTTATGCGGACACCATCGACTGGAACACCCGTCCGGCCACAAACCTGCGCGGGGGTGCCACCGATTCACCGACATACGGCAGCGCACCGACTTTGCTCACCGTCACGAGCAGCGGCAGCGTTGCAGGAACCTATGATTCCGCCGGACCGAACACGCTGGCCATCGAGCCTGCATCAACGTCGAACGGAACGACGGGTTACGTCAATTCGACGATGAATGCCGCTGTGGACGACGAAAGCGCCGTCCAGACCACGACCATCAATTTCAATGAACCCGTCTACAACGCCAGCGTCATCGTGGGCGACATTGATGGCGGGCCTACGTTCAACATCTCGGGCGCTGCTTTCAATGACATCGTGGAGTTTCGCGCCACGAATATCGCGGGAAGCACCATCCTGCCCACATCGGGCACGCCGCAGAATGCGGCCATCGTCACCTGGAATGCCGCCACCGGGCGGGCACTGTCCACCAACCAGAACGTCACGGACAATGCGGGCAACGTCACCGTCAGCTTCTCCGGCCCCATCCGGACACTGACCATCCGTCACATCTCCGGCGCCAACAGTACCGTCACCAACCCGTCGCAGCAGTTCATCTACATCGAGACCGTAACGTTCACGCGCTCACCGCAACTGCGCCTGCAGAAGACTTCCAACGGTGGCGTCGGCACGTTCAATTTCGACGTCGGCAACGTCCTCAATCTCGCCACCTCGCCCTGGTCGTCGCAGACGTTGTCCACCTCGGTCACAACGGCCACTGCCGGCACGGCGGTAACGGGTGCCTACACGCGGCTCTACGCAACGGCAACCAACACGACGATTGCGGAAACGGGTGCAGCGGGCTGGCTCATCACGACAACACCTGCCACCTGCACCGATTCCAATAGTGCCGTCTCGGGGAATCCGGCCAGCTTCACCGCGGCGGTGAGCGGCTACACCGTCACACTGGCGGCCGCCAACGTGCGCGCCGGGGCCATGATCACCTGTGCAATCATCAACGGAAAACGGCCCACGCTTCAGGTTCGCAAACTGTCGGTGGGGAACACGGGTTCGTTCGATTTCAGCGGCAGCAACGGTTTCGGCACGGTCACCCTCAACACCGCATCGGCCAATCCTGCGCCGAGTGCGGTGATGACGTTGACCACTGCGGCGACCGCAACAACCGTCACGGAAACAGTTCCCTCAGGATGGACACTCGCTTCCGCCACTTGCACGGGCATGGCGGTGGGCGGCGCCGCGTCGCTTTCGGGCAACATCCTCACGCTCAATGCAGCAGCAACGGCAGCAACGGCCAATATCATCTGCACCTTCACCAACAACAAGACGCCCGTGGTGCGCGTGCAGAAAGTCACCACCGGCAACTTCGGCGGACCGTTCACATTTTCGTCCAGCAATCTTGCAACGACGCCCGGTGCCATCAGCACGCTTGCGGTCAACAGCGGGACTCCGGCAGCACCCGCCGCCAATCTTGTTTCGACGACGGGGAGTCCCGTCACGCTTGGCGAAACATTCTCGCTCGCCTGGATCAGCGCTGGCGTGAGCTGCACTGATAGCAACGCGAGCGTCACCGGCAATCCCACGCCTGTCGCCACGTCCGCCACCGCAAGTGTCACCATTCTGGGTGCGAACGTGGTCAATGGTGCGGATATCACTTGCGTGTTCACGAATGCTGCCGCTGCGCCACAACTTGCCGTCAACAAGACCGCCAGCCCCACAAATGTAACGGCTGCTGGACAAACCATTTCCTTCACGATGGTGGTGAGCAACCCTGGCAATGTGCCGCTCACCTCGGTGACGCTGACGGACCCATTGGGCGCCGTCACCTGCGTGCCGAGCGGTACGAACGTGATCGCCAGCCTGGCCGTTGGAGCGAACGCCACCTGCACCGTGAGTTACACGGCCACCCAGGCGGATTTCGACACGAATGGAGGCGGGGACAGCGACATCGACAATACCGCGACAGCGGCCTCCACCTACAACAGCAATCCTGTCAGTGCGCAGGGGTCGGTCGCCGTCACAATGACGCTCAATCCGCAGCTCGTGATCGACAAGATCGGTTCACCGCTTGCCAACGTCGGCGTGGGCGGCACGATCACCTACACATATCGCGTCCGCAACGCGGGCAACCAGACGGTGACAGGCGTCAGCGTCTCCGACGCGCACAATGGCTATGGCACCGCTCCCGTGCCGGGCAATGAGATCATGCTTGTGGATGCCGCGCCACTCAGCGACTCCAGCGATGCGGCCACCAACGGCGTTTGGGACACGTTGCGTCCCGGTGACGAAATCCGCTTCACCGCCACCTATGTGGTGAAGCAGAAGGACATCAACCTGCGTCAGTAGAACTGGACTTCCGGCCCCGCCAGTCTTACATGGCGGATGGCGAGACTGCCCGGTACGTGCAGGAACCTTTATTCCCTGGGGCCTATAAACGATACCATTGGGAGCTGTCCCTGTGCCGGGCCGTGGCCTGGCGTAAACGGCGCCCACCTACGCAAGTAGGGACCCGGGATCGTACGTTCCCACGGCCCATGGTGGTCTCGTCACTTCTCCCTCAGCTTCGAGCATAGCCCAGTGCGCGGTTTTCCACGCCGATGCGCCAGGCGAGCATGGCAAGATTCAGGACCGCGAAGATGGCCGCCACTGCCATGAGGTTGAAGACCAGCGGCAAGAGCGGCACTTCAATTGCAACGAGTGCATAATTCGGATGCCGGATGAAGCGGAACGGTCCCCGGGCCACCAGCCGCTCACCGGGCACCGTGATGATGCGCGTGGTCCAGCGGGCCCCGAGCGTCGCCAGAATCCACAGCCTGAACACCTGGCAAGCCGCATAAAGGGCGAGAAGCGGCAGTGATACCTCCCGTACAGGTGCCAGCCACCACAGGATCAACAGCCATGCGGCGTGAAGGGCCACCATGACGGGATAGTGGTTCGCACCGTGTTCCACGCCGCCCGTTGCGAGCAGGCGCTCTGTGTTTCGCCGGGCAAGCCAGACTTCGCTCGCCCTCTGGGCTGTGACGCAGGCGAGGATGGCAACGGCGAGCGTGTTCATTGTGTCATCGTCACAAAGCTGGCGGTGAAACCGGGACCGAGAGAGCCAACGAAGCGGCGGCCTGTCCAAGGTTGTGACAAGGCGCGCTGCAGGACGAACAATACGGTGGGTGCGGACATGTTGCCGAAACCTGCGAGTACGGCGCGTTCATCCGCGAGCCGTCCTTGTCCCAGTTCAAAGGCCGTTTCCAGCGCCTGGATCACCTTCGTGCCGCCGGGGTGGAAGGAATAATGATCGACATCGGCGGCCGTGAGGGCATTGCGCTGCAGAAAGGCATCGGCCGCTCCGCGCAGATCGTTGAGCACAAGGTCGGGAATTGAGCGCGAGAAGATAGCGCCGAAGCCTTCATCATCCACGCGCCATCCCATGACATCGACCGTTCCGGGCCAGGTGTGTTCGCCACTGCATTCAATTGTGGGACCGGAGCCAGAGGTGCGGATCACGGCGGCCGCAGCACCATCGCCGAAGAGGGCGGTGGCGACAATGTTCGACTTGGTCATCTCGTCGGGCCGGAAGGCGAGCGTGCACAACTCGATCACGCAGAGGAGAATGGTCCTGCCAGGCATGGCGCGGGCGAGGCGCGCGGCAACGGCCAGGCCCGTCACGCCGCCGGCGCAGCCCAGGCCAAACACGGGGAGACGCAACACATCATCCCGGAATCCCATGCTGCCCATCACCCGCGCCTCGATCGAGGGCGTGGCGATGCCGGTGGAGGAGACCGTGACGATCGCATCCACATCGGCCGGAGCAACGCCCGCTTCGTCCAGCGCTCGCGTGCTCGCCTCGCGAAACAGGCTTTCGGCGGTCGTGGTGAACTGGCGTGTCCGTTCCGGCCAGCCCCAGGCGTGATCGAACCACTCCGATGGGCAGGCCGAATAGCGCCGGTCAATCCCGGTATTGGTGAAGACGGGCAGCATCCGTTCGAAGTCATCGCCGAAGCGCGCAAAAATGCGCCCCGCCTGCTTCACCACGTGCGCGGTTTCGAGCACGTTGGGCGGGACGGCGGTTGCGAGGCTGGAAAGACGGGGGCTGGGTGAGGAGAATCGAGACGGTGCCGATGCGGTCATGCCCGATGCTGTGGCGGCGGCAATGGGACCGCAAGGCAAAAGTCTTCACTTCCCCGTGTACGTGGCGAAGGTCGCAACCCTTGTTGATCGCGGGCTGGCGATGAGGTGTCGATTCCGGATGCGACCCAGTGCTGGCCCTTGCTAGGGTGGCGGCATGGACCCCTTGGCACCCCTGAAAAAGGCTGCACGCGCCGAAGCCATGGCCCGGCGCGACGCCTCCCATGAACGGCTGAAAGACGCTGCGGCACAGTTTCTCGTCAGCCACCCCTTTCCCGTGAAGCCGGAAGCTGGACGTTCCGTCGTCTCTGCATTTTTCCCCTACCTGAGCGAGATCGATACCCGGCCGCTGCTGGGGCGGTTGGCGGGCGAAGGCTGGACAACGGCGTTGCCTATCGTGCTGAAACTCGGGCAACCGCTCGAATTCCGCCGGTGGATGCCAGGCGAACCGACCATTCCCGGCAAGTGGGATATTCCCCGTCCGGCGGAGGATGCTCCGCTGGTGGATCCCGATGTCCTGCTGGTGCCGCTGCTAGCATTTGACCGCAAGGGCTACCGGCTGGGCTATGGCGGCGGATTCTACGACCGTACCCTGGAGAAGCTGCGGAACACCAAGCCCGTCACCGCCATTGGCGTTGCCTATTCTGTGCAGGAAGTTGACAGCGTGCTCCATGACCATCATGACCAGCTTTTGAATTATGTGATGACGGAAAAAGAGCTGGTTACGTGCGGTTGATCTTTCTCGGTGATGTGTTGGGCCGGTCCGGGCGCGAGGCAGTTGGGCGTGTCCTGCCGGACCTGCGGGCGCGATTTGCGCCAGATTGCGTTGTTGT
Organism: Hyphomicrobiales bacterium; assembly: GCA_016710435.1. Classification (NCBI taxonomy): domain Bacteria; kingdom Pseudomonadati; phylum Pseudomonadota; class Alphaproteobacteria; order Hyphomicrobiales; species Hyphomicrobiales bacterium. The sequence goes on along the minus strand of JADJVV010000001.1, from coordinate 473,217 downwards.
GAACGGCGAAAACACGACCCACGGATTTGGGTTGAGCAGCGAGCACTATTTCTTCCTCCGGGATGCGGGTGCGGACGTGGTGACGCTCGGCAATCACGCCTTCGACCAGCGCGAACTGCTGACGACGGTCGCCCGCGAAGACCGCCTCATCCGCCCCGCCAACTGGCCGAAGGATTGTCCCGGGCGCGGCTCCGCCATGGTGGAGACGGCATCAGGACGGCGCGTGCTGGTGGTCAATGCCATGGGCCGCGTGATGGTGGAGCCGGTGCTGGATGACCCGTTCCCCGCGGTGGAGCGCGAAATCGAACAGTGCCGACTGGGACGCGACTGCGATGCCATCCTGCTCGACTTCCACGGCGAGGCGTCGTCGGAGAAGATGGCCATGGGCCATTTCTGCGATGGCCGCGTGAGCGTGGTTGTGGGTACCCACACCCATACGCCCACCGCCGACCATCACATTCTCGCCGGCGGCACGGCCTACCAGACCGATGCAGGCATGTGCGGAGACTATGATTCCGTCATCGGCATGGACAAGGCGGAGCCGCTGCAGCGCTTTCTGCGCAAACTGCCCGTGGAGCGCATGAAGCCCGCTGAAGGCGAAGCCACGGTGTGCGGCCTGGCGGTGGAAACGGATGACGCAACAGGGCTCGCCCTCAAGGTTGCGCCCATCCGCATCGGAGGCCAACTGGCACCAGCGGAGATCCCATTCTGGTAACGCCGACACGATGACGTGCCATGAATCCATTTTGTCGCTGTCGCGACAAAAAAGCCAGTGACGCTTGCCAAACACTTGCTATCATCCAGCATCGACGGACCTGAACACAAAAACAGGAAGTGCCGGGCACAGGGTTGCCAAGGCTCTTTGAAAAGCGGGTCTGAAGGGTCATCGGGGAGGTGGCCACATCCATCCGGAAAGCAGAGGCGGCGCGTGCCGAATGCTGCTTTTCACAGGATCAGGACGCACCCATTCCCCATGAAATTTGCTCATCGCCGGCCAAGCCGGCCTCAATTTTTTGGAGGAATGACATGAACAAACTTCTCACAGTCCTGGGAGCCGGCCTTCTCGCCGGTTCGGCGCTTGCCGGTGTTGCCCGGGCTGACGAGCTCACGATCACGTCGTGGGGTGGTGCGTATCAGGATTCGCAGCGCGAAGCCTATTACAAGCCCTACATCGCCGCCGGCAACAAGATCACTGAGGCCGAGTACAACGGCGAAGTGGCCAAGATCAAGGCCATGGTGGAATCGGGCGCGATCACCTGGGACGTGATCGACGTGGACTCGGCCACGGCCCTTCAGGGCTGCGCCGAAGGTGCACTGGAAGTGATCGACTGGGCGAAGGTCGGCGTCGACAAGGCCAAGATGATCGGCGGCGAAGTGTCGGAATGTTCGGTCCCCACGATCGTGTTCGCAACCGTGTTTGGCTATGACGCTTCCAAGTTGAAGGATGGCCCGACCAGCATCAACGACCTGTTCGACCTTGCCAAGTTCCCCGGCAAGCGCGGCCTGCAGAAGAACCCGACCGTGAACCTGGAATGGGCGCTCATCGCCGACGGCGTTCCGACGGCTGACGTGTACAAGGTTCTCGCCACGCCGGAAGGCGTGGACCGCGCCTTCAAGAAGCTCGACACCATCAAGAAGGACATCATCTGGTGGGAAGCCGGAGCGCAGGCGCCGCAGCTCCTGGCTGATGGCCAGGTCGTCATGACGTCGGCCTGGAACGGCCGCCTGCAGACGCCAATCGACAAGGACGGCAAGCCGTTCAAGATCGTGTGGGATGCGCAGGCCCTCGACTGGGATCTGTGGTCCATCGCCAAGGGCACGCCGAAGATGGAAGAAGCCTATCGCTTCCTCGCCTTCGCATCGAGCCCCGCACCGCAGGCCGAGCAGACCAAGTACATCGCCTATGGCCCCGCCAACAGCGATGCCATCCCGAACGTCGACCCGGCCGTTCTGCCGAAGCTGCCGACCGCTCCGGACAACCTGAAGACCGCGTTCAACCTCGACACGCAGTTCTGGGCTGACAACGGCGACCAGTTGAAGGAACGCTTCAACGCCTGGCTTTCGCAGTAAGACAAGACACCATAACAGCCTTCCCTCGCCCATGGCGGGGGAAGGCGCCCACCGGAAGAATTGGCGTTGCCGTTCTTCCCGATCATCCGGGCGAGGGGCTTTCGATGACATCGGTCGCAGTCACATCCGACACCATCATGCGCGCGGCAGACGGCACGCCGCTCAAGCAAAAACTGGCGCAGGCGCAGCGCCAGGCCCAGATGAAGGCCCTCGCACTCATTGCGCCGCTGTTCCTTTTCATCGTCATCAGTTTTCTCGTGCCCATTGGCGCCATGCTGACGAACGCCTTTTACGATCCGGACATTCATGACCAGATGCCGCAGACGGTTGCCGCAATCTCCACCTGGGATGGCACGACCGTGCCCGGCGAAGACGTGTTTGCCGCCTTCGCCGCCGACATGAAGGCCGCGCAGAAGGCCAAGACATCGGCGCTGATCGGCAAGCGGCTGAACTACGAAATGCCCACCCTCAAATCCAAGGTCACGGTCACGGCGCGCAAACTGGAAAAGATGGAGGCGGGTCCGTGGAAGGACGCGGTGATCGCCATTGATCCCGTGTGGGGGCAACCAGACACCTGGGCGACGATCAAGCGCGCCGGATCATCCTACACGCCCTTCTACCTGTTGAACGTGCTCGACCTCAAACAGACTCCCGACGGCAGCATCACCGGCGTTGACGCGAACCGGAAAATCTACCGGGACATTCTCCTCCGCACGCTGGGCATTTCCTTCCTTGTCACGGCACTCACGCTGGTGATGGGATTCCCCGTGGCCTATCTTCTCGCCACGATCCCGCAGAAGCGGGCCAGCCTGTTGATGATCCTCGTGCTGTTGCCGTTCTGGACATCGCTTCTGGTGCGCACCACAGCTTGGTCCATCCTCCTGCAGGACGGCGGCGTCGTCACGCAGGTGATGTCGCTGACTGGCCTCACCTGGCTCCTCAACCAGCTTGGCCTGATTGCGGGTGAACCGCAGCTTTTCAAGACACGCTTTGCAACGGTGCTCGCGATGGTTCACATCCAGCTGCCGTTCACGCTGCTGCCCATCTATTCCGTGATGAAGACCATCTCTCCCACTTACATGCGGGCGGCGCGGTCCTTGGGGGCCAAGCCTGGCTACGCCTATTGGCGTGTCTATATTCCCCAGACGCTGCCCGGCGTGGCGGCGGGATGCCTGCTCACATTCATCCTGTGCCTTGGTTACTACATCACCCCGGCGCTTGTGGGCGGGCCGACGGACAACATGATCTCGGGCTTCATCGACATTGCCATGAACCAGGAGAACAACTGGGGCAAAGCTTCCGCACTGGGCGCTGTGCTGCTCACCGCCACGATGATCCTCTACTACGTCTACAACAAGCTTGTCGGCATCGACCGGATGAAGTTGGGTTGAACCATGTCACTGCCTCCCTATGCGACCATATCCGAAAAATTCGCCTACTGGGGCCTGCGGGCCTTCGTCGGGCTGGTGCTGCTGTTCCTGATCTCCCCGATTCTCGCCATCATGCCGCTGTCATTCAACTCCGACATGTTCTTCAGCTATCCCATGCCGGGCTTTTCGCTGCGCTGGTATGAGGACTTCTTCTTCAATCCGCGCTGGCAGAGTGCCTTGTGGCTTTCGGGTGTGCTGGCCATCCTGACCACGATTCTCTCCACCACGCTCGGCACGCTGGCGGCGCTTGGCCTGGCGCGTGGCAATATTCCGTTCCGCGCCACGATCATGGCGGTCCTGATTTCACCGATGATCGTCCCAATCATCATCTCGGCGCTGGGCATGTTCTTCTTTTACGCCAAGCTCAGCCTTCTCGGCACGCTGCCGGGACTGGTGCTGGCGCACACGGCGCTGGCAACGCCCTTCGTCGTGATCACCGTAACGGCAACACTGTCGTCCTTTGACCGCACCCTGATGCGGGCGGGAGAAAGCCTTGGCGCCTCGCCGTCCACGGTATTCTTCCGGGTGGTCATGCCGCTCATCCTGCCTGGCATGATTTCGGGCGCGCTCTTTGCGTTCGGCACGTCCTTCGATGAAGTGATTGCGGTGATCTTCATCGCCGGGCCGGAGCAGCGGACATTGCCGCGGCAAATGTTCTCCGGCATCCGCGAGCAGATTTCGCCCACCATCACGGCGGCGGCAACGGTGCTCATCATCCTCTCGACGCTGATGCTGGTGACGGTGGAACTGCTTCGCCGCCGCAGCGAGCGCCTGCGCGGCATCCGCACCTGAGCAGGGTTTTCAGCTCAGGCCGGGGCCCCTTATTTCGCGCAATAGTTTCGACAGCATGGCGTCGCCGAAGGCCTCGAACCCATTTGCCTCGGTGGCAAAGGCCGCTGGCCCCGTGATGACATTCTTGCTCAGGTAGTCCCCGAGTTTCGGCCAGTCGCTGGTGATGGCAAGGCCGTTCACGGTGATCTTGTTGCGGGCGAGCGTGCGGTTGATCTGATCCAGAGGCGGGCCGATGTTATTGATGCCATCGGTGGAAATGTCGATGACGCGGCGAGTGGCTTGCGGCGCCGTTTCGAAGAGACGGGCCGCGTGATCCAAAGCCAATGACAGGGACGTTCCTCCGCCGGGATCGGCGCGGGGCGATGTCAGAACGCGGCGCGCGAGTGTCACCGCGGAGGCCTCGCCGTCGATGATCGTCCACGGCACGACAACGCGCTGCACATTCAGCCCCGACCATTGTGTGATGGCAATGGCGATGCGCTTACGGGGGGCGGCGGCGATGGCTTTCAGCACCGCCTCGCTTTGCAAGGCCGCGGCAATCCCCGCCATCTGCAGGCGGTGTTCGCGGGCATCGACGCTGGCGGAAATGTCCACAGCCAGCACCAGCGCCACGTCCACCGGCGGGAGCGGCGTTTCCGCCCTCACCGGGGCAAGGGCATTCAGCAGGTTGAAGACCAGAAAGAGAAAAGGGCCGCGCATGGGACGCACCTCACCGTTTCGCGGAGAATGCTAGTCCGATGCGGGGCCGATGGCGACAGGTGGTTGGCTGGCTTCAGCGCTTGCGCATGAAGGCGGGGAGGGGCGTTGCCATGTCTGCGCCCAGCGCTTCGCGCAGACGTGCGGCGATGCGGTTGCCGCGGGCGAGATGATGATCGGACACGGAACGCAATTCGGCGAGGCCTGCGGCTTCATAGGCATCCGCGGCTGCTGAACTGGTATCTGCGAGGGTGGAGATGGCTGCAAAGAGCCGTCCTTGGGGTGCCGTTTCAGCCAAGGATTTGACCTTTCTCAGGGCTGCTGCACCCGCAATCCCGGCGGGTTCTCCGCCGAAAGAATACGCTTCGATTGCCGGTTTGGCTGCCGTTGCCATGACGCTACACTCCACAAACACACTCACTGCCGGACATGGTGAACGAACAGCGTTAAGGCAGGGTTAAAGGGCTTCTTGTGCGGTGGGCACAGGCTTGGCTATAGGGCACGGGACGTTGCCCGCCACTCTGGCGCGGGCCTTCTGTTTCCGAGGAATACCATGGCCGGCCATTCACAATTCAAGAACATCATGCACCGCAAGGGCAAGCAGGACGCCCAGCGTGCAAAGAACTTCTCCAAGCTCTCCCGCGAAATCACGGTGGCCGCCAAAGCCGGTCTTCCGGACCCCGCCGCCAACTCCCGCCTGCGCCTCGCCATCCAGAACGCGCGCGCGGAGAACCTGCCCAAGGACAACATCGAGCGCGCCATCAAGAAGGCCGCAGGCGGTGATGCGGACAACTACGACAACGTGCGCTATGAGGGCTACGGACCCGGCGGTGTGGCCGTCATCGTGGAAGCCCTCACTGACAATCGTGCCCGCACCGCCCCTGTCGTGCGCTCGCTCTTCGCCAAGTTCGGCGGCAACATGGGTGAATCCGGTTCGGTCTCCTTCATGTTCGCCCGGGTGGGTGAGATCGTCTATCCGCTTGGCAAGATCAGCGCCGATGCGATGCTGGAAGCAGCGATCGACGCCGGTGCCGATGATGCCGTGAGCGATGGCGCACACACGGTCACATGCGCCTTTGAAAACATCGGCGAGGTGTCGTCGGCACTTGCCGCGAGATTCGGCGACGCCCAATCCGTGAAGGTCGTCTGGAAGCCCAACGTCCTCACGGCCCTCGACGCGGAAAAGGCCGAGAGCCTTCTGAAGCTCGTGGATGCACTGGACGAAGACGATGACGTGCAGTCCGTCTTCTCCAACGCCGATATTCCCGAAGACGTGATGGAAAAGCTGAGTGGGTGATGGCGAGCCCCACCTTCATTCCGCAGCACTTTCACGCAACGCTCGGTGCGCACGCTCCCGTCTTGTCCGTGAGGGATGGAGATGTCGTCACCACGACCACAGTGGATGCCCATGGCTTTGACCACGAGAATATCCAGCGCGGCGGCGACACCAACCCGATGACGGGTCCCTTCCTTGTGGAGGGGGCGGTGCCTGGGGATACGTTGGCCGTCGAAATCATCCGCATCCGCATGAACCGTCGCATGGGCTGGACCCGTCAGGGGTTGGCTTGGAATGTGGTGGATCCGGCCCGGGTGCGGGCGATGCCGGAGCGCGAAAAGATATTCTGGCGCATTGATGACAACGCCCGCGCCGTTCGTCTTGAACGGCCGACTACCGCGCTGCCGGAGTGGTCGGTGCCGCTGAAGCCGATGCTCGGTTGCTTCGGCGTGGCGCCCGCTGATGGCGAATATATTTCGACCGCCACCAGTGGCCATCATGGCGGCAACATGGACTACAACCGATTCGGCGAAGGTGCCACCGCCTATTTTCCCGTTGGGGTGGAAGGGGCGCTGTTCTGCCTTGGCGATGCGCATGCGGCGCAGGGTGACGGCGAAATTGCGGGCACCGGCATCGAAACTTCGGCTGAGGTGGAATTCCGTGTGCGGGTGATCAAGGGGCGGTCCATCACCTGGCCGCGGGGCGAAGATGCGGAGTCGCTTTTCACCGTCGGCAACGCCCGGCCGCTGGAGCAGGCGCTGCAGCATGCCACATCCGAAATGCTGGACTGGCTGTCGCAGGATTTCGGTCTTGATGCGGTGAGTGCTGCGCATCTCCTCGGCATGCATGTGCGCTACGACATTGCCAACGTCTTCAACCCCGCCTTCTCGGTGGCGTGCCGGTTGGAAAAGCAGGCCCTCGCAGGTTTTTCCCGGCGCGCCTAGAGTTGCGCCATGGTACGAATCATCGGGCTGGATCCAGGGCTGCGCAACACCGGCTGGGGCGTCATCGACGTGGACGGGTCGCGCCTCATCTATGTGGCGGATGGCGCGGTGCATTCCGATGCGGAGGCACCGCTGGCGGAACGGCTGCTGCAGATTCACGCGCAGGTTCTGGCGGTTCTGCAAGAATACGCGCCAAACGAGGCGGCAATCGAAGAGACCTTCGTGAACAGTGATGCGCGGGCGACGCTCAAACTCGGGCAGGCGCGCGGCGCCGTGATGCTGGCTCCGGCTTCGTTCCGGATCACGGTGGCGGAATACGCGCCCAATCAGGTGAAGAAATCAGTGGTGGGCGCGGGCCATGCCGAGAAGTTCCAGGTGAAGCACATGGTCAAGGTGCTGCTGCCGAAAGCGAAATTGCACAGCGCTGATTCCACCGATGCACTGGCCATCGCCATCTGCCACGCCCATCACCGCAGCGCCCGAAGCCTCGCCGCAGTGCTGGCGCGTTCTTGACTTGTTCTAACTCGGTCTTTACCAGTCGCTGCTAGGAAGACAGCATGATCGGAAAACTCAAGGGACGCATTGATTCCACGGGGCCGGATTGGGCGATGGTGGACGTGAATGGCGTTGTCTATTTCGTCTCCTGTTCCTCCAAGACATTGGCTGCACTGCCGGGGGCAGGCGAGGCATGTGAATTGCACACGGAAATGCTGGTCAGCCAGGACGCCATCCGTCTCGTCGGCTTTGCCACGCATCTGGAGAAGGAATGGTTCAAGCTGCTGCAGACCGTGCAAGGCGTGGGGTCGCGGGTGGCGCTGGCAATCCTGTCTGTCATGGGGCCGGGCGAACTGGCCTCGGCCATCGCGTTGCAGGACAAGGCCATGATCGGCCGTGCCAATGGCGTTGGCAAGAAGCTCGCGGAACGGATCGTGCTGGAATTGAAGGACAAGGCGCCAGCCTACACGGCGGCGGATCTCGGGCTCTCACAGGTGGCGGCGGACCTTGCTGCTCCCAGGTCCTCTTCCGTCACGGATGCCGTCTCGGCATTGGTCAATCTCGGTTACGGACAGACGCAGGCGGCGCAATCCGTTTCCGCGGCCTTGAAAAAGGCAGGCGATGATCAGCCTACGGAGAAATTGATCCGGCTGGCCCTCAAGGAACTGGCCACGGGATGATGCGCTCCGTCCTCACCAATGACAAGAAGCCGGAAGATGTGCTGGATACGCATCTCCGCCCGCAGAAGCTGGACGAGTTCATCGGCCAGACGAAGCAGAAGGCGAACCTCAAGGTTTTCATCGAGGCCGCGAAGGCGCGCGGCGAAGCGCTGGATCACGTGCTCTTTGCCGGACCGCCGGGCCTGGGCAAGACGACGCTGGCGCAGATCATGGCCCGCGAGATGGGCGTCAACTTCCGCTCCACCTCCGGCCCCGTCATCGCCAAGGCGGGTGATCTCGCAGCCATCCTCACCAACCTCGAAGACCGCGACGTCCTCTTCATCGACGAAATCCACAGGCTCAACCCGGCGGTGGAAGAGGTGCTCTATCCCGCCATGGAGGATTTTCAGCTGGACCTCATCATCGGCGAGGGACCAGCGGCCCGCAGCGTAAAGATCGACCTGGCAAAATTCACGCTTGTGGGGGCGACGACCCGCACCGGCCTTCTTACCACGCCCTTGCGTGACCGTTTCGGCATTCCCATCCGCCTCGAATTCTATGGCGAGACTGAATTGCTGGAGATCGTACGGCGGGGCGCGCGCATTCTCGCGCTGGCACTCACGGATGATGGTGCGCGGGAGATTGCGCGGCGCTCGCGCGGTACGCCCCGCATTGCGGGCCGCTTGCTGCGGCGCGTGCGCGATTTCGCTTCTGTGGGCGGACAAACACAGGTTGACGCTACTGCCGCAGACTCGGCCCTGCGCGCCCTCGATGTGGATCATGCCGGCCTCGATGCACTTGACCACCGCTATCTCAATTGCATCGCGCTCAATTTCGGGGGGGGGCCTGTGGGGATCGACACCATCGCGGCGTCGCTCTCGGAAGGGCGTGATGCCATCGAGGATGTGGTGGAGCCATATCTCCTGCAACTCGGCTTCCTCAATCGCACGCCGCGCGGACGGCTGCTCACCCATCATGCCTTCAAGCACCTGGGATTGGCCGTGCCCAACCGAACGGAAATCACGCAAGGCATCCTGCCGCTGGAGGGAGATCAGTGAGTGGGGGATCGGTCACAGAGGGCGCCATCACCTCGGGCGTGCATCGCCTTGCCGTTCGCGTCTACTACGAAGACACGGATTTCTCCGGTAACGTCTATCACGCCAACTATCTCAAATTCTGTGAGCGTGGGCGTTCGGATTTCCTGCGGGTGGCTGGCATCGACCAGAACGCCTTGTTCGGCGCAGGCGAGCCCATCATGTTCGTGGTGCGGCGGATGGCCTGCGAGTTCCTGCGGCCTGCGCGCTTTGATGATCTCCTCACGGTGGAAACCTCCAGCGGCGAAATGGCCGGTGCCCGTTTTGTGCTCTGGCAACGGGTTCTGAGGGGGGCGGAGGTGCTGTTCACGGCTGATGTGACCGTGGCGCTCATTGACGGGCGGGGCCGGCCAAAACGGGTGCCACCCGAAATGGCCCGCGCGCTTTCCCAAGTCGTTTCCTAACGCTTTGTTAACCATAATCGATTCAAGCACATAACAGGCGTTCCGGCCCGGGACGGGGCGCCGGGCCGTTGGCCGAAGTTGTGGAAATCGCCGCAGTTTCGACAGATTTTAACGGTTTGAGGCAGGCGGGTTCGGCTGCCCCGCCACGCGCTCGGGAAAATGGGCCGATTTGGGACGCAACGGATCACATGGAAACCATCACTGAAACCGCGGTGACGAAGACCGCCGAAATCTCGCTCTGGCATCTCGTCGCGCAGGCTTCCTGGCCGGTGTTCTTCGTGATGATCGGGCTGGGCCTCGCGTCCATCTGGTGCTGGACCATCATCTTCAACAAGTTCTTCACGTTCCGGCGCGAACACGCCGCCAACGACAAGTTTGAATCGGCCTTCTGGTCGGGACAGTCGCTGGAAGATCTCTATCGCGGCCTTGGCGGACGGGCCACTGCGGGGCTGGCATCCATCTTTCTTGCTGCCATGCAAGAATGGAAGCAGAGCCAGGGTGCCGCCATGCGCGCGGGCTTTGCCGGTGTGCAGAAGCGCATCGAGAAGGTGATGGACGTCGCCATCCAGAAAGAGATGTCCGATCTCGAATCCAACCTCCTGTTTCTCGCCACCATCGGTTCGGCCGCGCCCTTCATCGGGTTGTTCGGCACGGTGTGGGGCATCATGACGGCGTTCCAGGGCATCGCCAATTCTGGCCAGACCAATCTTGCCGTGGTGGCGCCGGGCATTGCCGAAGCGCTTTTCGCCACGGCCATCGGCCTCGTGGCCGCCATACCGGCGACAATCTTCTACAATATGTACTCGGCCGATGCGGCCAAGGTGCAGTCGCGGCTGGAGAATTTCGCTGATGAATTCTCCGCCATCATCTCGCGCCAGCTGGATGAAAGGGCCTGACGCATGGGTGCTTCCGCAGGCGGCGCAAAGACCATCAATGCCCGGCGTGGCCGGCGCGGTTCGCGTCACGGCGCCATCAGCGAGATCAACGTCACGCCGCTGGTGGACGTGATGCTCGTGCTGCTCATCGTCTTCATGGTTGCGGCCCCGCTCATGACCGTGGGCGTGCCCGTCGAGCTCCCGAAGACGGAAGCGAAATCCATGGATGCGCCCAAGGAACCGCTCTACATCACGGTGCAGAAGGACCGGACGGTCTATCTCATGGAAACACAGATTCCGCTGGAAGAGCTGGCGGCGAAACTTGGCGCACTCGCCAAGAACGGCAATGAGGAACAACTCTTTGTGCGGGCGGATGCCTCCACCGATTATGGTGCCGTCATGGAAGTGATGGGCGTGCTCAATTCCGCCGGCTACAAGAAGATCGGCCTGGTGACGCTGCAGAAGGAGCAACCTGTCGCGCCATGAAGCGCAGTTTCACCGCATCCGCTTTTGTCCACGGCGCACTGCTTCTGGCGGTGCTGATCGGCATGCCCAATCCGGCGCCGTTCAAGGTGGAACCGCAGAATGCCGTGCAGGTTGATATTACGAACATCGGAGACGTGACAAAGGTGATGGCCACCACGACGGAGGCCGTGCCGAAACCGGAAAAGCCCGCTGCCGAAAAGACCGAAGTCACCAAGCCGGTGAAGCCCGCGCCCAAGGTTGCGGAAGAGGAAGTTCTCGCCGCCAAGCCCAAGGAACCGGAACCTCAGCCCGAACCCGTCAAGAAGCCGGAACCTGAGCCTGAGAAAAAGGTTGAGGACAAACCTGTCGATCCGGATCCGATGAAAAAGCTGCTGGAAGAGCAGAAGCTTGAGGAAGAAAAGAAGGTCGCCGAGGAAGCGGCGCTCGCCGAGAAGAAGGCAGCGGACGAAGCCAAGAAAAAGGAAGCGGAAGAGAAGAAGAAGGCCGAAGCGGAAAAGAAGAAGAAAGCCGAGGACGAGAAGAAGAAGAAGGCTGAAGCGGAAAAAAAGAAGAAGCAGAAGCTCGACGTGGCCGCGCTTGATGCGCTGCTGAACAAGGAAAATGACGAGCGCACGGCACCGAAGAAGTCCGGCGACACCAACGGTTCACCCGTTCAGGGCAAGACCGAAGCGCAGGGCGATGATTCCGCCGTGGCCGCTACGCTGATCGACGCGCTGCGCAGCCGCCTGTCGGAATGCTGGACAGTCCCTCCGGGTGCACGCGAGGCCAGCATCTCGGTCAAGGTGCAGTTCAACCTGAAGAGGGACAAGACGGTGGAAGGGCTGCCCATCGTCATTTCCGGCGGGGGTGACGCGCTCACCGATGCCACGGCGCAATCCGCTGTTTCCGCAGTGATGGAATGCGCGCCCTATGATTTCCTCCCCGATGACCGCTATGATATGTGGCAGGAAATCAAGGTCAACTTCACGCCGGACATGATGTCCGGCTAACTGCGTGATAAAGGGCTCCTGTGCAATCTGGATGGAATGGGATGAAGCTGAACCGACGTAACCTGCTGGCGGCCACGGGCGCTGCTTCATTCGTGGCCCTGGGGAACGGCGTTCCTGCATGGGCGCTGGACGTGGATGTGTCCGGCGGCAAGATCAATCCCCTGCCGATTGCCATTTCGCCCTTCCTGGCTGGTTCGGGATCGGAAGATTCCGCCGCAACAATTTCCGGCGTGATCGCGAACAACCTCGGCCGTTCCGGATATTTCAATCCCCTGTCGCCTGACAGTTTCATCGAACGCATTTCGGATTTCGAGGCGACGCCAAGCATGGAGTCGTGGCGGCAGGTGCAGGCCAAGGCGCTGGTGACAGGACAGGCCTACATGGATGGCGGCAAGCTCCGCGTTGCATTCAAACTCTACGATGTGAACTCGGGCCAGATGCTGGCCAGCCAGTCACTTGCCGCCTCGCCCAAGGCGGCGCGCCGCCTGGCGCATCGCATCTCGGACCAGATCTACCAGGCGCTTACGGGTTTCGAGGGCTATTTCGACACGCGCATCGTGTTCATCGATGAATCCGGTCCCAAGTCGCAGCGCATCAAGAAGCTGGCGATCATGGATCAGGACGGCTTCAACCCGCACACGCTGCCGGTGCAGGGCGACCTGCTGCTGACGCCGCGCTTCTCGCCGACCGCCAACGAGGTGACGTTCCTCTCCTTCGGAACCGGTGTGCCGCGGGTGTATATCTACAACATCGACACGAACCAGAAGGAGATCGTTGGCGATTTCCCGAACATGAGTTTCGCGCCGCGCTTCTCTCCCGATGGCGGGCGCATCATCATGTCGCTGCAGTCGGAAGACGGCGTGAACTCGAACCTCTACGAAATGAACTTGCAGTCGCGACAGCTGCGCCAGGTGACGAACGTGGCGGCCATCAACACCGCTCCATCCTATTCCCCTGACGGCGCCTCCATTGCCTTCGAGTCGGACCGCGGCGGCAACCAGCAGATTTACGTGATGAGCGCCAACGGCGGCGAAGCGCAACGCATCTCGTTTGGCAAGGGCCGCTATTCCACGCCGGTCTGGTCGCCCGATGGCAAGTGGATCGCCTTCACCAAGAACGCCAACGGCAAGTTTGCCATCGGCGTGATGAAGCCGGATGGTTCGGGCGAGCGCATCCTTACCGAGGGTTTCCACAACGAGGGGCCCACCTGGGCGCCCAACAGCCGTGTCATCATGTTCTTCCGCGAGAGCGGTGGCGAAACCGGCGGTGCCAATCTCTATTCCGTCGATGTGACCGGCTACAATGAGCAGAAGGTGCCGACGCCGGAATTCTCCAGCGACCCTGCCTGGTCACCGCGGCTCAATTGAAACGTCTGCTTAACCACGTTCGGTAAACCGTTCTTCAGGTTATCAGGTCATTACCAACGCCATGAATGGTTGGGGCCGGGGGGCTCCTCTCACTAGGTGGATTGACGCATGATGATGACTTCGAAGACGACCGGATTCCGGATTGCCCTGGCGCTGGCTTGCGCCATTTCGCTTGCAGCCTGCAGCAAGAAGAATACCTCCGCCGGATTGGACAGTGGTGGCCTTGGCGGCAATGGCGGCGGCGACCTCGCCGCGGGGGCAGCGGCTCCCGGCTCCGTGCAGGAGTTCCAGACCGCCGTTGGGGACCGCGTGTTCTTCCAGATGGACCAGGTGACGCTCACGGACGAGGGCAAGGATACGCTACGCAAACAGGCGAACTGGCTGAACCAGTATGCCGAAGTGCAGATCCAGATCGAAGGCCATGCCGACGAGCGCGGCACCCGTGAGTATAACTTGTCGCTTTCGGCGCGCAGAGCGACGGCGGTGCGCAATTTCCTCATGTCCGAGGGCATTTCGGGTAGCCGGATTTCCTCGATCGCCTATGGCAAGGAACGGCCTGCATCTTTGTGTGACGCGGAGGAGTGTTGGTCACAAAATCGCCGTGCTGTCACGGTTATCACCGGCGGCGCCCGGACGAGCTGAGTCTCCTCCGGGAGGGCCGTATGTTGGCCCTGTGACAATTTGTTAACTCAGTTGCCACCACACTTGCGTGCGGTGGCAATTTGCGCAATGGCCTGCTGCAAATGGCCCGTCCGGCATCGCCGGAGCGGGCTTTGAGCACAGACCCAATCTTCGGGGCCCGGGACGGCCATCTGAAGGGGACCTTTTAGGAGTGGGATTGATGATGACCCGATCGGCCGGTTTCAAAGCGGCAGCCCTGTTCACCTGTTTCCTGGCGCTCGCCGCCTGTTCGAAGAAGAACACGCCGGACCTTGAGGCCGGTCCTGGTGGTGGTGGCGTCGGCATGGGGCAGGCCGCTCCCGGTTCCAAGGCCGACTTCGAAACCAATGTCGGTGACCGCATCTACTTCATCGTCGACACCGTGACGCTCACGCCCGAGGCGCAGGACACGCTGTCCAAGCAGGCCGCATGGCTGTTGCAGTATCCCAACGTGACGGTTCAGGTGGAAGGCCACGCCGACGAGCGCGGCACCCGTGAATACAACATCTCGCTCTCCGCACGCCGCGCCACGGCGTCGCGCAACTACCTGATCCAGCAGGGTGTTCCGGGCAACCGCATTTCCTCCATCGCCTATGGCAAGGAACGTCCGGCGGCCCTTTGCGATGCCGAGGAATGCTGGTCGCAGAACCGCCGCGCCGTGACAGTGATCACCGGCGGCACCAACTGAGGCATGCTGTCCTGACGGGACAAAGCCTCAATTTCTCCGTCTTTGGGCGGCAAGGTCTTGGGTAACACGACTCCAACATCAGGGTCTGACATGTTCAAACGCAGCATCTTTGCCGCCGTCCTTCTCGCGTCTGCCGCCTATCCCGCTTCCGCCCAGGACATCGCCACCCGCATCTTCCAGATGGAGGAGCGTATTCGTGCGCTCACCGGCCAGGTGGAAGAATTGACCCACACCGTGAACCAGTTGCAGCAGCAGCTGGGCCAGAAGCAGGGCGATGCCGGGGATGTGGTGCCCGCACCCATGCCGAAGCCCGTTCAGAAGCAGGTGGCCGAAGCGCCCGCCGTGCAGGACGGAACGTCGTCCGATGGCATCGAGGTGATCCAGGATACGCCGGCCTCCAAGCCCAAGTCTCTCAATGCCGAAGTCCTGGGCACCGACCAGGGTGCCGTTGAACTGGCACCCGGCCAGGCTCCGTTCAAGAAGGCCGGGGCCGACAGCGGCACCGATGACAGCTTCCAAGGTCAGGTGGTCGTTCCCGAAAATGGCGAGACACAGACGGCGCAGGCCGGTCAGCCTGTTGTCAATGATGGCGTGCAGCAGCAGGATGGCATCGAGCAGGTGTCTTTGCAGCCCACGGAAACGCCGGACGAACTCTACAAGACCGCAAACGAAGCGCTGCTCCGCCGCCAGTTCCCCGAAGCGGAAGCGGGCTTCCGCAGCTTTCTGAGCAAGTATCCAGATCATTCGCTGGCGGGCAGTGCCCAGTATTGGCTGGGCGAGACCTTCTACGTGCAGGGTGATTCCAAGCAGGCGGCGCAGAACTTCCTGCAGGCCTACAAGACCTATCCCAAGAGCCGCCGCGCTCCCGACAGCCTTCTCAAGCTCGGGATGGCGCTGAACAAGATGGGCCAGAAGGACCAGGCCTGTGCAGCACTGAATTCCGTGGGCACGGAGTTCCCGCGCGCCGTGGAAGCCAAGAAGCGCGCCTCCGCCGAATACAAGCGTGCCGGCTGCTGAGGCCGCCGCCGCGATTTCTCCTGATGCCGTGCTGAGCCGCGGTGTACTTCTTCCTGTCCTCTCCGGTGTGACGCGCATTGCAGTTGCGGTCTCCGGCGGTTCCGATTCCATGGCCCTGTTGCGCCTTGCGGCACTCCTGCCGGATGGGCCGGAGGTCATTGCACTCACCATCGATCACGGACTGCGCGACGGTTCGCGCGCCGAGGCCGACCAGGTGGCGCGCTGGTGTGCGGGGTTGGGGGTTCCTCACCACATTCTCGCCTGGGCGGGCGCCAAGCCTGCAACGGGCATCCAGGCGAAGGCCCGCGAGGCGCGCTATGATCTGCTGACCCGGTGGTGCACTGCGCATTGCGTCTCCGTTCTGCTGACGGCCCATACCCTCGACGACCAGGCCGAGACGGTACTCATGCGCAAGCGCCGCACGGCGAGTGCGGCAAGCCTTGCCGCGATCTGGCCGGAGCGGCCGTGGAATGGCGTTCGTCTCCTCCGTCCACTGCTGGCTGTGCGGCGTGAGGCGCTGCGGAATTTCCTGCGCGGACTGGGGCAGGGCTGGCTTGAAGATCCCAGCAACGAGAACACGGTTTTCGAGCGCGCCCGTGTGCGTCAATTGCTGGTGGGCGAAAATGTTGCGGCCCTGGCGGCGGAAGCGGCGTGGGCACAGGTCGTTACCACCGCAACTGCTGCTGAAGCCGAGGCGTGGCTGGTGCGGCATGTGCGCATCCATACAGAGGGGTATGCCAGCCTTCCCCGTGCGGCGCTGGCGTTGGCGGGTGAGGGGGCGGCGCTGGCTGCGCTCTCCCGGCTCGTTGCCATGTGCGGCAACGGGCGGGCGCCTTTGCGGGCGGATATGGTTCGCCTTCTCTCGGTGCTGAACAGCGGGGGCAATACGCGGCGGTCGCTGGGCGGGGCCCTTGTCGCGGCGCGGCTGCGGGACGTTTTGATCGGCCGGGAGCCGGGCCGCATTGTACCGGGGTTACAGACAATTTCGGGTGATGCGGGGATCGTCTGGGATGGGCGTTTCCTGATCCATGCGCCAGCGGGGGCCACTGTTCGACTGGCTGGTGGTTTGCGGCCGCCTTCGCCCACGGGCCTTCCGGCCTTCATTGTCGCCAGCCTTCCGGTGGTGATGGTGGGGGGAACGGCCGTTTTTCCGCATTTTGACGGGCAGGGGCGGGTTTCGGTCACGCTTGGTGAACGATTTGGCCTTTAGTCTCGTATTTACAGTGTTGCCGCGCTTGGATTCTGGATGGGCCGGACCTATGTTAGGCTTCAGTTTTTGGGATGGATTTCGGAAGCGCGCCTCAGGCTGCTTCCAGAATTGAGGATCGACCGTGAACCAGTTCCGCAGTTTCGCCGTTTGGATCGTGATTGCCTTGTTGTTGTTTGCACTGTTCAGCCTGTTCCAGGGCCAGAGCATGCGCGCCAACAGCAGCGAGATCAGCTATTCGGAATTCCTGACGAAGATCAACAACGGCGAGATCAGCAGCATAACGGCGTCGATGAACGGCGATGTGGTGGCGAAGACGGCTGATGGCCGGACGCTGACCACCTACGCGCCCGTCTCCGAGGACTTCCTCAAGACCATCCGCGAGAAGAATGTCTCGGCCGAGTTCCGTCCGCCGCAGTCTGACTCTTTCCTGTCCAACGCGCTGATCTACTGGCTGCCGATGCTGCTGATCGTGGGCGTCTGGGTGTTCTTCATCCGCCAGATGCAGGCTGGTTCCGGCAAGGCCATGGGATTCGGCAAGAGCCGCGCCAAGCTGCTCACCGAAAAGCAGGGCCGCGTCACGTTCTCCGACGTGGCTGGCGTGGATGAGGCCAAGGACGACGTTGTCGAGATCGTGGACTTCCTCAAGGACCCACACAAATTCCAGCGGCTGGGCGGCAAGATTCCGCGCGGTGCGCTGCTCGTCGGCCCTCCGGGCACGGGCAAGACCTTGCTGGCGCGCGCCATTGCGGGCGAAGCCAACGTGCCCTTTTTCACGATCTCGGGTTCCGACTTCGTGGAAATGTTCGTGGGCGTGGGTGCGAGCCGTGTGCGCGACATGTTCGAACAGGCCAAGAAGAATGCACCTTGCATTGTCTTCATCGATGAAATCGACGCCGTCGGCCGTCACCGTGGTGCGGGCCTTGGCGGTGGCAACGACGAGCGTGAGCAGACGCTGAACCAACTCCTCGTGGAGATGGATGGCTTCGAAGCGAACGAAGGCGTCATCATCATCGCCGCGACCAACCGTCCGGACGTGCTGGACCCGGCATTGCTGCGTCCGGGCCGTTTCGACCGGCAGATCACTGTCGGCAATCCGGATGTGAAGGGCCGCGAGCAGATCCTCAAGGTTCACATGAAGGACAAGCCGCTGGCACCGGATATTGATCCGAAGGTGCTGGCGCGTGGTACGCCCGGCTTCTCCGGTGCTGATCTCGCCAACCTCTGCAACGAGGCTGCCCTTCTTGCGGCCCGCCGCAACAAGCGCATGATCACGCAGGCCGAGTTCGAGGATGCCAAGGACAAGGTGATGATGGGTGCCGAGCGCAAGTCCATGGTGATGAGCGATGAAGAGCGCCGCAACACAGCCTATCACGAGGCGGGACACGCCATTGTTGGCCTGAACGTGAACTATGATCCGCTGCACAAGGTGACGATCATCCCGCGTGGCCGCGCGTTGGGTGTGACCATGAACCTGCCGGAAGGCGACCGCCACAGCCGCACCCGCGAATGGTGCGAGGCCCGCCTGGCCGTTCTGTTCGGCGGGCGCGAGGCTGAACTCATTCTCGGTGGCGACAAGAACGTGACCAACGGCGCCATGGGCGACATCCAGATGGCGACGCAGTTGTCGCGGGCGATGATCACGGAATGGGGCATGAGCGAAAAGCTCGGCCGTGTGCGCTACTCCGCCAACGAGCAGGAGGTGTTCCTCGGCCATAGCGTGACGCAGAGCAAGAATGTCTCGGAAGGGACCGCGCAGATCATCGACGAGGAAGTGCGCCGCCTGATCCATGAAGGAGAGGCGCAGGCCAAGTCGATCCTCAAAAAGAAGCGTGAAGACCTGCATGTGTTGGCCAAGGCCCTGCTGGAATACGAAACGCTTTCCGGCGAGGAGGTGGCGCGGGTGCTGAAGGGTGATCGCATCGACCGCGACGAAAAGCCGTTGAAGCGCTCAGACAAGGGCGGCACCAGCGTGCCGCGCGCGGGTGCCAAGCGTGGTGGCCGTGGTGGCCTTGAGCCGCAGCACCAGGGCTGATGCCCTTGCGGTCCGAACTGTTGTAAATCCAGGACCCCGGCTTCGCGGCCGGGGTCTTTCTGATTCCTGCCAAGCGGTGATGTCATGAAAACCTACTATCGACCCACGGGCCTTGTGTTCGGCGCGGATGTGCCGCGCATGGTACGCGATGGCGACGCCCTGCCTCTGGCCGGGCAAGGCCACGTCGGCTTTACCCATGTGGATGTGATCACGCGCCGCGAGGGCGTGATCGAGCGCGACATGCAGCGGATTGCCGGCGTGGATAACTCGGCGGCATTGGAGCGGCTCTCAGCCGTGCGCCCGGCCTTTGCGGGCCTTGATCTCACGGTGCCGCGGTTGATGGGGATCGTCAACATCACGCCTGACAGTTTCTCCGACGGAGGGAAGCTCACCTCTGCTGCTGCTGCAATTTCGCACGGTGCGCAATTGGCGGAGGAGGGTGCGGACATCCTGGATGTGGGCGGCGAGTCCACCCGGCCCGGTTCCGACACCGTTGCGGTGGAAGAAGAGTTGCGCCGCGTCCTGCCCGTGATCGAAGCACTGGCGAAGGGTCACCTCGTCTCGGCCGATACGCGGAAATCCGCTGTCATGTCGGCGGCTCTTTCGGCGGGCGCCAGGATCATCAATGATGTGTCGGCGCTCGGGCATGACGAGAAGAGTTCAGGCGTGGTGGCAGCGGCGCGGGTGCCGGTGGTGCTGATGCATGCCCAGGGCGAGCCCAAGACCATGCAACTGCAACCCCGCTACGACGATGTGCTGCTCGATGTCTACGATATGCTGGAAGGCCGGGTAGCGGCGGCGGAGTCGGCGGGCATACCCCGCGCCATGATTGCCATCGATCCCGGCATCGGATTCGGAAAGACTTTCCGCCAGAACCTCGATGTGATGGCGGGGCTGACGGTTTTCCACGGACTTGGTGTGCCCCTGCTGGTGGGGGTGTCGCGCAAGGGCTTCCTGGGAGCCCTCACAGGTGAAAAAACGGCCGGAAACAGGGTCAACGGCTCGGTGGGCGGGGCGCTGCAGGCAGCCCTGGCCGGAGCTCACATCCTGAGGCTTCATGATGTAAAGGCCACACGCGACGCGTTGGCGGTGTTTACCGCGGCCTTGCATCCCGATTCAGCAGACATTTAGGTTCTGCTATTATGCCGGGACCGGATTGGGGAAAATCATGACTCGCAAGTATTTTGGGACTGATGGTGTGCGTGGCCGGGCCAACGTGGGGGCGATGTCTCCCGACGTGGTGATGCGGATCGGCATGGCCGCCGGACACATCTACGGCAGGGGCGAACACCGCCACCGCGTCGTGATCGGCAAGGATACGCGGCTTTCGGGCTACATGATCGAGCAGGCCCTGACGGCGGGATTGCTCGCGGCCGGCATGGATGTGTTCCTGCTCGGACCGGTGCCGACGCCGGCGGTAGCCATGCTGACCCGCTCCATGCGCGCCGACCTTGGCGTGATGATTTCCGCCTCGCACAATCCGTTCTCGGACAACGGCATCAAGATTTTCGGGCCGGATGGCTACAAGCTGTCGGATGCCCAGGAACTTCGCATCGAAGACCTGATCGACAATCCGGGAAAGATCTCGCTCGCGGGTCCTTCCGAAATCGGCCGCGCCAAGCGGATCGAGGACGCAGGCGCGCGCTACATCGAATTCGCCAAGCGCACCTATCCGGGCGAGAGCAATCTCGACGGCATGCGGATCGTGATCGATACGGCCAATGGGGCTGCCTACAAGACGGCCCCCACCGCGCTGTGGGAACTGGGCGCTGAAATCATCGAGATCGGCAACGATCCCAACGGCACCAACATCAATGACGAATGCGGTTCAACACATCCGGAAGTGATGTGCGAGAAGGTGCGCGAATTGCGCGCCGATATCGGCATCGCGCTCGACGGCGACGCCGACCGGGTGATCATCGCCGACGAAAAGGGCCGCGTCATCGACGGCGACCAGATCATGGCGCTCGTTGCCACGAGCTGGGCCCAACGTGGCAACCTGAAGGGTGGCGGCCTCGTGGCCACCATCATGTCCAACCTGGCGCTGGAACGCTTCCTCGAAACACAGAAGCTGGCGCTGGCCCGCACCAAAGTGGGCGACCGCTATGTGGTGGAGCACATGCGCGGGCATGGCTTCAACGTGGGCGGTGAACAGTCCGGACATATCGTGCTCTCGGACTACGCAACGACGGGTGATGGATTGCTGGCGGCCTTGCAGGTGCTGGCCGAAGTCGTGCGGCAGGGCAAGCCGGTGAGCGAAGTGTGCAGCCTCTTCGAACCGCTGCCACAAGTTCTCAAGAACGTGAAGTTCAAGGGCGGCAATCCCCTGGGCGACTCGCTGGTGAAGGATGCCATTCGGGACGCCGAAGCGCGTCTCGGCAACCAGGGCCGCCTCGTGATCCGCCCGTCGGGCACCGAGCCCCTGATCCGCGTGATGGCGGAAGGTGATGACGGCAAGCTGGTCTCGACCATCGTCGACGACCTGTGCGGCGTCATTTCCAAGGCAGCGGCTTAACGCTGGCTGGTTGTCAGGCCGGCCTGATCCGGCTCACGAAGATTCCCGCCAGTACCAGCAGCAGGGCCACGAGTACGTTCCAGCCCACGTGCTCGCCAAGCATCAACGCGCCGAAGCCCAAAGCAAAGACGGGCACCAGGTAGTTGGACATAGTGGTGAAGGTGGGGCTGGTGCGCTCCATGGCCTTGAACCAGACAACGGTGGCGAGGCCTGTGGGAAACAGCCCCAATCCGATCATCGCCAGCCACGATGACACGGGCGCCTGCGGAATGAGGAAGGGCGACTGCACGGCGGCTGCGGCCGTTGCAAGCACGGCACCGGCGGCCAGCACGCCTGCCGATACGCCGATCGTACCCGGCAGCTTCATCCGCTTGGCGCTGATGGCGTTGACGCCATACATGAGGCAGCCGAGTACGACCGCGAGTTCTCCCTTCAGTTCCTCGCCGTGAGCCTTGATGTTGAAAAGATTCTCCGGTCCCATGAGGGTGATGATGCCGGAGAAGCCGAGAATGAATCCGGCGGTGCGTGGTAGTGTCAGGCGTTCGCCGGGGAGCGCGAAGTGCGCCATGATGATGATGATGAGCGGGATCGTTCCCATCAACAATCCGGCAACGCCGCTGGTGATCGACTGCATGCCCCAGGTGATGATGAAGAAGGGCGCGGCATTTCCGATGAGACCGAGCCAGAGGTAGCGCGCGAGAAACGTTCGGTCGAAGGGAACCGGCGCGCGCTGCACGGCTGTTGCGGCGAGCAGCACCGCAGCGCCCACCATGAGGCGCGCCGCCGCAATCCAGTCGGGTGTGACGTGCTGAAGCGCCACCTTACTCATGGCGAAGGAGGTTCCCCAGCAGACCACGAGAATCGCGAAGAGGAACCAGTCAAATGCAGTGACGCGATAGGCCATGAGATGCTTCGGTGCCGTTAACCTTAACCCGGGCTCAACAATTTGCGCAGGATTCGAACGAAATACTGTGGCCCAGATACCACAAATCGGGGGTGTCACATTCGCGCCTTTTTTCGGCCCGTGTGGCGCCGTTCTCGGACGCCATCTTGCACCCATCGAACGATCCAAAGGATGAGGTGCTTACGATGAAGATGTTCAAGATTTTGATGCTCGCCGGCGTGGTTCTTGCCCCGGTTGCGGTGTCTGCGCAGGCTGCCGACCTCGATCCGCCGCCTGCTGCCGATCCGGCCATGATGGGTGTGTACCTCCGCGCTGATGCGGGCTGGTCATTCCTTCAGTGGAGCGGCGGTGCCGATGATAGTGCCTTCGTCGCAGGTGGTGGCGTCGGCTATCGCTTCTCCGACAACGTGCGCGCCGATGTGACAGCCGACTGGAGCGGAAACTACAAGGTTGCTCCCGGTGCGGAACTCTCCACCACGACGGTTCTCGGCAACGTCTACTATGACTTCGCCAACGACTCGATGTTCACGCCCTACGTCGGCGTGGGTGCGGGTTACGGCTGGGCCAACGGCTCGGGCGGTGCGGTGGACGACAGCGGCCTGGCGCTCGGCGCGGCTGCCGGTGTGTCTGTCGACCTCACCAACAACCTGGCCATCGACGCCGGTTATCGCTTCCGCGACATCATGATCTCGGGCAGCGATACCAAGGAGCACCAGGCCACGGTCGGCTTGCGCTTCAGCTTCTGATCCAGCACGCTTCCTGGGCCCGCAATCGCGCGTGGCCCGGACCAGGACGCGCCCAGCCACAAGCGGGGCGCGTTTTGCTTTTGCGATGGTGGCTTGACTTTTGAAGGCACCAGCCTACTCTCGCCTGACATATTTCCCCGTGTGCGGGAGAGATCGCGGCCCCTCGGGGTTGTGGCGCCGAAGGAGCAACCGCCCCGGAAACTCTCAGGCAAAAGGACCGCACGTGGGTGTAAAGACTCTGGAGAGCAGAGGTGGCCTGATGAGGGCGCCGCTCACCGAAGGAGAAAGCTTTCCCGTGTCGGAGTGACGGGACGGCGAAAACTCTCAGGTTCCTGACAGAGGGGGCACGTCTGACACATTGGTGGGTCAGGCGGGCAACCCATGTTCTGGAGACACTGATGAGCGAAACAACCCTGCGCACACCCTTGTATGACGCGCATGTGAGCCTCAAGGCCCGCATGGTGCCCTTCGCCGGCTACGACATGCCGGTGCAATACCCCACCGGAATCCTGACCGAACACACCTGGACCCGCGAACATGCGGGTCTTTTCGATGTGTCGCACATGGGACAGTGCTTCATCGTGGCGGAGAGCTTTGAGCGCGCCGCCGAGGCCATGGAAGCGCTGGTGCCGGCGGACATTCGCGGCCTTGCACCGTTGCAGCAACGCTATTCGCAACTGCTGGCCGATGATGGCGGCATTCTCGACGACCTGATGATTTCCCGGTCGGCCTATCCGGGCCGGCTCTATGTGGTCGTCAATGCGGGGCGGAAGGAACAGGATTACGCCCACATTGCCGCCAAGCTACCCAAGGACGTGAAGCTGGAACGGCTCGACGGCGAGGCGCTCATTGCCTTGCAGGGGCCGGAAGCGGAGGACGTTCTGGCGGCGCTGAACCCCGAGGTTCGCAATATCGGCTTCATGTATTTCAAGCTGCTCGATCTGGCGGGCTGCAAGGACGTGCATGTGTCGCGTTCCGGCTATACGGGTGAGGACGGTTTCGAATTGTCCCTCTCCGCTGCCGATGCGGTGAAGCTGTGGAACGTGTTGCTCAAGGATGAGCGGGTAAAGCCCATCGGGCTTGGCGCACGCGATTCGCTTCGCCTGGAAGGCGGGCTTTGCCTTTATGGCCATGACATCGACGAGACGACCTCGCCCATCGAGGCGGGCCTCACCTGGTCAATTTCGAAGCCGCGGCGCGAGCAGGGCGGATTTCCCGGGCACACGCGCATCAAGAACGAACTGTCCAACGGCGGCCTGAAGCGCATGCGCGTGGGCATCAAGCCGGAAGGCCGCCTGCCTGCGCGTGAAGGCAGCATCATCCAGAATGCCGCGGGCCGCGAGATCGGCAAGGTGACGTCGGGCGGCTTCGGCCCCACCGTCAACGGGCCCATCGCCATGGGCTATGTCGACATTGCCCATGCCGCGCCGGGCACGCCTCTGTTCCTGCTTGTCCGCGACAAGGCCATTCCGGCCAGCGTCGTCAAACTTCCCTTTGTTCCCAACCGTTTCAAGCGCTGAGGAGATAACCATGAGCGTCAAGTTTACCGAAGAACATGAATGGATCACCGTCGAAGGTGGCGTCGCCACTGTCGGCATCACCACGCACGCGGCTGAACAGTTGGGCGACGTGGTGTTCGTCGACCTGCCCGCCATCGGCAAGAAGGTCGAAAAGGGCAAGGAAGCCGCGGTGGTTGAAAGCGTGAAGGCCGCGAGCGAAGTCTACGCGCCGATCGATGGCGAAATCGTCGCCGTGAACACGGCCATTGCCGATGAACCTTCGCTGGTGAACAGCGACGCGGAAGGCGGCGCCTGGTTCATGAAGATCAAGATCGCCAATCCGTCGCAGCTTGACAGCATGATGGATCGCGCGGCCTACGACAAATTCGTGGGCAAGTGAGGTCATCCATGTCCACGCGTCTCGCGCTCAAGGACCTTGAACCCGGCGCCAATTTCATTGCGCGCCACATCGGGCCGGATGCGGCCGAAACCGCCGCCATGCTGAAGACCGTCGGTGCCAAGTCGGTGGAAGATTTCATCGACAAGGTGGTGCCGAAGCGCATCCGCGCCAAGCGTCCGCTCGATCTGAAGAAGGCAATGCCGGAACGGACCGCGCTCTCCTATCTGCGGGAGGCCGCCAGCCGCAACGAGGTGTTCACCTCGATGATCGGCATGGGATACTACGGCACCGTCACGCCCAAGGTGATCCTGCGCAACATTCTGGAAAACCCGGGCTGGTACACGGCCTATACGCCTTACCAGGCGGAGGTAAGCCAGGGCCGCCTCGAAGCGCTGCTGAACTATCAGCAGATGATCGTGGACATGACGGGCCTGCCCATCGCCAATGCATCGCTGCTGGACGAGGGCACCGCCGCGGCGGAAGCCATGTCCATGGCCAAGCGCGTCGCCAAGTCGTCGTCGAACGTGTTCTTCATCGACCGCGACACGCACCCGCAGACGATCGGCGTGCTGGAAACGCGCGCCAAGGGCTTCGGCTACACGCTCGTGGTGGGCGATCCCCTGAAGGACCTGCAGGCCGGTGAAGTGTTCGGCGCGCTGCTCTCCTATCCGGGCTCGTCCGGCGAGGTGCGCGATTTCAGCAAGGTGATCGAAGCCCTCCACGCCGTTGGGGCTCTTGCCATCTTGACGACCGACCTCCTCGCACTGGCCCTGCTGAAGACGCCGGGCGAACTTGGCGCGGACATCGCCATCGGTTCCTCCCAGCGCTTCGGCGTGCCCATGGGCTTTGGCGGGCCGCATGCGGCCTTCTTCGCCACGCGCGACGAATACAAGCGCACCATGCCGGGCCGCCTCATTGGCGTGTCGGTGGATGCCAAGGGCAAGCGGGCGCTGCGCATGGCGCTGCAGACCCGTGAGCAGCATATCCGGCGCGAGAAGGCGACCAGCAACATCTGCACCGCGCAGGTTCTGCTTGCCGTCATTTCCTCCATGTTCGCCGTGTATCTGGGCCCGCGCGGCATCAAGAAGACGGCGGAACGCACGCACCGCTTTGCCGAAGTCTTCGCCGATGCGGTGAAGGGCTACGGATTTGAAGTCATCACCAAGTCGTTCTTCGACACGGTGACGCTGCACGTGCCGGGCCGTGCCCACATGCTGTGGGCCAAGGCCAAGGAGAAGCGCATCAACCTTCGTTTCGTCGATGCCGACCATCTCGGCATTTCCTTCGACCAGTCGACGCGGCGGCAGGAATTGATGAAGCTGCTCAGCGTGTTCAAGTCGGATGCGGAGAGCCGCACGGACGTGGATGCAATCGACGCCAAGACGGGCGAAGTCATTCCCCTGGCCCTGCGGCGCACGAGCGATTTCCTCACGCACCCGGTGTTCTCCATGTATCACTCGGAGACGGAGATGATGCGTTATCTCCGCCACCTGCAGTGCAAGGATCTGGCGCTGGATCAGGCGATGATCGCGCTCGGTTCCTGCACCATGAAGCTCAACGCCACGAGCGAGATGATCCCCGTGACGTGGCGCGAGTTTGCCATGCTGCATCCCTTCGCACCGCTGGAACAGACGCAAGGCTACCAGCAGCTGTTCGAGGAACTGGAGGAGATGCTGGCGGAGATCACCGGCTTCGATGCCGTTTCCTTGCAGCCCAACGCGGGTTCGCAGGGAGAATACGCGGGCCTGCTGGCGATCAAGCGCTACCATGAATCGCGTGGCGACCATGGGCGCGATCTTTGCCTCATCCCGGTCTCGGCGCATGGCACCAATCCGGCTTCGGCCGCGATGGCTGGTTTGCAGATCGTGGCGGTGGCCTGCGATGCCAATGGCAACGTCGACCTCAAGGACCTGGAGGCGAAGGCCAAGCAGCATTCGGCCAAGCTGGCCGCGCTCATGATCACCTATCCCTCCACCCATGGCGTGTTCGAGGAAGCCATCATCGACATCTGCGCCACCGTTCATGCGCATGGCGGACAGGTCTATCTCGACGGCGCCAACCTCAATGCGCAGGTGGGCCTGATGCGCCCGGCTGAGCTGGGTGCCGACGTGTGCCACATGAACCTGCACAAGACCTTCTGCATTCCGCACGGCGGTGGTGGTCCCGGCATGGGCCCCATCGGCGTGAAGGCGCATCTGGCGCCCTTCCTGCCGGGGCATGTGGTGGTGGATGGCGTCAATCCGGCTGCGGGCCGTGACGGGCACCTCGGTGCTGTTTCGGCGGCGCCGTGGGGTTCGGCCTCGATCCTGCCGATCTCGTGGATGTATATCGCCATGATGGGCGGCGAGGGGCTCACCCGCGCCACCTCCATGGCAATCCTCAATGCCAACTACATCGCGGCGCGCCTCAAGGCGCACTATCCGGTGCTCTACACGGGCCCCGGCGGTTTCGTGGCCCATGAGTGCATCCTCGACCTGCGGGACCTCAAGGAACGCACGGGCCTTTCGGTCGAAGACGTGGCCAAGCGCCTGGTGGATTACGGCTTCCATGCCCCCACCATGTCGTTCCCGGTCGTCGACACGCTGATGGTGGAGCCGACGGAATCGGAAGGAAAGCGCGAGCTGGACCGGTTCTGCGATGCCATGATCTCCATCGCCGGCGAAATCGCCGAGGTGGAAAAGGGCAAGGCCGACAAGACCGACAACGTGCTGAAGAATGCCCCGCACACCCATGGGGAACTGTTCGGCGACTGGACGCATCCCTATTCCAAGGAACAGGCCTTCTTCCCGTTGCCGCACTACCCCAATGACAAGTACTGGCCGCCGGTGGCGCGCGTCGACAACGTCTATGGCGACCGCAACCTGATGTGCATCTGCCCGCCCATGAGCGAGTATCTCGAAGCGGCAGAATGACCCAGGCCTGAGGCCGCGAAATCTTCCATGCCCCGGCGCGAACTGAGCTAGCTTGCGCCGGGGCATCGCTCATGAAGATTGCAGCTTTCATCAATGGAACGCGCGTGGAGGCGGAGATTGATCCGTCGCAACGGCTGTCCGACTTCCTGCGCACATCACAGCGCCTGACGGGCCTCAAGGAAGGCTGCAAGGAGGGCGAGTGCGGGGCCTGCACGGTGTTGCTGGATGGGGCGCCGGTCAACAGTTGCCTTGTGCTGGCCTTCCAGATTGACGGCCGCACGGTGGAGACCATCGAAGGGCTTCGCGGCACCAACGGGCAGCCTTCGCCCCTGCAGGCAGCCTTCGTGGCGCACGGCGGCGTGCAGTGCGGCTATTGCACGCCGGGCATGGTGATGGCGGCGGAAGGGCTGCTGCGCGGCAACGCCGCCCCGGACGACCGCGCCATTCGTCATGAATTGGCCGGAAACCTGTGCCGGTGCACGGGCTATCAATTGATCATCGAAGCAGTGGCCGCGGAGGCCGCGCGCCGCGCGGATGACGCGCCATGAGTGACGTGTCCGCTGCCACGCCTGCCGACCTCGCGGCGGTGCGAAACCTCATGGCGGCCTCCGATGTCCCTCTTCATTTCATCGCGGGCGGCACGGACATGCTGGTGCATCCGCGGCCCTTTCCTTCGTCCGGCTGTATCGTGAACATCGCCGCCACGGCGGGGCTGCGCGACATCGTGGTGCGGGATGACGCGGTGGTTATTGGCGCCGCGGTCACGCTTTCCGAGTTGCAGCATAGCGCCATCATCCGCGCCCGTGTGCCGGTGCTTGCCCAGGCCGCAGACTTGTGCGGATCAGTGCAGATCCGGAATCGCGCTACCATCGGGGGCAATGTGGTCAATGCCTCGCCCGCGGGCGACCTGCTTCCCATTCTCGTGTGCATGGCTGCACGGGTGTCGCTTCTGGGGCGGGATGGAATTGGGAGGGAGATGGCAATTGCGCAATTCCTCACGGGTGCGGGGCGAACGATGCTGGGCACCTGCGAGTTGCTGGTCTCGCTCTCCATTCCGCTGGCGCCCATGCTGGCGCGGGCGGCGTTCGTCAAGCTGGGGCAGCGCGATGATCTCACCATCTCGCGGCTCAATCTCATCCTCGAAGCTGATTTCGACGAGGAGAGCACCACCTTCGGCGCGGTGCGTTGCGTGGCGGGTGCCATTGCGCCCACGCCTCTGCCGCTTGCGGCTGTGGCTGAAACACTTGAGGGAAAGAGACTCTCGCCTGCCGTCGCGGCGGATTTTCTGCGGGCACTGGTGGGCGCGGTGGATGCGGCCATTCCCGGCCGGCTGTCGCAGCCCTACAAGCGCTGCGCCGTGATGGGCGTGGGGCTCGATGCCTTGCAGGGCGTGGCGGGCGGCCTCTGCCCGCGCTGGGAAGACCTGGAGGCGCTGCTGTGAACTATGTCGCGACCCGCCTTCCGATGCTGGACGGCCCAGAGAAGGCGTCGGGCGAATTGCGCTATCTCACCGACCTGCAGTTTCCGGGTACCGTGCACGGCAAACTGCTGCTCAGCTCGCATCCGCATGCACGCGTCGTTGCGCTGCAGGCTGAGGAGGCACTGGCCATGCGCGGCGTGCTGGCGGTGTTCTGGCACGGCAACACGCCTGCGCACCGCTACAACAGTTCGATCTGGTTCGAGGGTCAGGAGGCGATCGAGGACGAGCAGATGTTCCCGTCCGTGGTGCGCCATGTGGGTGACCGGGTGGCGGCTGTTGTTGCCGAAACGGCAGAGCAGGCGGAAGCCGCGGTAGCCGTTCTTGCGGTGGAATACGCCGCGCTACCAGCGCAGTTCGATGCGGAGCGGGCGCTGGCGGACGGGATTGCGGAAGGAACGCCGGGGCGCCCACTCTTTGCCAATCCGATCGAGGGCAAGACGTTCCGCTGTGGTGATGCCGAGGCGGGTTTCGCTGTCGCTGACGAGATTGTGGAAACCCAAGTCTCCACGCCCAAGACCCACCATGCGGCCATCGAACCGCATGCCTGCCTCGCCCTGCCGAAGGGCGATGGCCGTGTTCTCGTGTGCACGCCTTGCCAGAGCATTTTCGCGGTTCAGGTGGTGGTCGGGAAAGCACTGGGCGTTGCGGCGTCCGAAGTGTGTGTCATCAAGACGGCCATTGGTGGATCGTTCGGCGGCAAGGCGGAACCCATTCTGGATCCGCTGTGCGCCCATTTCGCCCGCGTGTTGCAGCGGCCGGTGCTGATTGCGCTGGACCGGCGGGAGACCTGCCTGGCCACCCGCATGCGTTCCCGCGTGATTGGCCGCATGCGCACCGCACTGTCGCGCGACGGCAAGATACTGGCGCGCGAGACCCGGACGCTGGCTGACGTTGGGGCATATTCGACGGGCGGCAACTATCTGCCGGGTTCGATGCTGCAACGGCTTGTGCGTCTCTATGATGTGCCTGCCGAGGACTACGCAGGTCATGCTGTCTACACCAACACGCCGCCCACGGGGGCGTTTCGCGGCTATGGTTCGCCGCAGATCAACGCCATAGCCGAGATCAATCTCGACATGGCGGCGCGGCGGTTGAAGATGGACCCCCTTGCACTGCGGCTTCGCAATGTGGTCGCGCCGCACGCCATCGAACCTTACCAGGGGCTGGACATCGGCAATGCGGGCATTCGCGAATGCCTGATGCGCGGGGCGGTGGCCTTCGAGTGGGAGAGACGCTGGACCACCGCACCGGGTAAGGGGCGTTTCAGGCGCGGTGTCGGTCTGGCCTGTGCTGCTCATGTGAACGGCTGCTATCCGGGATCGGACGAATATTCCACCGTGGGCATGCGCGTCACGGAGGAGGGACGCATCACCGTGCAATGCGCGCTGCATGACCTTGGCTGCGGGGCCAATACCACGCTGCTGCAGATCGCGGCGGAAGTGCTGGCGCAAGCACCGCAGCAGTTCGACATCACGCCTTCCGACACTGACCTGACGGGATACGATATCGGCACGCGGGCAAGCCGCATGACCTACATCCTGGGGGAGGCGTTCCGGCGCACGGCGGTTGTGCTGCGCGAGGCCATTCTGGCCACCGCCGCACGCTTCATGAATTGCGCACCTTCCGACCTCGACCTGCGGGACGGAGCCATTCACCGGATATCGGTACCGCAGGGCGTCACGCAACTCTCTGCCTTGATGCAAACCCTTGCCGTGCAGGGTGAGCCGCTGCCGGCCGTTACCCACACCTATGCCGCCACGGCGAACCCCAGTTCATATGCCGCCCATTTTGCCGGGGTGGAGGTGGATTGCCTGACAGGCCGTGTGCGCGTGAAGGACTATGTGGCGGCGCATGATGTGGGCCGGGCCATCAATCCGATGCTGGTGGAGGGGCAGATTCACGGCGGCATCCAGGCGGGCATTGGCTACGCCTTGTTCGAGGATGTGGAAATTGACAGCGTGACGGGTGTCATGAAGGCAGACCGCTTCAGCCGCTATCATCTCGTCAATGCGCCGGAAATGCCGCCAGTGGATGTCTTGCTGGTGGAGCCCGGTGAACCCACGGGCCCTTACGGTGCCAAGGCGGTGGGCGAGATCGCCACCATTCCGGTGGCCCCCGCTGTTGTCAACGCGGTCAATCACGCCCTCGGCACGGCACTCACGCATCTGCCGCTGACACCCGAAAAAATCCTCGCGGCGCTCGCATAAAACAAAACGGCCCGGAAAATCCGGGCCGCTTTTTTATCCTGCGAATGAAATCAGTTCAGGCGTGACTTCACGGCGGCGATGGACTCGGCGACGAGGGTTTCGCCGCTCTTGCCCTTCATGCCG
The DNA here is from genome assembly GCA_016710435.1 of Hyphomicrobiales bacterium. NCBI lineage: Bacteria > Pseudomonadati > Pseudomonadota > Alphaproteobacteria > Hyphomicrobiales > Hyphomicrobiales bacterium. The sequence goes on along the minus strand of JADJVV010000001.1, from coordinate 441,247 downwards.
TCTTTGAGCAGCGTGGCGGCGGCTGCGACCGCGAGGTCGGCGGCGCGGGCGCGGACGTCCTTGGCGGCGGCAACTTCGGCCTGGGCGATCTTCGTCTCGGCCTGCTTGGTGCGGCGCTCGATGGTCTCGCCCAGCTTCTTTTTCGATTCTTCGGCGTAGGAGGCGGCATCAGCCTTGGCGCGGGCGACGATCTCGCCTGCTTCCTTTTCCGCATCGAGACGCTTCTGCTTGTATTCGGCAAGCAGGGCTTCGGCCTCTTCACGCAGGCGGCGCGCGTCGTCGAGTTCCTTGGCGATCTGCGCGGCGCGATCATCCAGCGCCTTGCCGGCGGTCTTGTGGGCACCGGCCCACATGACGATGGCGAGGAAGAGCACCAGCGCCACGAAGGCAAAGAAGGTGTTGTCGAGGGCGAGGCCGGCGGCGAGCACTGTGGGAAGCGTGGTCATGGACATTATCCCTTCAGAGCCTTGGCGATGGCCGCCTTGGTGACCTTGCCGCCGCCGAGGGCAGCGACGATTTCCGCAGCCGACTCGGCAGCGATATCTTCTACCGCCTCCAGGGCCTTGGCCTTGCTGGCGGCGATCTTGGATTCGGCGGCTGAAACCTTCTTGCCGAGGGCTTCGTCCAGCTTGTGGCTTTCGGCGTCCACGTCGCGGGTCACGGCTTCGCGGGTTTCGCGGGCGATGTCGTTGGCGTTGGAACGGGCATCGGAAAGGGCCTTTTCATAGGCCTTCACCGCGGCTTCCGTTTCATTCTTGAGGGCCTGGGCGCGGGCGAGGTCGCCGTCGATGCGGGCCTTGCGCTTGGCGAGAATGGCACTGACGCGTGGCAGGGCGAACTTGCTCATCAGCACGTAAAGTGCGGCGAAGAAGATCGCCAACCAGAACAACTGCGAAGGAAAAGTCTTGCTGTCGAGCGGCGGGAAAACGCCGTGGTGTTCGCCACCATGGGCTTCGGTGCCTTCGGTCGTGGCCGGAGCCGCGCCGTTGGCCTCGCCCGCGGGGGCAGCACCTTCCGTCGTTGTGGTGGCCTCTTCGGCAACCTGAAATTCAACCGTGGTTGCTGACGTGCTCTGCGACATCGCGCTTCCTCGCATAGTAGGATGGACCGGAGTGCCTCGGGAGAGGACGACTCCGGTCCGGATTCAGGTGTTCAGTTCCGGTTCGTCTTAGGCGACGAAGAGGAGGAGAAGCGCCACAACGAGCGAGAAGATGCCGAGGCCTTCTGCAAGTGCGGCACCGATCAGCGCGTTGGTGAACTGGGCACCAGCGGCAGCCGGGTTGCGGAGCGCACCAGCCAGGTAGTTGCCGAAGATGTGGCCCACGCCGATGCCGGCGCCACCCATGCCGATGCAGGCGATACCGGCGCCGATAAGCTTTGCTGCTGCTGGATCCATTTTACGTTCTCCTTGAAGTATGGATTGAGGGAAAGGTTAGTGGTGGGTGTGAAGCGCGTCGTTGAGATAGACGCACGTCAGAATGGCGAAGACGAAGGCCTGCAGGAAGGCCACGAGGAATTCCAGGGCGGTGAGGGCGACCGCCATGGCGAGCGGCGCGATGGCGCCAAGGATGCCAAGGCCGCCGAGCGTGCCGAGGCTCACGACGAAGCCCGCAAACACCTTCAGCACGATATGGCCCGCCAGCATGTTGCCGAAGAGACGTAGGCCAAGCGAAATCGGGCGCGACAGGAATGAAATGATTTCAATGAGCGAAATGAACGGCAGGATGGCCAGCGGCACGCCCGAAGGCACGAAGAGTTTGAACCAGCCGAGGCCGTGCTTGTAGATGCCGACCACGACCACGAGCAGGATGACGAAGAGCGCCAGCGAGGCGGTGACGATCACATGGCTTGTGACCGTGAAGAAATAGGGGAACATGCCGAGCATGTTGGCGACGAGCACGAAGGAGAACAGGGAGAAGACCAGCGGGAAGAACTTCTTCCCGTCGTGCCCCAGCACGTTGTTCACCATGTTGTCGATCATGCCGTACCACATCTCGCCGACGGACTGCACACGGCCGGGAACGAGTTCGGCCTTGCGCGAGGCGAGCCAGAAGAAGCCGGTGATGACCGCAACGATCGCGCCCATGAAAAGGGCGGAGTTGGTGAAGCTGATCTCGTAGCCGCCGAGATTGAAAGACCCCGTAAGGTCGTGGATCTGGAACTGGTGAATCGGATCGTTGGCCACGATCAGTCCTCTTCTTCATCATCCGCCGATGGCGGCGTCATTTTACGAAGCTCTTCCGCCGTGGGCTGGCTCCTGTTCGCGGCACGCGACATGTTCAGGATACCGGCACCGAAGCCGAGGAGCAGAAACAAGATCAGGAACAGCGGAAGCGTCCCCACCAGATAATCAAGTCCGTAGCCCAGAAGGCCACCCACCAGCACGCCGGCCACAAACTCACTCGCCAGGCGGTACCCCTTGGAATAATCCTTGGCGCTGTCGTAGCGGTTCGAGGGCTGTCTGGCGGCCGCCTGGTCCGTCCGTTCGGCCGCAATGCGGTCCGACAGGTCTTTCAGGCGGTTGGAGAGATCACCCAGCTTCGGGTCGGCCTCGTTCTGGGGCGTCTTGGGTTTGCGCGGTTCGGCCATGTTGACAGTCTCCGGGCAATGTTCAACGCGTCCGGAAAGGTGCCTTTCCAAAGCGCGCTCTCCATAGTTCGCGGGCGGAAGTGTGTCAAGATTTGGATTCTTGTTTCAACGCACTGAAAGTGTTGGTTTAATTCGGTGCGTCTGGCACTGCGGCATTGAGTCAGGCGGAAGCGCTGTCCGCCCTCGTGCGAATCCCGCTGCCGGATGCCGGAAGAGCATCGAGGACGGCGCGTTCGTTGGCGCGGCCTACGGGGATTTCGGTGCCGCCCGCCAGCACGAGCATGAGGCGGCGCCCGGCGCGGCGGGATGACTGCACGGCGCTGCGGTGGACCCAGAAGGACTTGTGAACCCGCAGGCCCACATCGCCCAATTCGGCAATCACATCGCTGAAGCGGGCCCTCTTGTGCTCCACGCGATCGCGGAAGACGAGTTTCACGTAATGGTCTTCTGCCTGCGCATAATAGAGTTCAGAGGGAGCCATGGTCTTGCGCGCGGGAGGTTGTGGCGCTGACGCGAGATCGGCAGTCCTGGCCTGGCGTTCGCGGAGCAGGTGATCGATTGCGGAAACAATGCCGATGTAGAGAGAGGACTCCAGCCATGTCTCAAGCCGTGCGTGGTGCTGAAAGAGCAGATCGCACATCTTGATGGCGGCAACGGTGTAGGCGACCACTCCCGCCGCGACTGCCATCAGGTCCCGCCTTGAGACCGGATCACCGGCATTGCGCGTACTATCCCGGTAGCGCGCATAGATGTTGCGGAGTTCTACCAACGCCGCGGCAAGGGTTGTCAGGAATGCCAGATAGAGCGCAAAGGCCGGTGGTGACGACCCGTATGAACTGTAGCCCGGATCACAGAACAGAAGTCCGCCCAGCACCAGCAAGACGGTGACCGTCAATGCCTGCAACGGCGGCAGGCCACGGCGCGCGATACGCATCTGCTGATCTTGTCCGAGTTGCTCCACCGCAGGTCTTCCCATTCCTGGCGCCGTGCATGTCAGGCGCCATTTGTATTTGTCTCTTCTTGGCCCCTTCCTCCGCTGTGACATATGCAAGTGGCCTGCATCCACCGCAAACAGACGTCGTCAGAATCTATAATCAACAAGGCAATTCTTCGTCCAGATATAAGTCTTGTAAGCAATTGTTCAATTGAGACATTTTCATTCGCGCGATGACATTTGTAGTGTTGGCGAAGAAGGGAAATACTTCACAACAATTTGAGATTGCGGTTTGGTCTTCAAAACCGCTGTATTGGTGGCGTTTTCGCGCGCGGCGGCCCGAGGGTGCTAGAGAATGCCGCGTGCCCCGAGGTCGCTGCGCAATTTCCCAGGTGTGGTGAAATGCAGCGCCTGCCAGCCGGCGGCTTCCGCGCCATGAACATTCCTCACGCTGTCATCGATGAACAGGCACTCGGACGCGACCAGGTGATTGCGGTCACACAGCATCGCAAAAATGGCGGGGTCTGGCTTGATGATGCCTTCGTCGCCGGACACCACGATGTCGCGGAAGAGGGAGAGGAAGCCAAATCGCGCACGCGTCTCCCGGAAGGTTTCCCCATTCCAGTTGGTAATGGCGAAGAGGGGCGTGCCGTTGCGGTGCAGCTCTTCCAGGATTTGCACCGAGCCATCAATCGCGCCCGGCACCATCTCCATCCAGCATTCACGGAACAGGCGGATTTCCTTTTCCCATGCAGGGTGGCGGCTGATGGCGTCAGCAATCGCTGCTTCCCAGGCGCGGCCCCGGTCCTGCTCCACATTCCACGCGCCGTGACAGACTTCGGCGAGAAACCATTCCATCTTGCCGGGGTCATCGAAGACCTTGCGGTAGAGATGGCGCGGATCCCACTCGATGAGAACCATGCCGAGATCGAAGACAACGTTCATGCGGGCTGACTTTCCGGGCGGGGGAGAAGTGGCTCATACATCATGATGGCGTGGTTGGCCGTGATGAATTCCTCGCCGAGGCCCTCCGCCGTCACGGCATCGCGTTTCCTGCGCCACAACTCGTTGTGCCGGGTATAGCCGCCCCACCATTCGGGGCGAATCTCGTGGTTCTTCTCGAACACCTCGAAGCGGTGATGCTGGGGTGCCGAGCAGCGCCAGGCACCGCGCAGCCAGTCATTCTTCGTCCAGAGGCTGAGCTGGTAGGTATCATCCGTGGGATTTCGGATCTGCAGGTCGATGTAGTTGTAGGCGCACGTTGCGCCCGAAGCGAAGGGCTGGGTGCGGCCCGCATCAGGAAAGACATCGAAGCCATGCCGCCAGCGTTCGGCAATCTCCAGGTCGGTGTGGATCGTCATCCAGTAGATGAGGTTGGTCATCTGGCAGAGGCCGCCGCCGATGTCCTGCGCCAATGTTCCGTTCTTCAGCACGAAGCCCATCTTGAAGCCGCGCCGCGCCGTGGGCTTGCCCACCATGCGCCAGAAGGAAAAGGTTTCGCCAGGCTTGAGGATCAGGCCATCAATGCAGGCAGCGGCGACGCCCAGACTCGCCATCTTGTTCCGCTGCAACGTCATGTCTACGCCGGACAGTTCACGCAGCATCGGCGTGCCGTGCTGCATGTGCATGTGGGGGAGGTGGTTGTTCCGGCGTTCGCTGGCGTAGCGCGTGGAGGTGACGTACCAGGAGAGGCGGCGCTTGTTCACATAGTAAAAGCGACCCAAGGCAAGGCGGAGCGCCGAGCGCTTGATGGGTTTGGCGACGGGGGTGAGCATGATGGACGTTCAACTTTAACAAGGACCCCGCACGCGCCTTGATTGCCAGAAGGCAGGTGCGCCGTCCATGGCCCGCAATGCCGCGGCGGCCTGGCCCTAGCCCGCTTCCGCCACCAGTTCCGTTGCTTCTTCCAGGTTCACCGACACCAGTTGCGAGACGCCGCGTTCCATCATGGTGACGCCGAACAGGCGGTTCATGCGGGCCATGGTGAGCGGGTGGTGGGTGATGATGAGGAAGCGCGTCTCGGTCCGCTGCAGCATGGCGTTGAGCAGGTTGCAGAAGCGTTCGACGTTGTGATCGTCGAGCGGTGCGTCAACTTCGTCCAGCACGCAGATGGGCGAGGGGTTCGTCAGGAACACCGCGAAGATCAGCGCCATGGCGGTGAGCGTCTGTTCGCCGCCCGAGAGGAGTGACAGGGTGGTGGGCTTCTTGCCCGGCGGCTTGGCGAGGATTTCCAGGCCCGCCTCCAGCGGATCATCGGATTCCACCAGCTGCAGTTCCGCCTCGCCACCGCCGAAGAGGGTGGTGAAAAGTTCGGTGAACTTGCTGTTCACCGTGCCGAAGGAGTCCAGCAGGCGCTGGCGGCCTTCCTTGTTGAGCGAACCGATGGCACCACGCAGCTTGCTGATGGCCTGGACGAGTTCGTCCTTCTCGGTCTTCATCTTGTCGAGCTGCTCGGCGACGGCGGTTGCTTCTTCATCGGCGCGGAGGTTCACCGCTCCGAGGCGCTCGCGGTCATCTCGGAGCGAGAGGAGCTTGCGCTCGATTTCTTCTGCCGGCGGCAGCCTTTCGGCATCGACACCGGAGGCGGCCAGCACTTCGTCCGGCGGGACATTGAGGGTTTCGGCGATGCGGGCCTGGCAATGGTCCTGGCGCTGCTTCGAGGCTTCGAGGCGAGCCCCCAGACGGGCGTGGTCTTCGCGCGACGTCGCGGCCTGTTCCTGCGCCTCGCGGAGCGCCTTGTCGGCCTCGCGCACGGCGTTTTCCGCTTCCTGCAGGGCATCGGCGGCGGACTTGCGGTCACGCTCGGCCTCGCCCAGCATGTTCATCAGCTTGAAGCGGCGGTCGGCCAGTTGCTGCGGCATTGCCGCCATTTCGGCCAATGCGGATTCCGTCTCGGTGAGGCGGGTGGAGAGCGTTTCCACCTGTTCGCGGGCCTTGGCGGCGCGGGCGCGCCACTGCTCGGTTTCCTGCGCGATCGCCTTCAGACGGTCGGTGCGCATGCGGGCTTCGCGTTCGAGGCCGTCGTGGCGGGCGCGCGCCTCGCCATAGGTGGTGCGTTCGCGGTTCAGCGTGTCGCGCAAGGCCCCGGCTTCGGCCTGCAAGCCATCGAGGGCGGGCAGCGCGGTGAATTCGCCTTGTGCCGATTCCAATCCCGCCAGCACTTCGGCGCGCTGGCCTTCGGTGCGGCGGTGGGCTTCGTCGAGCGCGCTGGTCTGCGCGGTCTGTTCGGCGAGGCGGCGTTCGTGGGTCTGCAAGGCGCGGCGCGCCACATCCAGCGCGGAGGTGGCGGCGCGCCAGGCTTCGCGGCGGTCGCGCTCGGATTTCACGCCGGTTTCGACGTCGGTGCGAGAGGATTCGTGTTCAGTGCGGGAAGCGTCGGCGGCAGCCTGAGCCTCCTTCATCTCGGCTTCCAGCGAGACGAGGCGATTGCGTTCGGCGAGGCGCTTGGCGGCCGCACTGGGGGCTTCGGCAGCGGCCACAAAACCATCCCAGCGCCAGACGTCGCCTTCACGCGAGACAAGGCGCTGACCGGGCTTCAACTGCGGCTGTACGGCGGCGCCGACGCTGCGGGAGACGACGCCCACATGGGACAGCGCGCGCCACAGGGCGGGAGGGGCCTCCACATGGCGGGAGAGTGGTGTTGCATCGCCGGGCAGCGGGGGAATGTCTCCCAGCTGCTGCAGGGTGCGCCAGTGCACGGGCGCGCCTTCGTCCGACGAAGCTTCGATGTCGTCACCCAAAGCGGCAGCCAGGGCGGTTTCATAACCCGGCTCGACGTTGAGGGCATCGACCACGGCGGGCCACAGGCCATTGCCGTCATTCTTGAGGAAGTTCGTCAGTGTACGGACTTCCGTGGCGAGGCGGTCGGAGCGGCGGCGCGCTTCGTCATGGGCGCCGCGCTTCTCGGCTTCCGTTGCGCGGGCGGTGCGGAGGCTCGCTTCCGCCTGGCCTGCGCCCGTTTCGGCGTCCGCGGCGGCGGCGACGGCGGCCTCGACGGCGGCGGCCAGGGCCGCACCGTCACCCACGTCGCCCAATTGCGCGATGAGGTTGGCCTTGCGGCCCGCAATCGACTGCATCTCGCTGTCGAGACGGGAGAGGCGGTTTTGCTGGTCGGCGATGGCGCGTTCCATGGCGCCGCGGCGGGCGGACAGGTCTGCGAGTTTGCGGCCTGCCTCGTCGGCGGCTTCCTGGGCGCGCGCCAAGGCATCGGCGGCGGCCTGCATGGCGGCGGCGGCATCGGCGCGGCGGTCGGCGTCGGCGCCGAAGGTGGCTTCCAGTTCCTGCGCTTCACCGCCAAGACGTTCGATCACGCCATCGGTATCGGCGAGCAAGCCATCTTCACGGGTCACGTCGGCGCGGATTTGCGACTGGCGCTGCTTCAGATCGTGGATGCGGCCTTCAACGCGTTTTTCCTCGTCATCAAGTGTGGCGCGTTCCAGTGTAAGCCGCTGCAGCACGGCGGCGCGGATCGTTTCCTGTTCGCGCAAGCCCGGCAGTGTGTCGCCCATCTCGTCACGGGCGCGCAGGCGTTCGGAAGCGGCGCGGGTGTGCTCGGCGAGGAGGCGGGTTGCCTCTTCGAGGAGGCCCGTGTCACGGGTGACTTCGGCCGAGGCATCGCGCCAGGCCACGAACAGTCCGGCTGCTTCGAGCTTGCGGATTTCGGCGGAGACCTGCTTGTATTTCTGGGCCTGCCGCGCCTGGCGCTTCAGGCTGTTCAATTGGCTTTCCAACTGCGCCGTCACGTCGTCGAGCCGGGCGAGGTTCATCTCGGCGGCCTTCAGCTTCAGTTCCGCCTCATGGCGGCGGGTGTGAAGGCCGGTGATGCCGGCGGCTTCTTCCAGGATGAGGCGGCGGGCCTGCGGCTTGGCGTTGATGATCTCGGCGATCTGACCCTGACGCACGAGTGCGGGGGAGCGCGACCCCGTGGAGGCATCGGCAAAGAGCAACTGCACGTCGCGGGCGCGCACTTCGCGGCCGTTGACGCGATAGGTCGAGCCATCGTCACGGATGATGGCGCGGCTCACCTCCAGCAGTTCGGAATCGTTGAAGGCGGGGGGTGCGGTGCGATCATCGTTGGTGAGCGTGATCAGCACTTCCGCCATGTTGCGCGCCGGGCGCTGGGTGGTACCGGAGAAGATCACGTCCTCCATGCCGGAGGCGCGCATGGACTTGTATGAGTTTTCACCCATGGCCCAGCGGAGCGCTTCCAGCAGGTTCGATTTACCGCAGCCGTTCGGGCCCACGATGCCGGTCAAGCCCGGCTCGATGACCAGTTCGGTCGGTTCCACGAATGACTTGAAGCCTGTGAGCCTCAGCCGCGTGAACTTCATGATTGCCCCGTTCCCCTTAACGCTCGAACGCCGCTGCTCAGCCGAGCAGCGGGTCGATCACGGCCTTCAAGGCCTCAATGGTGTGGTCGCCTTCGAAGCGCTTGAATGCCGGCTCGCTGGCGCCCTTGATGAAGATCGTGGGAATGCCGGTGACGCCAAAGCTCTCGGCGCGCTTGCGTTCATCCAGGATCTTCTTGGCGACATCGACGTTCTTGATGCAGTCGTTGAAAGCCTGCTCGGTGAGGCCCGCCTGCTGGGCGATGGCCTTGAGGCCTTCCAGCGGGTTCGGCATCCAGGTGGCCTGCGTCTTGAAGAGCACGCCCACCACGTTCATGTATTTGTCGGGTGCCGCACAGCGGGCCACCATGAAGCCGCCGAGGCCCGCGTCATTGTGCGGGAATTCGCGGAAGATGAAACGCACCTTGCCGGTGTCGATGTAGTCCTTCTTCAGGGCCGGATAGACGTCCGTGTAGAAGGCCGCGCAATGGGGGCAGCTGGCTGAGGCATATTCAATGATGGTGACCTTGGCATCGGCGGCGCCTTCGGCGATTTCGCCATGGGCCGGCGGCTCTCCGAGCTTGGAAAGGTCAGGTGCATCCTGCGCCATGGCCGTGGCGGGGAGCAGGGCGGCGGCGGCGACGCTGCCCAGAAGAAGACGGCGGGAGATCTGTGTCATGAGACTGTCCTAACTGATGTTGCGGGCAGAGGCCATGGCCCTATTGCCCCTGTGGAGAACGTGGTTTTTCGCTGCGGATTCCAACGCTTAAGCGGCTCAAAGCCTGCTTCAGCGCGTCATCTTCGAGGGCGGCGATGGCGGGTGGCGGAGGCTCCGCCGGGGCCGTTGCGGCGATGGGCTTTGGCGCAGGCGCAAGAGTGGCCGCTCCCGGCAGCACCTTGATCCGCACGATGGCGGCGTGACCGAGATAGGCGTTGATCCGCTCACGGATGAGATCGGCCTTGTACTGAACATCAAGGGCGCGGCCCGGCGCGGATTTCAGCGTCAGCGTGCCGCTCGGGGTCTCGCCCTTGTTCGTGGGGCGGCTCCAGGAGATGCGCTCGGGGACGGCGAGTGCTGCCGTCTCCGTGCCGACGATGTCCGCCCAGTGGCTCAACAGGTCAGCGCTCTGGAAGCCGTGCTTTTCAAACACGGCTTTGGTGAGGGTGCGGAAATGCTTGTCGAGGGTTTCCATTGTGCGAGAGTGCCGTCTTTCTGGAGCGGAATCATAGCGCAAACCATGGCGGAAGAGGGGCTGAAAATGGCGGGAGATCAGGCGGCACGGCTGCTGGCCTGGTATGACGCCCATGGCCGCGACCTGCCATGGCGGGTGAAGGGCCACGGCAGCGGGGTTCGGCAGGACCCCTATTTCGTTTGGCTGTCCGAGATCATGCTGCAGCAAACCACCGTGGCGGCGGTGCAGGCCTATTTCCGCAAATTCGTGGCGCAGTGGCCGACGGTGGAGGCGCTGGCCTCGGCTGATCTCGATGACGTGCTGCGGGCCTGGGCGGGGCTTGGCTATTACGCACGGGCGCGGAACCTCCATGCCTGTGCGCAAGCGGTGGTGCGCGATTACAGGGGGCAGTTTCCCGCTGATCATGATGCGTTGCTCGCCTTGCCGGGGATCGGGCCATACACGGCTGCCGCCATTGCCGCGATTGCGTTCGACGCCCGCCATGCGGCTGTTGATGGAAATGTGGAGCGTGTCGTGTCGCGTTACTATGCGATCGAAACCCCCTTGCCGGAATCGAAACCGCTGATCCGGGCGAAGGCGGAGGCGCTGGTTCCGGTGCGCCGCGCGGGCGATTTTGCTCAGGCGCTGATGGATCTCGGCGCCACGCTCTGCACGCCCAAATCCCCGAACTGCCTGATTTGTCCGTGGGCGGATGATTGCGCAGGGCGGCGGCTGGGGATTGCGCCTGAACTGCCGCGCAAGGCGGCCAAGAAAGCGGTGCCGACGCGTCGCGGCCACGCCTACTGGATCAGCAGGCCCGGTGGCGCGGTGCTGTTGCGGCGGCGGCCTGACAAGGGATTGCTGGGCGGCATGATGGAAGTGCCGTCGAGTGCCTGGACCGAGTCGCTGCCCGAGGCCGATTTTCCAATCGCAGCCAACTGGCGCAAACGCGCTGGCAAGGTCACGCACACCTTCACGCATTTCCATCTCGAACTCACGGTCTGGGTGACGGAGGTGGATGATGCCGCCTGCGTGCCGCTTTCAGGAGAACGCTGGGTGGCGCTTGAACAGCTTCATGGCGAAGCGCTCCCCACCGTCATGCGCAAAGTCGTGGCGCATGTGATGGGTGAGGGGTGAGGGGTCGGTCCTGGTGCGCGTGGTTGGAGCGGCAACCCGTTCTCCGCTTTACCGGCGCCCGCCCACTTCATCGATGTGGCGCAGCAGATCAGCCGGGTCTTCGTAGACACGGTAGGCGCCGGCGCGTTCCAGTTCGCCTGTGGAGTAGCCGCCGGAGAGGAGGCCGATACCCAGCGCTGCGGCGCGGCGCGAGGCCAGCATGTCCCACACGGCATCGCCCACCACGCAGGCATGGGTGATGTTGGTGCCGAGTTTTTCGGCGCAGGCGATGAAGAGGTCGGGATCGGGTTTGGCGTAGCGCACGAGGTCGCGCGTGATCACCACATGCTTGGCCGGATCGACGCCGAGGGCTTCCAGCACCGGCCCGGCGGTGCGCATGCGGCCCGAGGTGGCGATGCCCCAGGGGATTTCGTTCTCGGTGAGATGCTTCAACAATTCGCGCGCACCCGGCAGCACGACCGTTCCCGTGGTGCGTGTATTGTAGTGATGGGCATGCAGGTCGCTCAGTTCGCTGCGCAGGCCGTCGCTGATGTCGCGGCCGATTTCGCGCGAGAGGGCGGCGGTGAACAGATCACCCGACATGCCGATGCGCCGGTGGATGCGCCAGATGGAAACATCAATGCCCTTGTCCTGCAAGGCGCGGTGCCAGGCGATGACATGATCGTAGACGCTGTCCACGAGGGTGCCATCGAGATCAAAGAGGAAGGAGGTTTGCGTGCGGGCGGAGGGGCGCTGTGTCATGGGGCGAATGTGTAAGGGCATTCCCTCCCGCTGACAAATGCGGAAAATGCAGTGCTGGTGGCAGACACGGTGCCCTTAGGCGACCGCCGCCATTTCCGCCCGCACCTGCTGGCGCAGGAGGTCGATCGGCACCATGTTGGGGCCGCGCTTCACATGCCAGAAGGTCCAGCCGTTGCAGGCCTCCGCACCTTGCACATGGGCGCCGATCTTGTGAATGGAGCCGGAATTGTCCTTGCAGGCCACGGAACCGTCGACGCGCACGCGCGCAGCGATGCGGTAGCTCGGATCATAGATCGTCTCGCCCACCTTAACGAGGCCACGCTCGATCAGGGTGCCGAACGGCACGCGCGGCTCGGCGCGCTTTCCCGTCGTGGTCTTGAGTGCGTCTTCCGGCAGCATTTCCGTGTTGGCGATGCGGGCGCGGGCCCCGCGGGCGTAGACTTCTTCGCGCTCGATGCCGATGAAGTTGCGGCCAAGCTGCTTGGCGACGGCACCCGTCGTGCCCGTGCCGAAGAAGGGATCAAGCACAATGTCGCCGGGGTTGGTTGTCGCCAGCATGACGCGCTGGAGCAGGGACTCGGGCTTCTGCGTGGGATGCAGCTTGTCGCCCTTCTTGTCCTTCAGGCGTTCGCCGCCGGTGCAGAGCGGCAGCGTCCAATCGGAGCGCATCTGCTGGTCGTCGTTGAACACCTTCATGGCATCGTAGTGGAAGCAATACTTGGAGGAGTCGTCACGCGAGGCCCAGATCAGGGTCTCGTGCGCGTTGGTGAAGCGGCGGCCGCGGAAATTCGGCATGGGGTTGGTCTTGCGCCACACCACGTCGTTCAGGATCCAGTACCCCAGGTCCTGCAGGATGGTGCCGACGCGGAAGATGTTGTGATAGGAGCCGATGACCCAGATGGCGCCATTGGGCTTCAATACGCGGCGGCACTCCGCGAGCCATGCGCGCGTGAAGGCATCATAGTCGGCGAAGGAGGCAAACTTGTCCCATGCATCATCGACAGCGTCGACCTTGCTCTGGTCGGGGCGCGTCAGGTCGCCGTTGAGCTGCAGATTGTAGGGTGGATCGGCGAAGACCAGATCGACGGAGGCCGCCGGAATCTTCTTCAATTCGGTGAGGCAGTCACCGAGCAGAATCTGGTTCTGCAAAAACTTCACGTCCGGTTTTACGATAACGCCCATCACACCCACTCACACGCAAATCACTGTTGCTGGGGCTGTTATGAGTCCTAGGAGTCAGCGCGTGAATCGAAACCGCTTTTTATGGTTAACAACCGAGCAGCAGGCGGATGGGCGCGAAGCTGCGGCGGTGTTCGGAGCAGGGGCCGTGGCGTGACAGCGCTGCCTGGTGGCCTTCCGTGCCGTAACCCTTGTGGGCGGCGAAGCCATAGTCCGGGTACTGACGATCGAGATCGTGCATCAGCCGGTCGCGCGTCACCTTGGCGATGATGGATGCGGCCGCGATGGAAAGGCTCTTGGCGTCGCCCTCGACAATGGTTTCGCAGCGGCAGGAAAGTGGGGGCGCGCGGTTGCCGTCGATGAGGGCGAGATGGGGTGTGGTGGCGAGGGACTGCACGGCCTCGCGCATCGCCTCGTAGGTGGCCTGCAGGATATTGATCTGGTCAATCCGCGCCGCGCTGATGATGCCAACGCCGACGATGGCCCCCTGCATGATCGGGCCGTAAAGGGCCTCGCGCTTTGCTTCCGTCAGCTTCTTCGAGTCGTTCAACCCCGGCGGAATGTTGCGGGGACTGAGGATAACGGCCGCAGCCACCACAGGACCTGCCCAGGGCCCGCGTCCTGCTTCGTCCACGCCGCACACGATGGTGCCATCCATGGCAAGTTCCGTCTCGCGGTCGAAGGAAGGGAAGAGCATTCCGCCCCATAGCCTTCGCCGTTGAGTCGCTCCAAATCCGCCGCGGGGTTATCCGCAACCATATGCCAGCCTGTGGACAGTCTGCGGCGGCGCGGGGGAGAGGGTCAAGAGGTGGAGAAAGTCCGCTAGAACAGCATCATCTGCTCGCCCCTCTGGAGCGGACGGTGGAAAAGGTCGGTGCGCAGCTTGATGCGGTTGGCGTTGAGGCCGAGGCGCTGGGCCGCCAACTGGAAGCGGCGGCCGATCATCCAGGCCATGGGGCCGGTGCCGGTCATGCGGCTGCCGAAATTGGGATCGTTCTCGCGGCCACCGCGCACGTCCTTCACATGGCTCATCACCTTGGCGGCCCGGTCAGGGTATTCGCGCTGCAGCCAGTCCTTGAAAATCTCCTTCACCTCGAAGGGCAGGCGCAGCATGGTGTAGCCCGCCTCCGCAGCGCCGGCATTGCGCGCCGCCTTCAGGATGTTCTCGATCTCGTGGTCATTGAGACCGGGAATGATCGGACCCATCATCACCACGGTGCGCACACCAGCCTTGGCCAGCATTTCGATTGCGGCGAGGCGCTTTGCCGGCGTCGAGGCGCGGGGCTCCATGCTGCGGGCGAGCTTTGGATCCAGGGTGGTGATGGAGAGCGCCACCTTCACCAGATCCTGTTCCGCCATCGGTTTCAGTAGGTCGAGGTCGCGCGTGACGTTGGCTGACTTCGTCACGATGCCGAAAGGGTGCTGGAACTCGGCCAGCACTTCAATCACGCCCCGCGTGATGCGGTAGCTGCGTTCAATCGGCTGATAGGGATCGGTGTTGGCCCCCAGCGCAATGGTGGCCGGTACGTAGCTTTGCGCCGACAGTTCCGCGCGCAGCAATTCCGCCGCGTTGGGCTTGATGAAGAGCTTGCTCTCGAAATCCAGCCCCGGCGACAGGCCCATGTAGGCGTGGGCCGGCCTGGCATAGCAATAGATGCAGCCGTGTTCACAGCCGCGATAGGGATTGATGGAGCGGTCGAAGGAAATATCCGGCGACTGATTGCGCGTGATGATCGCCTTGGGCGTCTCGGTGAAAATCTCGGTGCGCAATTTCGGAATGTCGGACAGCGAGTCCCAACCGTCATCGACGTAGGATTCGGTGTAATTCTCGAAGCGCCCGGCGGGATTGATGCCGGCGCCGCGGCCACGTTCCAACTGCGGCAAGCGGGTCAACTTTCCCGTGCCCAAGGCATCAACGGCGAGGCCCGGGGAGGGGCGCATGTCCATCAGCGTTGGCATGTTGGAATACGTAGTCTGCCACCATGAACAAATCAAGAACAATCTTGCGCCCAGAGGCGAATCCGGGTTAGCCCCCAGCCTCACCATCATGATGCAACCCCGCAACCTCCTGCTCGCGCTCCTGCCACCGCTCTGCTGGGGAACCGGGTTCACGTTTTCCAAGCCGGCTGTGAGCCATTTCCAGCCGCTGTTCATGATGCTCATGGTCTATGGCAGCATTGCTCTCGTGATGCTGCTTACGCTTCGCGACATGCCGAAGACGCCCTGGCCGAAGCTCCTTGTCATCTCGGCCTGCTCAGTCACCATCCAGGGTGCGCTGCTCTTTTCCGCCATGGCCTATGTGGACGCCACAACGGCGAACCTCGTGCTGCAGACGCAGGTTCCGATTGCCATCCTGCTGGGCTGGCTTCTGCTGGGCGAAACGCTCGATGCGCAGAAGATCATCGGCACCACGATCGCGCTGGCCGGTGTCGCAATCGTCATTGGCCTGCCGCAAGAGAGGCCGCCGCTCTTTGCCGTTGCGGTGGTGATCGTGGCGGGCGGCGTCTGGGCGCTGGGGCAGGTGCTGACACGGCTGTGGTCGCAGGATTCAGGCTTGCTGGTGTTGAAGGCCAACGCGCTGTTCGGTGTGCCGCAGTTGCTGCTGGCGACGCTGCTTCTGGAAAATGGCCAATGGCAATCGATTGCAACGGCGACGCCACTGCAATGGTTCTATCTCGCCTTCGTCGGCATCATCGGTTTCTACGTGGCCTATGTGGCGTGGTTCACCTTGCTGAAACGTGTGCGCGTGGATGAGGCGACGCCGTTCGTGCTGCTGATGACGCCGATCGGCGTGCTCACCGCTGTGCTGGTGCTGGGCGAACGGTTGCAATGGCCGCAGGTGGTGGGTGGCTCCATTCTGCTTCTGGGGCTTGCGGTGGTGAGCGGCGCGCTGAAGGTGCCGCTGCGGCGCGCCTGAGGGACTAGACGTCGATTTCGAAACCGAAGCGCTCCATGTCCTCGCGGCAGAGTTCCGTGTAGGTGCGGCGGAGATCTGGGCGCCATTCCAGCGGCACGCTGAGACCGCGGTTCTCCCATGGCATTTCGAAGCCGGTGAGCCCGATGGTGTGGCACATGTAGTCGACGATGCGCGCCTGCTCCTTCAGGCGGAACAGGTCGCTGACCATGATGTTACCCTTGGCGTCCGTGAGGTAACTGCTGATTGCATTGCGCCACCGGTCATCGGCGACGCGTTCGAGAAACTCATCGAAGCTGTCCGACAGGATTGCTGCGGGGATGGTGCCGCGATTGTGGTGGTACCACCAAGGAGGAATGATCGGCGCGAACCCTTCCTTCAGTGCTTCTCTTGCCTCGCGCTCGAAATGGAACAGTGCATCAGGCACGTTGCGGTGGTTGAGGTAGTACTCCCGCAGGAAGTCACGCCACTGGCTCAGGCCGTAGCGGTATTCACTTTCCACCATTTCGAGTGGCGGCCGGATGATGGCCATGGACCGCATGGCCGCGAAGGTGCCGTGGCCGATCGCATCCGCCATCCGCAGGGCCGTCGTATGCTTGGCGATGCCGTAAATCTTCTGGAAGCTCGCCTGAATGATCTCGCCTTCCTTTGACCCGCCAATGACGAAGTCGCCCCAGCGCTGATGCCGGCTCCAGCCAATTTCGACCGATGTTCCGCCGCACTTCGGAATGTGGATGAAGACAAAGTTCAGCCGGTGAGAGATGACGGTCATGAGCCGTCAGCTCTTCGAACGGCGCAGGTGCTCGTCGAGGCGGGGCATGATCTCGATGAAGTTGCAGGGGTGATGCCGGTAGTCGAGCTGGTGAACGAGGATTTCATCCCAGGCGTCCTTGCAGGCGCCGGGCGAACCCGGCAGGCAGAAGACATAGGTGCCGTTCATCACGCCCGCCGTGGCGCGGGACTGGACGGTGGAGGTGTGAATCTTCTGGAACGAGATCATGTGAAAGACAACGCCGAAGCCTTCGATCTCCTTGTCGAAGAGTGGGCGCAGGGCTTCCACTGTCACGTCGCGGCCGGTGAGGCCGGTGCCGCCGGTGGTGATGACGACGTCGATGTCGTCGCGTTGCGTCAGGCCGCGTACCGCGGCGCGGATGTCTTCGATCTCGTCCTTCACGATGAGACGGTCAGCCAACATGTGCCCCGCACCCGTGACGCGATCCGCGAGGGTCTGGCCTGACTTGTCATTCTCCTGGGTGCGCGTGTCGGAGATGGTGATGACGGCGATGTTGGCGGGCAGGAATTCGCGGGGTGCGCTGCTGATCTTGTTCATGCTGATGCGTCCAGTTTGGCCCGGAAGGCCAGGAGGTCGAGCCAGGCCAGCCGTTTCAGGGCAGGGGATTTCAGGAGGGATTCGGGATGGAAGGTTGAGAGCAGTGGCACGTTGCCCGCCGTCAGCCAGGTGCCGCGCTGGCGCTGGATCGATTCCGCGCCGCCGGCCAGCCATTGTCCGGGCAATCCCCCGAAGGCCAGGATGATCTGCGGCTGCAACAGCGCCACGGCGCGCTCGGCGAAAGGCAGGATCATCCGGCATTCAAGCTCTGTGGGCGGACGGTTGCCGGGCGGACGCCACGGAAGGAAACTCAGCAGGGAGACCGGGACGCCCGCCTCACCGCCCAATCCGATCGCGGCGAGCATGCGTTGGAACAGGACCTCGTGCTTGTCTGCGAAAATCTTGCCGCTGCGGTCTTCCTCGCTGCGCGGCCTGTCGCACATCACCAGAATGCGGGCGCCCGGCGTTGCCTCGGCAAAGCAGAGGCGCGAGGCGGTTCGCCGCAAGGGGTGCGCCTGGAATGTATCGAGCAGTTCAGCGAGGGCTGCAAGCGTGGGTGCCTGGCGCGCGGCGGCATGAACCTGCTCCATGGACGCCTCCGCTTCGAGCGCGGCGCGGGGCTGCGGCGGGGGGGGAGAGGGCGGTGCGCTTGGCCGTGGCGGGGAGGCCCGCGGCGGTGCTGCGGCCACCACGGGTGGCGGTGCGGCAAAGCGGTTGACCGGGTCGGCCCCGAGGATTTCGTCCGCCCCCATTTCGCGCAGCCACAGCAACGCCGCCGCGGCTTCGGCGGCGGACAGGGATGCGGCGTTTGGACTTTGGCTCATGTCGCAATTGGGTGCTTGTTAGACCTTGCCCAAATCCTATAACAGGCCCTCATCCGAACTCAAACCGCGAGGCTTATGGTGAGCGATATTCAGCGTGAAGCAATGGAATATGATGTCGTGATCGTGGGCGCAGGCCCCGCCGGCCTTTCCGCTGCCATCCGCATCAAGCAGATTTCCCCCGACACGACCGTTTGCGTGCTGGAAAAGGGTTCGGAGGTGGGCGCGCACATCCTGTCGGGTGCGGTGATCGATCCCATTGCGCTCAACGAACTCATTCCGGACTGGAAGGAAAAGGGAGCGCCGCTCAATACGCCGGTCATCGAGGACCGCTTCTATGTGCTGGGCAAGGGCGGGTCACTGCGCATTCCCAACGCGATGATGCCGCCGCTCATGGACAATCACGGCAACTACGCCGTGTCGCTGGGCAATGTATGCCGCTGGCTCGGACAACAGGCGGAAGGCCTGGGCGTTGAAATCTATCCGGGCTTTGCGGCTTCGGAAGTCCTGTACCGTGAGGACGGTTCGGTGCGTGGCGTTGTGGCTGGCGTAATGGGCATCGCCAAGGATGGCAGCCACAAGCCCGATTACCAGCCCGGCATGGAACTCACCGGCAAATATGTGCTCATCGCGGAAGGCGTGAGGGGTTCACTCGCCAAGGAAATCATCGCACGGTTCAACCTGCAGGATGGCCGGCAGCCCGCCAAGTTCGGCATCGGCATGAAGGAACTGTGGGAGGTCAAGCCCGAGAACCACAAGCAGGGACAGGTCACCCACACCATGGGTTGGCCGCTCGGCATGAAGGCCGGTGGCGGCAGCTTCATGTATCACCTTGAAGACAATTTGGTGTCGATCGGGTTCGTGGTGCATCTCAACTACGAAAATCCGCACCTGTTCCCTTACATGGAGTTCCAGCGCTTCAAGCATCATCCGCTGATTGCGCCCGTTCTCGAAGGTGGCCGCCGCGTGGCCTATGGGGCGCGCGCCATCACCGAAGGCGGCCTGCAATCGGTGCCGAAGCTCTTTTTCCCCGGCGGTGCGCTGATCGGCTGTTCGGCGGGCTTCGTGAACGTGCCGCGCATCAAGGGCAGCCATAACGCCATGAAGACAGGCATGCTGGCGGCGGAAGCGGTGGTGGCCGCCCTCGCAGCGGGGCGTGAGGCCGATGAACTTCCCGAATATGAGGAGGCATTCCGCAATTCGTGGGTCTACGAAGATCTGGCCAGGGTCAAAAACGTCAAGCCCATGTGGTCCAGGCTTGGCCTTCTGGGCGGGGTGGCGCTCGGTGCTGTCGACATGTGGATGCGGACACTGTTCGGCTTCGGCCTCGGCACCTGGAAACATGGCAAGCCCGACTATGCGACGCTCAAGCCTGTGTCGGACTGCAAGAAGATCGATTATCCCAAGCCCGACGGCGTCTTGTCCTTCGACCGCCTGACCAACGTTGCCTTCTCTGGCACCAACCACGAGGAAGACCAGCTCGTTCACCTGCGGTTGCGTGATCCTGCCATTCCGGTGCAGCAGAACCTGCCTCTCTATGATGAGCCGGCGCAGCGCTACTGCCCGGCGGCGGTCTATGAAATCGTTAACGAAGAGGGCCACCCGCCGCGCTTCCAGATCAATCACCAGAATTGCGTGCACTGCAAGACGTGTGACATCAAGGATCCGGCGCAGAACATCATATGGACGGTTCCGCAAGGCGGCGAAGGGCCGAATTATCCCAATATGTAAGGGGAGTGACGCGATGGGAATTTTTCCCGGCGTTCGCTATAGGTTCCTTGACAGTTTGAATTAACGCTATTTGAAATTGCGGCTTAACCAGCGAGGAAACACTAAAAGTTGAGCCATGGCGGCAAGGAGTTGTTGAACTCTCTGGACTAACCCTGACCCATTTGAAGGGGAGAAGTCATGGAACTTCAGCACTCAGATTCTTGCGCAACCTGGAAGAAGCGGCTGTTGAGCCGTTTTCTCAAGGACACCAGCGCAACTGTGACGCAGATCTTTGCGCTCTCGACCATTCCGATCTTCCTTGCGGCGGGAGCGGCCGTCGATGGCGCCCGCATCAATGATGAACACAGCAAGTTCCTTGCCGCCGTGGATGCGGCGGTGATCGCTGTGGCTTCCGATGACCGTGCGTCGGTTCAGAGCCTCAGTGGTGCGCAGCTTAATGCGCGCATGCTGGAACTCGAAAATCTGGCCGCGACCTATGTGAACAAGAATTATCACGCCAGCGGCGAGATTGCCGTCGACCTGACCATTACCGGTCAGAAGGTGAAGCTGGATGCAAACTTCCAGTTCCCCACGACAATCATGTCTCTTGCCGGCATCTCCGAAATCGACATGAAGGCCAGTTCAACGGTTCAGAAGGCCATGCGGCCCATCGAACTCGTGATGGTGATGGATACCACAGGCTCCATGGCCTCGAGCGGCAAGATCGACGGCGCCAAGACGGCTGCGCACAATCTTCTGCAGACGCTCTATGGCGGCACGCTCGGCAATGAGCCGCGCAGTGAATTCCTGCGTACGGCATTGGTGCCTTTTGCGGCCGCCGTGAAGCTCGATACCGCCGCCTATGATTTCAACCTGAACTGGATCGACACGGCTGGTGACAATCCGAATTCCAAAGTGAACTGGGACGCGGTGACGACGCCCGTTGCCTGGAACAACTACTATGCGTGGAGCAGGCTCAAGAAGTCGAGCACTGCCTATCACACCTGGAACGGGTGCGTGGAAGCACGCGCCCGCGGCACCGGCGCGACCGACTATCACAACAACGATGCGGCGCCGACCGATGGGACGACTCGTTTTCCCGCCTACTTCTCCGTCGATACGCCGAGTGAATCCAGCTACGGCTATGACTATATTTCAAAGGGCGCCATCACCACGGTCAATACGGAATGCTACGGCCTGACGTCGACACAGTGCACCAGCACCACGACCGCCAACCTGCGCATCAAGCAGGAGAACTATCGCAAGTATGACGGCAAGAACGTGGGTACCGAATCCGTGAGCACGGATGGCCCGTGGTCGGGCTGCGCGGCCAGCAAGGTCGTACCGATGACCTATGACCGCGCCAAGGTGGAAGCGGGCATTGACCTGATGAACGCCTCCGGTCCGACCAACATCGGCGAAGGCCTCTCGTGGGGCTGGCGCGTGATCTCTCCCGGCGAACCCTTCGCGAAGGTGGAAGGTTCGGGCGGCCTCGGTGCCACGACCATCGCCCCTTATGGCGATGCGCGCTGGCAGAAGATCGTCGTGCTCATGACGGACGGTGACAACGACCTCAGCCCCGGCGGCTACGGGTTCAACAACACCATCTATTCCGCCAACGGCCTTGCAGGCGAACCGACGGCAAACAACCGCTTCAGCACCACGACCTCGAGCGCCATCCAGGGCTCGATGGATACCGACATGCTCACCGTGTGTTCGAACGTGAAGGCGGCGGGTATCCAGCTTTATGTGGCGTCCTTCGGCAGCGGTGTGTCCACCGCCACGAAGACCCGTCTGCAGAGTTGCTCGTCCGGCACGGGCTACTACCAGCACGCCACGGCGCCTACCGATCTGGCGGCCTTCTTCAACCACATCGGGCAGGACGTCATCAACAAGTCGATCTACGTGTCGAAATAAGGCGCAAGCCGGAGCAAATCAAAGGCGGATGCCCTCGCATCCGCCTTTTTCTTTTAAGTTGCGGGTTGAGCGGAAAGCCCTATTTTATGGGGCATGACTCGTACATTCATGCTCTCTGCAAGCCTCGTTGCCCTGTTGACCTGGGGCGAGGTGTCGATTGCCGCAACTCCCGTTGAAACCTCCCTGTGGGGGAATTATCTCGCCAGCCGTTCGGCGGGCCGCAACCGCGACACCATGGAAGCCGCGGGCTACCTGCGCGCCGCGCTGAAGCAGGATGCAAGCAACCCGGTGCTGACCGAGCGGCTGTTCCAGCTTGAATTGGCCAACGGCAACATTGCCGAAGCGGAAAAGCTGGCGGACAAGGTTCTCTCCTTCAACAGCCAGCAGCGCATGGCGCGCCTCGTACTCGGCCTCAAGGAATTCAAGCTGCGGCGATATGAAGAGGCCCGCAAGCATTTTGCCGAATCTGCCTACACGCCAGTCGGCGAGCTGACGTCGGCGCTGCTCACGGCGTGGTCCTATGCCGGCGAGGGATCCTACAACGCGGCCATGACCGAACTGGACAAGCTTGACCGCAACGACACCTTTGCCAATTTCAAATCACTGCACGGCGCACTCATTTCGGACTTCCTCGCCAACACGATGCGCGCCGACGCGGCCTACAAGAAGGCCTATGCGGATGCCGGCACAAGTCTCCGCGTGACGCAGGCCTACGGCAACTACCTCATGCGCACCAACAAGAAGGCCGAGGCCGAGAAGGTCTATTCCGCCTTCCTCACGGGCGGTGAAAACAATGTGCTGGTCGAGGCCTCGCTGCAGCAGGCCAAGGCCGGCGAAGTGCCCCCGCCCTTCATTCAGTCTCCATCCGCCGGTGCAGCGGAAGCCATGTTCTCGCTGGCCGCCGCCATGAACGATGACCAGAGCGCCGACGTGGCGCTGATCTATGCGCAGCTTGCGCTCTCACTGAACAGCGACCGTCCGGTGGTTCTCACCTTGCTGGGTGACATCCTCGGCACCAGCCAGCGTTATCAGCAGGCCATCGACGTGTTCGAGCAGGTGCCCGTCACCTCCGAACTGCGCACCAACGCCGATACGGAAATCGCCATCAACCTGCAGCGCATGGAACGGAACGGCGACGCGGAGACACGCATGCGCGCGATCCTCGGCCGCGAGCCCCGCAACATTGATACCTGGACGACGCTGGGCAATCTCCTGCGCAACAGCGAGAACTATGCGGAGGCCGTGAAGGCCTACGACCAGGCCATCACGGTTGCCAAGGAAGACGGCCGTGAATTGTGGAGCATCCACTACTACCGCGGCATCGCGCTTGAACGCCTGAAGCAGTGGGACAAGGCGGAAGTCGATTTCCGCAAGGCCCTTGCGCTGTCGCCCAACGAGCCCTCGGTGCTGAACTACCTCGGCTATTCGCTGATCGACATGAACAAGAAGCTCGATGAAGCGATCGGCATGGTGAAGAAGGCGGTGGAACTCCGGCCCAACGATGGCTACATCGTCGACAGCCTGGGCTGGGCCTATTTTCAACTTCGCAACTACGACGAAGCCGTTGCAAACCTGGAACGCGCCGTCGACCTGAAGCCCAGCGATGCCATCATCTCGGAGCATCTGGGCGATGCCTACTGGCGCGTGGGCCGCCGCCTGGAAGCGCGCTTCCAGTGGCAGCACGCCAAGGACAACCGGCCTGCACCGGCGGATCTCATCCGCATCGAGGATAAGCTCAAGGATGGTCTTCCGGCGGAGGCGCCGTTGGTGAAGCCCGCGGACAGTGGCCAGGGCCAGCCCTCGAACGGCTGATGTCTGCGCCGGTCACGGAAACGGCCAAAGCCAAGGTCAATCTGGCGCTGCACATCCTCGGGCGCCGCTCTGACGGCTATCACGACATTGATTCCGCTGTCGCCTTCGCCGACGTCGGCGACCTGCTCACGGTGGAGGCCGTGGCGGGCGAGGGGATTGAACTTGCCGTGGCGGGGCCGTTTGCCCAGGCCGTGCCAACGGGCCCGGACAATCTGATCTGCCGCGCCTATGCCATGGTATCGCAGCATGTCGCACTTCCGGCGGTGCGCGTGCAGTTGCGCAAGATGCTTCCCGTCGCGGCGGGCATCGGCGGTGGATCGGCAGATGCGGCGGCGGCGTTGCGGGCTTTTCTCAAACTCGCGCCGGCTTCAATTCCGCCTGCGGTGATTGACGCCATCGCCCTGAAACTCGGCGCGGATGTTCCGGTGTGCCTGCAGCAGAAGGCCTGCCGCATGCAAGGTGTGGGCGAACGGTTGTCCGCGCTGGCATCACTCCCGTCGCCGGCGATCGTGTTGGTCAACCCGGGTGTTGCCTGCGAGACGGCGGCGGTGTTTGGTGCCATCGGGCTTGCCAAGGGTCAGGAGCATGGCGCGGCGCTTGATTTCCATGCCCCGTCGACGTGGCGCAATGACATGACGGAGGCGGCGATCCGGGTTCAGCCTGTCATTGCGGATGTATTGGCGGCGCTGTCAGGTCACGCAGGATTGGACGCAGTGCGGATGTCGGGTTCGGGTGCCACATGCTTTGGTCTTGCTTCCGATCTGACGGTTGCAGAAGGCGTGGCGCAGGCGCTGCGCCGTGCGCACCCCGGTTGGTGGGTGGCGGCGTCTCGCATCACCTGAACGCAATCAGCTCTGACCTGGTGTCTCGACCACGAGTGAGGCCAGCCGGCGCACGATGGGCAGCACCACCAGCACGGTTGGAAAAGCAACCACCCAGCTGATCCCCCAGGCCTTCAGCCAGCTTGTGACGAGATCGGGCGCAAGCCCGAGGGCCTTCGCCGTGGCGACGAACGACACGATGCAGGACATGAGCAGGGACAGGAAGAACGGCATGACGATGTGCATCGCGGCCGGCGGAAGTTTCTTCATTCCAGTTTCCAGATTGTCAGTGCGACCGGGCGATGCAGAAATCGACGGCTTCCAGCAGTGCTGATTTCCATTCGCTCTCGGCGAAAATAGCGAGAGCATCCTTCGCCATGTCGCCGTAGTGGCGGGCGCGCTCCAGCGTGTCGGCGAGCGAGCCATGCCGTTCCATCAGCTTTTGCGCGTAGACGAGATCGGCTTCCGTCTGGTCGCCTTCTTCCAGCGTGCGCTTCCAGAAGTTCCGTTCTTCCGTTGCACCGCGGCGGAAGGCCAGCACAACGGGAAGGGTGATCTTGCGTTCGCGGAAATCGTCGCCCACGCTCTTGCCCAGTTCGGCCTTGGTGCCGGAATAGTCGAGCGCATCATCCACAAGCTGGAAGGCAATGCCGAGATTGCGGCCGTAGGATTCCAGCGCTTCCTGTTCGGCGCGCGGCCGGTTGGAAATGACACCGCCGACACGGGCCGCAGCGGAAAAAAGGGCGGCCGTCTTTGCGCCGACGACGCGAAGGTAAGCGTCTTCCGTGGTTGAGGTGTCCTGCGAGACGGCGAGTTGCAGCACTTCGCCCTCGGCGATGATGCAGGCGGCATCCGAAAGAATGCGCAGGCATTCCAGCGATCCCGTTTCCACCATCATCTTGAAGGCCTGGCCCAGCAGGTAGTCGCCGACGAGCACACTGGCCTGGTTGCCCCAGATCACGCGGGCGGCTTCCTTGCCGCGGCGCGTATCGCTTTCGTCCACCACGTCGTCATGCAGCAGCGTTGCGGTGTGCATGAACTCCACCGACATGGCGAGCTTGATGTGATGCAAGCCCTGATAGCCGCACATGCGCGCCGCCGCGACGGTGAGCATCGGGCGGATGCGCTTGCCGCCGGAGTTGATGAGGTGGCCGGCGATTTCCGGAATCAGCTCCACATGGCTCTGGGCCTTTTCGAGAATGAGATCGTTGATCAACCCCATGTCCTGGGCCGTCAGCTTCACCAGCGCGTCAAGCGTCGGTTGTGCCTTCTCGGCTCCCCCTTCGAACGGAATCACGACACCCATTGTCAAACCTCGGTTTTTTGCCCTTTTAACCTGTTCAGGAACAAATGGCACCGAAAATGTCACCGAAGCGTCAACCGTAAGAGATTGTATCCATGGCAAAAATTCTGCAGTAACTTCTCGTTCACCAAGCTTCGTTAACGTTCGGGGTCTATGCAACTCGCAGCCGAAGCCACAATCGGGCATATGCCGACGCCATCCGCGCACGTGCCATCTTCGTTCACGGAAGACGCCTTCCTGGGCGGTCGGCTGCGCGTGCTGCAGCCGGAAAAGGGTTATCGCGCCGGCATCGATGCCGTATTCTTGGCCGCCTCCATTCCTGTCGCTGCTGGTGAGACGGTTTTTGAAGCGGGCATCGGCGTGGGCGTTGCCGCGCTCTGCCTGATTGCCCGCAATCCCGCCATCCACATCACCGGCATGGAAGTGGCGGCCCGCTATGCCATGATGTGCGAGGAGAACGCCAAGCGGAACGGCTTCGCGCAGCTTCTCAAGGTCATCCACGGCGATGTGAAGGAAGCGATGCGCCGCGATCTCGCGCATTTGCCGCAACACGGCACCTTCGCCCATGCCTACGCCAATCCGCCCTATTTCGAGGATGGCAAGGTCACGGCCTCGCCCAGCCTGCTCAAGGCGCAGGCCCATTCGTTCGGGCCGGACGATCTCGACATCTGGATCAAGGTGATGCACGCGATGGTGTCGCTGCGCGGCACCGTGACCCTCATCCACCGCGCCGACTCGCTCGGCAAGATTCTTGTCTCCATGGAAGACCGCTTCGGCGACATCCGCGTGGCGCCGCTCTATGCGCGCGAAGGTACGGCGGCGAGCCGTGTCATCGTGCAGGGTGTCAAGGGCTCCAAGGCGCCGATGCAATTGCTGCCGGGCCTCATCCTCCACGGCGAAGGCCACGCCTTCACCGCCGACGCCGACGCCGTCCTGCGCGAAGGCATGGCCTGGCGGCTGCGGTAACCCCCCGCTTGCCTTCCGCTGCGGGGGCTCCCATATCGGCGGCATGTTGAAAACTTTTCTGAAGCTTGTGCCTGCCCGCTTCCGGCGGAGCATTCCTGTCATTCATGTGGTGCGGCTGGATGGGCCGATCATGGCGGAGCGGGGTTTGCGGCCGACCTTGTCGGGCAAGACGCTGGAGCCGGTGCTGAAGAGGGCGTTCCGCAAGGGCATCGCCGGGGTGGCGCTGGCCATCAATTGTCCGGGCGGTTCGCCGGTGCAATCCGCCATCATCGCGCGGCGCATCCGGCAGCTGGCAGAGGAGCACAAGCTTCCCGTCTATGCCTTCTGCGAAGACGTGGCGGCATCGGGCGGCTATTGGCTCGCTTGCGCGGCGGATGAAATCTATGCCGATGAAAATTCCATCGTGGGCTCGATCGGCGTCATCTCCATGGGCTTCGGCTTTCCGGAGACGCTGGAGAAGCTCGGCGTGGAACGGCGCGTGCACACGGCAGGCGACAACAAGAGCCAGCTCGACCCGTTCCAGCCGGAGCGGAAGGAAGACGTGGAACGTCTCGAAATGATGCTCGGCGACATGCACGACAGCTTCAAGTCCATGGTGCGCCAGCGCCGCGCCGGCAAGCTGAAGGGCGACGAGAAGGAGCTGTTCTCGGGTCTCTACTGGCGGGGCGGGAAGGCTGTGGAGCTGGGTCTGATCGACGGGCTGGGCCATCTGAACGACGAGCTGCGCCGGAAATTCGGCGAGAAAGTCGTGATCAAGCCGGTTGCGGCGGCAGGCGGCTGGGGCATGCGCTGGCTGGGCATGGGGCGCGACAGTGCCGCCCTGGCGAGCCTCCCCGATGCGGCATTGGAGGCGTTGGAAAACCGTGCATGGTGGTCACGTTTTGGCCTATAATGAGCTCTTAAAGGCTCTGGCCTTGGGGAGAAGTGAAGCCATGCGTTTCGTCAAGTCCTTGCTCGCGGCGGGTGCCACCATGCTGGCGGGTTTCGCGCTGAAGAAAGTGGTGGGTGCCATTGAGAAGCAGGCCGAATCCGCCCGCGTCAAGCGTGAGGATGCGCGCGACCCGGCTGAGTTCAAGCGCCTGAAGCAGGATCCCGTCACCGGCGTCTACTACGCCGAGGACTGACCGCCCAATGGGAAAGACGGAGACCGACGACTGGCTGGACCGCGTCTACCGCGCCAAGAACGGCGAAGACCTGCGCAAGCTCTACGACACCTGGGCCGAAACCTATGATGCCGACCTCCTGCATGTGGGCTACGTGCATGCCCCGGTGATTGCCGGGCTGGTGTCGCGGCATGTGCCGTCGCGCGAGGCGGCAATCCTGGATGCGGGCGTGGGCACGGGTGCCATCGGCAACATTCTCTCCATCCTCGGCTACAACAATCTCACGGGCATCGACATGTCGGCGGGCATGCTGGAGAAGGCGCGGGCGCGCGGCTGCTATGCCGACCTGCGGCAAGGCGTGCTGGGTGAGGCGCTACCCTTTCCGGATGGTGCCTTTGACGCCATCCTCTCCACCGGGACGTTCACCAACGGCCATGCGCCGGCGAGTGCCTTTCGCGAATTGACGCGCATCCTGGAGCCGGGCGGCGTGCTGCTGTTCACCGTGGGCACCGTGATCTGGGAAGAGCAAGGCTTCCACCACATGCTGGACGGTCTGGTGCGTGCCGGCCTGCTGGCGGCGGTGGAGACGACACCCATCTACCGGCCTCTGCCGTTCTCCCATACGGAAGGTGATTTCACCACGCGGGCGCACGTGTACCGCAAGCTGGGGTAAACTGAGTTCCGCTTGAGAAAATCTCCGTCATCCCGGCGTTAGAGGGTACCCAGGGCGACGCCTTCCCTTGACCCTCCCGGCTTGCGCCTTTATGCGGCGCAACATGGCTTTGCATCCGACGAAATCCTTCCAGGACCTCATCCTCACGCTGCACCAGTACTGGGGCGAGCGGGGCTGCGTCATTCTCCAACCCTATGACATGGAAGTGGGCGCTGGCACGTTCCATCCGGCGACGACGCTGCGCTCGGTGGGGCCGAAGCACTGGAGTGCCGCCTATGTGCAGCCTTCGCGCCGCCCCAAGGATGGCCGCTACGGCGAGAACCCCAACCGCCTGCAGCATTACTATCAGTATCAGGTCATCATGAAACCCTCGCCGCCGGACCTGCAGGACCTCTACCTCGGTTCGCTCGCGGCCATCGGTCTTGATCCCAGGCTGCACGACATCCGCTTCGTGGAAGACGACTGGGAAAGCCCGACGCTGGGCGCTTGGGGCCTTGGCTGGGAGGTATGGTGCGACGGCATGGAAGTCTCGCAGTTCACCTATTTCCAACAGGTGGGCGGTCTTGATTGCGCCCCGGTCTCCGGCGAACTCACTTACGGACTCGAACGCCTCGCCATGTATGTGCAGAACGTCAACAACGTCTATGACCTGAACTTCAACGGCCGCGCCGAGGGCGAGGGCCGCATCTCCTATGGCGACGTCTTCCTGCAGGCCGAGCAGGAATATTCGCGCTACAATTTCGAGCATGCCGACACAGCGATCCTGCACCAGCATTTCATCGATGCGGAAAAGGAATGCCGGGCGCTTCTCGATGCGGGCGACAAGGATGGCCGGCACGACCTGGCGCTTCCGGCCTATGACCAGTGCATCAAGGCCTCGCACACCTTCAACCTGCTGGATGCGCGCGGCGTCATCTCGGTCACGGAACGGCAGGCCTACATCCTGCGTGTGCGTGAACTGGCGAAGGCCTGCTGCGAAGCGTGGAGCAAGACAGCCGGAGGGCGCGTGTGATGGCTGAGCTTCTGCTCGAACTGTTCTCCGAGGAAATCCCGGCGCGGCTTCAGGCCAAGGCGGCGGAGGATTTGAAATCGCTCATCACCAACGGCCTGGTGGATGCAGGCCTTACCTATGAGGGCGCGCAGGCCCATGCCACGCCGCGCCGCCTCGTGCTGTCGGTGGAGGGCCTGCTGGCCCGCGCCGCCGATACGCGGGAAGAACGCAAAGGTCCGAAGGTCGATGCACCGCAGGCCGCCATCGACGGCTTCCTGCGCTCCACCGGTTTGACGCTCGATCAACTCACCACGCAGGACGACAAGAAGGGTGCGTTCTATCTCGCCATCATCAAGAAGGCGGGGCGGAGTGCCGAGGAGATCATCGCGGCGCTTGTGCCGGAGGTGATCCGCAAGTTCCCGTGGTCGAAGCCCATGCGCTGGGGTTCGGGCAGCCTGAAGTGGGTGCGGCCGCTGCATTCCATCATCTGCACCTTCGATGGTGAGGTGGTCGCGTTCGATGTGGATGGCATTCGCAGCGGCAACAGCACGCGCGGGCACCGTTTCCTGTCCAAGGGCAGCGTGGAGGTGAAGCGCTTCGAGGACTATGCCGACAAGCTGCACAAGGCGCATGTGATCGTGGATGCCACGGCGCGGGCCGAGACGATCCGCCATGATGCGCGCACGCTCGCCATGGCGCAGGGCCTCGAACTGATCGAGGACGAGGGGCTGCTGAAGGAAGTGGCAGGCCTTGTGGAATGGCCCGTGGTGCTGATGGGCGAGTTCGATCCCGCCTTCCTTGATGTGCCGCCGGAGGTGATCATCACCACCATCAAGAACAACCAGAAATGCTTCAATCTGCGTGATGCCAAGACGGGCAAGCTGGCGAACCGCTATCTGTTGATCTCCAACATGATCGCGCGCGATGGCGGGCAGGAGATCGTCCGCGGCAACAACAAGGTCATCGCGGCGCGCCTCTCGGACGCCAAGTTCTTCTGGGACCAGGACCGCAAGGTGAAGCTGGAAGACCAGCTTGCGAAGCTCGACGCGATCACCTTCCATGCCAAGCTCGGCACGCAAGGCGAGCGCGTGAAGCGCATCGAGACACTGGCTGGCGAAATCGCCAAGACGATTGGCGCTGACGTGGAGAAGGCGAAGCTGGCGGCGCGCCTGGCCAAGGCTGATCTCGTCACCGGCATGGTGGGCGAGTTCCCGGAACTGCAGGGCCTCATGGGGCGCTACTATGCGCTCGATCAGGGCCACGACGCCGAGGTGGCCGACGCCATCCGCGACCACTACAAGCCGCAAGGCCCCAGCGACAACATCCCGGCCTCGAAGGTCGGCATGGCCGTGGCGCTGGCGGACAAACTGGATACGCTTGTCGGCTTCTGGGCTATCGACGAAAAGCCGACGGGTTCGAAAGATCCGTATGCGTTGCGTCGTGCGGCGCTCGGTGTCATCCGTATCATTCTCGAGAGTGACCTGCGTCTCCGCATGAAGTGGGGCAGCGACCTCCTCTCCTTCTTCGCCGACCGCCTCAAGGTCTATCTCAAGGATCAAGGCGCGCGGCATGACCTGATCGACGCGGTGTTCTCCCTCGGTGGGCAGGATGACCTGCTGATGGTGGTGAAGCGTGTCGAGGCGTTGTCGAAGTTCCTCGACACCGATGACGGCAAGAACCTGCTCGCGGGTGTGAAGCGCGCCGCCAACATCCTCCGCATCGAAGAGAAGAAGGACGGCACCACCTATTCGGGTGACGTCAATCCGCAGCAGCTGATCAAGGGCGAGGAGAAGGCGCTGCATTCCGCCATCACCGCGTCGTCAGCGCAGGCCCGCAAGGCCGTGGAGAACGAGGATTTCGAGACGGCGATGAAGGCGATTGCGAAATTGCGCGCGCCCGTCGATGCCTTCTTCGAGGGCGTCACGGTGAACGACAAGGACCAGACCTTCCGCGTCAACCGCCTGCGTCTCCTCAACCGCATCCGCGAGGCTTGCGCCGAGGTGGCGGATTTTTCCAAGATCGAAGGCTGAGTTCCCTCATCCTCCCTTCGCCGCGTGAGCGCGATCGGGAGGGGAGGAGCCGTGGTACAATCGATGCACCTGAGGTGCTGGGCAGTTGTGCGAGGCTGGCCCTACGCAGCGGCGCGCCGGCGTGATATGCGGCGCGGATGATCCACGCTCCCGACTCGCGATATTCCTGGTTCCGCATGGCGATTTCGCTGGCCCTTGCCACCATTGGCGGCATCGGGTTGTGGGCGGCGGTGGTCACGTTGCCGGTGGTCGAACACGAGTTCGGCATTGACCGCTCGGGTGCCTCCCTCCCTTACGCCCTCACCATGATCGGCTTTGCCCTGGGCGGCCTCGTGACGGGCCGGATTGCGGACCGTTTCGGCATCATGGTGCCGATGTTTGCGGGCTCCGTGATGCTGGGTGTGGGCTTCATCGCCTGCGCCTATGCGCCGAGCTACTGGACCTTCGTTGCGGCCCAGGCGGGCATCATCGGCTTCATGGGCTGTGCCACCACCTTCGGCCCGCTGGTGGCCGACATCTCGCTGTGGTTCCAGAAGCGGCGCGGCATTGCGGTGGCGATCGTCGCCAGCGGCAATTACCTCGCCGGCACCATCTGGCCGCCCGTGCTCACCCACGCCATCGAACTGTGGGGCTGGCGCAATTCCTACATCTTCATCGGCATCGTCACGGTGGTGCTGATGCTGCCGCTGTCTCTGCTGTTGCGTCCGCGCGCCTCGCTGGAGGAGCGTCCGGCGCCCGCAGCGCTCACGCGGGAACCGAACGGCACGCCAGTGCTGCAGGGGCTGCTGATTTTCGCCGGATTGGCCTGCTGTGTCGCCATGTCCATGCCGCAGGTGCACATCATCGCCTATTGCGCCGACCTGGGCTACGGCACGGCGCGGGGGGCGGAAATGCTGTCGCTCATGCTGGGCTTCGGCGTCATCTCGCGCTTTGCATCCGGACTTCTCGCCGACAAGATCGGCGGCGTGGGGACGCTGATCATCGGTTCGTTGCTGCAATGCCTGGCGCTGCTCTTCTACATTCCTTTCGATGGCCTCACCTCGCTCTACATCGTGTCGGCCTTCTTCGGCCTTTCGCAGGGCGGTATTGTGCCGAGCTATGCGCTCATCATCCGCGACAATTTCCCGGCGCGGCAGGCGGGCTTCCGCATTTCACTGGTATTGACGGCAACCGTGCTGGGCATGGCGCTGGGCGGATGGCTATCAGGCCAGATCTACGACATGACCGGGTCATACACCTGGGCCTTCGTCCACGGCATCGGCTGGAACCTCGCCAACATGTCGGTGGCGATGTGGCTCGTCTTCCGCAACCGCACGCCCGCTTTGCCCCGAGCCCTGCCAGCCTGAGGACGACCTCATCGCAGCGCCGTTCATCGTCTGTGCACGGAAGGCTTGACCGCGTCGGGCCGAACGGCTTTGCTGCAATGCAACACGATCATGACCGCCGCTGACCCGCTTCTCTTCTGCCACCTCGGTTCCACGGGGCCGTCCGACGCTGCCGCACTGGGCGCGAAGGCGACGCAGCTATGCGGCATGGCGGCCTTGTCGTTGGCGGTGCCGCCCGGCTTTGCGCTGCCAGTCGCGGCCTGCCGCAGCCTCGGCGAGGGCCTGAAAGCACCGCTGTCCGGGAAACTCGACCAGGCCATCGCGCAACTGGAAGCGGAGACCGGCCGCACATTCGGCGGGCGCGAGAAGCCGCTGCTGCTGGCGGTGCGGCCCAGTGTGCCCGCAGGTGTGCCCAGTGCAGTCGAGGCAGTGCTCAACATCGGCCTCAACGACGTCACTGTGGCGGCGCTTGCAACCGAGAGCAACGATGTGCGCTTTGCCCAGGAATGCTACCGCCGTTTCATCCAGAATTATGCCCATGCCGTGCTGGGGGACGACCCCGCCGCCTTTGAGGATGTGCTGGCCCTCTACAAGGAGGAGCGCGGCTATGTGTCGGATGCGGAGTTGCGCGGCTCGGACGCCACGGAAATCGCAAAGCGCTTCAAGGCGCAGTTCGAAAGCAACAACGGCGAGGCCTTCCAGGAGGATCCGCGCCAGCAACTGATGACGACGCTCGCCGCCATGGTGCGCGCCTGGCATGCGCCGCGCGCCAAGACACAGCGCAAGATTCACGGCGCGCCGGAAGATGCAGGACTGTCCCTCATCGTGCAGGCCATGGTGTTCGGCAATGCGGGCGACGACAGTGGCGTCGGCCGCGCCTGGTCCCGCCACCCGCAGACAGGCGTGGCAGCGATGGCTGGCGAATTCCTGCCGCAGGCGCAAGGCCCGGACCTCGCGGCGCGGCTCAGGGCCGTGGTGCCCTTGCGCAATGGCGGTGGAGAGTCGCTCCAGTCCGTCCTGCCCGAGACTTGCGCCGCGCTGGAAAAGGGGGTTGCGGCACTGGAAACGACGTTGCGTGACGCCGTTGAAGTCGAATTCACGGTGGAGCATGGACGGCTGTGGTTCCTGTCAGCCCGGCCCGGCAAGCGCTCGACCTCCGCCTCGCTGCAGATCGTCACCGATTTCGTGCGCGCCGGCTCCATGACGGAACAGGAGGCGCTGCTCCGCATCGATCCCCTGTCGCTGGACCAGTTGCTCCATTCCACAATTGATCCCGAAGCCAAGCGCATGGTCGTGGTATCGGCGCTGCCGGCTTCTCCGGGAGCCGTGTCGGGGGCGATCATCTTCGATGCCGAGGAGGCGCGCGCGCTCGCGGCAGATGGAGTGAAGGTGATCCTCGTCCGGCCCGAGACGCTGCCGGAAGACATTCGCGGACTCCACGCGGCGGAAGGCGTGCTCACCACGCGCGGCGGCATGACCTCCCATGCGGCGGTGATTGCGCGCGGCATGGGCAAACCTTGTGTGTCCGGCGCATCGGCGCTCCGCATCGACACCGTTGCGGGCACACTCACCGGACCGGGTTTCACCCTGAAGCGGGGCGACATCATCACGCTCGATGGCTCGGCCGGGCAGGTGCTCAAGGGCGCGGTGGATATCCGTCCGCCGGAACTCTCCGGCAATTTCGCCACGCTGCTCACCTGGGCCGACAAGCACCGCCGCATGGCCGTGCGTGCCAATGCCGAAACGGTGCAGGATGCCCGCATGGCGCGGGATTTCGGCGCGGAAGGCATCGGACTTTGCCGCACCGAACATATGTTCTTCGAAGGCGACCGGCTGGTGGCCATCCGCGAGATGATCCTGGCCGACCGCGAGCGCGACCGGCGGGCGGCGCTGGCCAAGGCGCTGCCCATGCTGCGCACGGACTTCGTGGAGTTGTTCGAGATCATGGCGGGCCTTCCGGTGACGCTGCGCCTGCTCGATCCGCCGCTGCATGAATTCCTGCCCGAAGACAGCGCCGACATCGATGCCTTGGCGCGTGCGCTCAATGCCGACAACACGCTGCTCCGCCGCCGCATCCAGGACCTGCGCGAGCAGAATCCCATGCTGGGCCATCGCGGGGTGCGCCTGCTGCTGAGCTATCCCGAAATCGTGGACATGCAGGCCCGCGCCGTGTTCGAGGCGGTGGCCGAGGTGGCGAAAACGACGGGGAAGCCGCCCATTCCGGAAATCATGGTGCCGCTGGTCGTCTCGCGCGCCGAGCTTGACCTGGTGCGGGGACGGATCGATGCCGCCGCTGCCGACGTGCAGCGCGAGACGGGGCTGACCTTCACCTATCGCGTGGGCACGATGATCGAGTTGCCGCGCGCCGCCCTCAGGGCGGCGGACATCGCCCAGGCGGCGGAGTTCTTTTCCTTCGGCACAAACGACCTCACCCAGACGACATTCGGCATCAGCCGCGACGACAGCGCCCGCTTCATCGGTGAATACGCGTCCAAGGGAATCTTTCCGGCCGATCCCTTCGTCACGCTGGACGTGGATGGTGTGGGCGAGCTTGTTCACATGGCGGTGGAGCGGGGCAGGGCAGCGCGTCCGGACATCCATCTCGGCATTTGCGGCGAGCATGGCGGCGACCCGCAATCGATCGCCTTCTGTGAGTCCGAGGGGCTCGACTATGTGTCGTGCTCGCCCTTCCGCGTGCCCATCGCGCGCCTTGCCGCAGCCCAGGCCCGGTTGCGGAAATCAGGCTAAAACCCCGCCCGTTCAGTGTGTTAACCATGCCTTACAGAAGGCGGAAAAGTGACCCCGGAATGGCCATTTCGGGTTGCCGGACGTGGTTAACCTGTGGTAAACGGGAACCGTTGTATTGTACTGGTATCCGGTCGGGGTTCCCACTAGGGAGGTCCGGTCAACAACAAGTCGGAGCGGGAAGTTGAGGGCACCGGAATATCGCGGGCGACGGAGCTGGGTTGACGACTCCTTTGAACTGGAGTTCGAGGAACCCCGCAGCGCCATTGCAGAATATTCGCCAATCGTGCTGGGCGGCATCATGCTGGTCGCCGCTTTTGCCTTTGCCGGACACTACATCGGCCGCAACGCGTCGGCCCATACCGCTGAAGCCTCCGTCATCTCCATTCCGTCCATGCCCTCCATGCCGCAAACGACCGAGCTTTCGAGCAAGAGTTCGCTGCTGCCGGAAGGCGACACATTCCAGTCCGCCGCCCTCGTGCAACTGCGCAGCCAGACCGTGCAGGCCGATGGCAAGGGCGACCTTTTTGTTCCCGATGCCGGGGAAGCGCCTGAAGCGCCCGTGAAGAAGAAGGCGCTCGCCGCAGCCAAGGACAAGCGTATCCACATCGAGCCGGCCTCCATCAACCTGAAGGCCGAACAGGATGTGAGCGCCAAGGCGGTGAAGAAGCTGGCGCTGGCCGCCAAGCCCGCCGAAACGGGCGAAGCTCTCGTCATTTCAAACACGGACAAGAAAAAGCAGCTGTCGCAGCGCCGCCTCCGCGTCGCGGAGGAGAACTGCCTTGCCCGGGCCGTCTACTTCGAAGCCCGCTCCGAGTCCGAGATGGGTCAGCTTGCGGTCGCGAAGGTCATCCTCAACCGCACCAAGGATCCGGCCTATCCCAAGACAATCTGCGGCGTGGTCTACCAGGGTTCGCAGCGCCGCAATTCCTGCCAGTTCTCCTTTGCCTGCGACGGCATGCCAGACGACGTGAAGAGCCCTGCCGCCTGGTCGCGCTCCAAGCGCATTGCCCAGATGGCGATCAGCGGCGAGGTCAACATGGGCAAAGCCATGAGCACCGCCACCAACTATCATGCCGACTACGTGAAGCCGCGCTGGGCCCGGTCCATGCGCAAGCTGGTGAAGATCGGCACGCACATCTTCTATTCTGACGGCTGACCGGCCAGCCATCGCACCCCACAAGGCGCCGCGCGGCGCCTTTTTTATTGGCTCAACGGCCGGTGGTGCGGATGGGAAGGGTGAAGGAGCGTCCCTCGAAGGCGTCGGCGCCGCGGCCGATCCGTTCCACTGCGCGCAGCATCCTGCCGTGGCGCCCGAGGATCTGGTCCACCTGCGAGACGATCAGGCGGTTCGGCGTGGCAGAGGGCGAAGCCTCACGCAACTCGCGGGCGAGGTCATCTTCATCTTCATCGGCGCGCAACAGGCAGGCGGCGGAATAGGCCGCGGCCGTGGAGCGACTGATGCCGGCCCAGCAATGGATGAGCAGCGGGGCGGTGCGGTCCCACTCCGTGATGAAGTGCACGAGCCGTTCTGCATCGCGCATCTTGGGGCCTTCGAGGCCGCCGCCATCGGCGTTCACATCGTGGAACGTCAGCCTGAGGTGCTGGCCGTCGGCCAGTGCCGGAAAATCCGGATGGGGCGTGTCGGGACTGAGGATGCTGATGGCGCGTTTGGCGCCATGGGCGGCGAGTTGCGCATGGCTGTCGCGCAGGCTGGTGACAATGATCATGATGCGGCCTGCAATTTGGCGAAGGCTGCACAGTATTGCGATGCGGCTTTGGTCGCAGGAAGCGGCGCAAGGGCGTGACCATATTCCGGGGCGAGCCCGGTGAGGCCACGCGGATTGCCGAAGAAGCGGCGGGCCTCGTCGACGGCAAATCCGGCAAGCTGGGTGGCCTCCAGGTATGCAGCAACACGGTCGGCCTGCTTGATCTGGTCGAGCAATTCGGCGCGGGCCACGGGTGGCAAGCCGAAGCGCAGGTGGATGGCGCCAAGCAGGCGGTTCTCGAAGGCCTTGTAGTCGACGCCGAGCGCTGCCTTGAACGGCGAGATCATGTCACCGATCACATATTCCGGCGCATCGTGCAGCAACGCCACAAGCCGGTCGGCGCGGGAGGCCGCTGGCGTGAGGTGGGCAAAGATCGCTTCCACGACCACGCAATGCTGCGCCACGGAGAAGGCGTGGTCGCCGCGCGTTTGTCCATTCCAGCGCGCCACGCGGGCGAGGCCATGGGCAATGTCCTCGATCTCGATATCAAGCGGCGAGGGATCGAGCAGGTCAAGGCGGCGGCCGGACAGCATGCGCTGCCAGGCGCGGGGCGGAACGGTATTCATCGGCGGGCCAGGGTTTTCACGTGTGCGTGGCGGTGACAGCCCACCAGATGGTCATTGACGAGGCCGCAGGCCTGCATGAAGGCGTAGACAATCGTCGGTCCGACGAAACGGAAGCCGCGCTTCTTCAGGTCCTTGGAGATTTTTTCAGCCAGCGGCGTCTGGGCCGGGACATCGCCCATGCCGCGGAAACTGTTCTGCACCGGCCTGCCATCGAGGAAACCCCAGAGATAGGCGGAAAAGTCCGGCATTTCGAGATAGGCCTGGGCGCTCGTCACCGCTGCGTCGATCTTCAGCCGGTTACGGACAATGCCGGGGTCGTTCATCAGCGCCGCAACCTTGCGGGCATCGTAGCGGGCGATCTTCTCCGCGTCGAAGTTGTCGAACACGGCGCGGAAGTGATCGCGCTTGCGCAAGATGGTGATCCACGACAATCCCGCCTGGAAGCCATCGAGGATGAGCTTCTCGAACAACGCGCGCGAGTCATACTCGGGCACGCCCCAGTCCGTGTCGTGATAGTGCACGTAAAGGGAATCCGTGCCGCACCAGGGGCAGCGGTTCTTGCCGTCGTCGTGGGTCGTGGCATTCATGCAGCGGCATCCGGGATGGTGAGAGGGAGGGTCATCCACTGCGGCTTGTGAACGGAGAGCCTGACAGCGGATGTCAGCAGTGGTGCCGTCGCTTCCGCCAGGCGATCGAGGCGGAGGAGGGCCAGTCCCTCCGTTCCGACCGACGACAGGACTTCACCGATGGCGGTGGAGCCTGAACGGATTTCGCTGCCCTTCGGGGGCAAGGCTGCGGTGCCCGTGATGGGCAAGATGCGGTTTCGGGCCGTACCCCGGTGTTGCATGCGCGACACCACTTCCTGTCCAACATAACAGCCCTTGGTGAAACTCACGCCGTGAACAAGGTCGAGGTTGGCTTCGTGGGGAAAGAGCGCGTTCTCGCCGATGTCGGCGTCGCTGTCGGCAAGGCCGTTGGCGATGCGTGCTGCCGCGTAACCCGTTCCTTCCGGCATTGCGCCAGTGGCCACGATGCTGCGCTGGCCCATGCCTGCCAGGCGCGGATCATCTCCGCCCAGTCCTGTGGCGCTGCCCACGGCGATGCGGCTGCTCTCATCCGCCTCGATCTCGATCTTCGCCCGCAGGCGGTAGAGCTTCAGTTTCTGCAGCAGGGCGCTGCGTTGCGACAGCGCGCAATCGATGAAGACGCTGGTTCCGTCGTGGATGACAAAGACATCGTGCTGGATCTTGCCTTGAGGCGAGAGCAGGGCGCCGTAGGCCCAGGTGCGGGGCGGCAGGTCTGCGGTTTCACAGGTGAGGAGGTTGTGGAGGAAGGCCAATGGCGCCTCGCCCGCAAGCCGGATGACGGCGCGGGAGGAAAGAATTTGTGCTGCGAATGGTGAAGCCATGTGCCTTGCGTCGGTTCCGCATTCTCTTTACGAAAGCCCGGACGCCCAATCAAGAAAGGCCCTGCATGTCACGACAGGTTGATCTCATCCTCAAGGGGGGAACCGTGGTCAATCAGGATGGCACGGGTGTCCGTGACATCGCCGTGGACAAGGGCCGCATCGTGGCGTTGGGTGATCTCGCCGGATTCGCCGCCGCCGAGGTGCGGGACTGCCGCAAGTTGCACATCCTGCCTGGCGTGATCGACAGCCAGGTGCATTTCCGCGAGCCCGGCCCCACCCACAAGGAAGACCTGGAAACGGGCAGCCGCGCCGCAGTGGCGGGAGGCGTCACCGTTGTCTTCGAGATGCCCAACACCAAACCGACGACGACCAGCGCGGAAGCCCTGGCGGACAAGGTGGCGCGGGGCCGCAACCGCATGTTCTGCGATTTCGCCTTCTATGTCGGCGGCACGCGCGACAACATCGCTGGCATCCCGGCTCTTGAAAAGCTGGAAGGGTCGGCCGGCATCAAGGTCTTTGCCGGTTCCTCGACCGGCGATCTGCTGGTGGATGATGATGGCGGACTGGACCAGATCATTTCGCGCCTGTCGCGGCGGGCGGCTTTCCATAGCGAAGATGAATTCCGCCTGCGTGAGCGCGTCGGGCATCAGGTGGCCGGCGATGCTGCGAGCCATCCCGTGTGGCGCGACGTGGAGGCGGCGGTGC
Organism: Hyphomicrobiales bacterium; assembly: GCA_016710435.1. Lineage (NCBI taxonomy): Bacteria > Pseudomonadati > Pseudomonadota > Alphaproteobacteria > Hyphomicrobiales > Hyphomicrobiales bacterium. The sequence continues at coordinate 401,259 of JADJVV010000001.1, read as the reverse complement.
TGTGCACGACGCGCCTCTGCCGCATCGCGCGCCGGCACGGCAAGCGCATCCACATCCTGCATGTGTCTACGCGGGACGAGTTGCCCATCCTGGCGCAGTACCGCGATGTGGCAACGGTGGAGGTGACGCCGCATCACTTGACCCTGTCGGGCGATGACTACGCCCGGCTCGGCACGCGATTACAGATGAACCCGCCGGTGCGCGGCGCGGAACACCGGGACGGCCTGTGGGCCGCGATCCAATCCGGCCTCGTGGATGTGCTTGGTTCCGATCACGCGCCGCACACGCTGGAAGAGAAGGCCAAGCCCTATCCCCAATCGCCCTCGGGCATGACGGGCGTGCAGACGCTGGTGCCCATCATGCTCGACCATGTGAACAAGGGCCGGCTGACGCTGGAACGGTTTGTTGATCTCACGTCCCAGGGTCCGCAGCGTATTTTCGGCTTGTCGCGCAAGGGCCGCATCGCGGAAGGCTATGACGCCGATTTCACCATCGTTGATCTGTTGCGCAGCGAGACGATCCGGAATGAATGGATTGAAAGCCGCAGCCAGTGGACGCCCTACGACGGCGTGCGTGTGCAGGGCTGGCCCGTTGGCACGTTCATTCGTGGCGCCTGCGCCATGTGGCAGGGCGAGATCCCCGGACCGGCCACGGGGCAGCCCGCGCAATTCACTGAAGCCCTGCAACCGGAGACAATGACGTGACCGAGAGTTTTCGCGCCATCCTCGTGAGCAAGACCGATGACGGCCAGAAGGTGGAATTTGTCCGGCTGACGGAGGCCGACCTGATGGAGGGCAATGTCACGATCGACGTTGCGCACTCGTCGGTGAATTACAAGGATGGCCTGGCAATCACGGGCAAGGGCCCGATCATCCGGCACTGGCCGCTGGTGCCGGGCATTGATCTCGCGGGCACGGTGCGCTCCTCCAGTCATCCGCAGTGGAAGGCGGGCGACAAGGTCGTGCTGGGCGGTTGGGGCGTCGGCGAAGGCCACTACGGCGGTTTCGCCGAGATGGCTCGCGTCAACGGTGATTGGCTGGTGCCCTTGCCGAATGGATTCAGCACGGCTGATGCCATGGCCGTGGGTGTTGCGGGCTATACGGCCATGCTGTGTGTGATGGCGCTGGAAGAGCAGGGCGTCACCCCGGCGCAGGGCGAAGTGCTGGTCACGGGTGCAGCGGGCGGGGTCGGATCAACCGCAATCGCCATCCTGTCGAAGCTCGGATTCAACGTCGTCGCTGCCACAGGGCGGCCGGAGGAAGAGGCGTTTCTCAAATCTCTTGGAGCCACGTCGGTCATCGACCGCAAGGAGTTGCAGGGTCCGGTGAAGGCGCTGGCGAAGGCGCGCTGGGCGGGCGTTGTCGATACGGTGGGTTCCACCATGCTGGCCAACGCCATTTCGCAAGTGTTGCCGGAAGGCACCGTTGCGGCCACGGGACTTGCGGGTGGCATGGACCTGCCGACCAGCGTGGCGCCGTTCATCCTCCGGGGCGTGCGGCTCATCGGCGTCAATTCCGTGACAACACCGCAGCCGCGCCGCATCGCCTGCTGGAAGCGGATCGCCAAAGACCTCGACAGGAGCAAGCTCGCGGCCCTCACGACGCACATCACGCTTGATGATGTGCCGCGCGTGGCGGCGGAGATCGTGGCGGGCAAGGTGCGTGGCCGTGTCGTTGTGGATGTGAAGCCATGAGCCTCCGCATTGTTCCCGGTGGGCTGGACGACCCGCAGGTGCTGGCGATGCTGAAGTTGCACTTCGACACGAATGTTTCCGTGACGCCCAAAGGCTCGGCCCATGTCTTCGACGTGTCGCGCCTCAAATCGCCCGATATTGCCTTCTGGTCGGCATGGGATGGCGCGACGCTGATGGGCGTGGGCGCGCTGAAGCGCATGAGCGCGCGGGAAGGCGAAATCAAATCCATGCACACGCTGAAGACGGCGCGGCGGAGCGGCGTGGGCTCGGCATTGCTCAGCCACATCATGGGCGAGGCCAAGGGGATGGGGCTGTCGCGCTTGCTTCTGGAAACAGGGTCGTTCGATTTCTTCGCGCCGGCGCGGGCACTCTATGCGCGCCATGGCTTTGCGGAATGCCCGCCGTTCGAAGGCTACAAGCCGGACCCCAACAGCACCTTCATGGCGCGGGATATCTGACCACGATTACTGCGTGGTCTTGCCCACGGTGAACTCGCCCTGGCGGATTCGTTCCGGCAGGCGGGCGCACATCTGCGCCACCGGTTCCTCACCATAACTGGCGATCATGTCGGAGAGGGCGGCGAAGATTGCGGCGGTGGCAATGGCGTCGGAGTCCAGCCCATCGTACACAGCCTCTTCCCAGGCCTCGAGGATGTAGCGCAACGCCACTTGTTTAGCCTCTTGCGCGGGCTGGGGCGGGGCAGGCTTGTGATCGAGTTTGAGCATGGTTTTGAAAGGCAATCAGTGTGTGCGGCGTCAGTGGATTCACCTTAGCAGAGCACTTCGCGCCAGCGAGTCATCCCTTAATTGAAGGTTAACGCGGGCGGCTCATTTTTCTTCAAAGGTTCAGCAGTTGCCGGGCCCGGGCCACGGCTCCGGCGATATTCGGGGCGAGGTTGAAGGCGGCAAGCTCGGCGGGCGCCACCCAGGCCACGGCATCGGAGTCGCTCGCGGCCTGCGCTTCCCCGGAGAGAAACCACCCTGTGAAGCTGCTGATCAGGAAGGTCGCCTGCGGCGTGGAGATGCGGAACTCGCCGATCAGTTCGCGCAGGTCCGCCTGAACACCTGTCTCCTCCAGGAGTTCCCGGTGGGCGGCTTCGAGGGGCGTTTCGCCCAATTCCAGCTTGCCTCCGGGAAAGGCCCAGGTTCCACGGCCCAGGGCCTTGCCCCGGCGGGCCAGCAGCACCTTCCCCTCGTGCCAGACGCACGCCGAGGCTGCTTTGATGAGGGGCGGGGCGCTGCTAGGATTTTCCGTCATGTGTGGACTTTACAGTTTCAGGCGCTCTCCGGAAGAGACGCGCACGCTTTTCAACTATCTGGAGACGCCGGACTTCCCGCCGCGCACCTACGTAACGCCGGGCGGCCCCATCGCCATCGTGCGCAAGGGGCAGGAGAACCGGCACTTCGGATTGGTGCGCTGGGGTTTCGTTCCGTCATGGGCGAAGGAGGTGGCGCCGGGCAAGCCGCTGATCAACGCCCGTTGCGAGACGGTGCTGGAGAAGCCCACCTTCCGCAATGCCATCCGGCGGCGGCGCTGCCTCATTCCGGCGGACGGTTTCTATGAATGGGAAGGCGACGTGCCGGGCAAGAAGACGCCCTATTTCATCCACCGGCCCGATGACGGGTTGATGGCCTTCGCGGGCATCTGGGAACACTGGATGGGGCCGGACGGATCCGAACTTGAGACAGCAGCCATCATCACCACATCCGCCAACGCGCTCGTCGCCACCATTCACACCCGCAGCCCCGTGATCATCCGGCCTGAGGATTTCGAGATGTGGCTTGATTGCAGCGATGATGATGCAACGAAGATCGTGCCGTTGCTGCGGCCCGCTGCGGATGATTATTTCGTGATGGAGCCGACCGTCATCGCGCGTAATGCACCGCCGCCGAAACCGAAACCTGCCGCGCCGCCAAAGCCCGCAGGCGGGCAGATGGACCTTCTCTGAGGATCACGCGCCGGGCAGCACCTTGCCAGGGTTGAGAATGCCTCTGGGGTCGAGCATGTGTTTCAGGGCGCGCATCACGTCCAGCTCGACGGGTGACTTGATGCGGCACATGTCGTCGCGCTTCAACTGGCCGATGCCGTGCTCAGCGGAAATGGAACCGCCATGGGCGAGCACCACATCATGCACGATGCGGCTCATCTCCGGCCAGTGGTCAAGGTAGCCCTGCTTGTCCATGCCGATGGGCTGCGACACATTGAAGTGCAGGTTGCCGTCGCCCATGTGGCCGAAGCACATGTAGCGGCATCCCGGCATGAATGCCTCCACAGCGGGGATGGCCGCTGCAATGAAATCCGGAATGCGCGACACGGGCACGGACACATCATGCTTGATCGAACCGCCTTCGAATTTCTGCGAGTCCGAGAGCTTCTCGCGCAGTTCCCAGAAGGCCATGCGCTGCGTTTCATTCTGGGCAAGTGCCGCATCGGTGACGAGCCCTTCCTCCATGGCATCGGCGAGGGCGTGTTCCATGGCGCCTTCGGCAGCGTCGGCGAATTCACTCAGCACAAACCAGGGTGAGCCTTGTGGGAGCGGGCGCGAAACACCCATGTGTCTGCTCACAAACTGAACAGCAATTTCCGGAATCAATTCAAAGGCTACCACGGCAGAGTTGGCGCGTTGCCTGAAGCGCGCAAGCAGCGACACTGCAGCCTGCGGCGATGGCACGGCAACGAAGGCCGTGTCGTGGCGGCGGGGACGGGGAAAGAGTTTCAACACCGCCTTCGTGATGATGCCGAGCGTGCCTTCGCTGCCGATGAACATGTTGCGAAGGTCGTATCCGGTATTGTCCTTGCGCAGGCTGCGCAGGAGATTGAGCACGCGGCCATCGGCGAGCACCACTTCGAGGCCGAGGCAGAGGTCTCGCGCATTGCCGTAGGCGAGCACGTTCACACCGCCGGCATTGCTGCCGAGATTGCCACCAATGCGGCACGAACCTTCGGAAGCAAGCGAGAGCGGGAACAACCTGTCCGCATCAGCCGCGGCGCGCTGCACGGCGGCGAGTGTCGCGCCGGCTTCCACGGTGATGGAGAAGTCGGCGGCATCGACGGTGATGATGCGCGTCATGCGGTCGAGCGAAAGCAGGACTTCGCTGCCATCGGGATTGGGAATCTGTCCGCCCACCAATCCGGTGTTGCCTCCTTGCGGCACGATCGCCGTGTCCGTCTCATGGGCAATCGCCATGATGCGGGAGACGTCATCGGTTGATGCGGGGCGGAGGACGAGCGGCGTCTTGCCATGCCACAGGTCGCGCCATTCGTGGAGGTAGGGTTGCTGGCCGTGAGCGTCGCGGATCACACCCTTCTCGCCGACGACGGCGGCGAGGCGGGCCAGGGTTTCAGGAGAAGGGGATCGGGTCATGAGGAGCGGGGTGCTGCTGCGCGGTTGAGGCGGTCGTTGATGGCGTCGCCAAGTCCGGCGTGGGGAATGGGGGCGACGGCGATGCGGCGCGGACCCTGGGCATCGAGGTCATGCAACATGCGAAACAGGTTTGCAGCGGCCTCGATCAGGTTGCCGGTGGCGGAGAGGGTGTGCGGCCCGTGGCGGTGAATTCCAAAGCCGAGATAGACCTCGCCGACAACGGGCGCCTCCGCATTGAGGCGGAGGGTGGCGCGCGGTGCGTAGTGGCTTTCGATCTGTCCGGGGGAATGGAGCGGACCCGCCGCTGGCTGCGCGAGCCTCGTTCCAAGACAGGCCTCGATCTCCTCGCGCGGCAACCCGCCGGGGCGCAACAGGCGGGGCGGGCCATCGAGAAAGCTCACGACGGTCGACTCGACGCCCACCTGCGAGGGTCCGCCATCGAGGATCATGTCGACGGCCTCTCCGAGGGAGGCGCGCACGTGGGCGGCGGAGGTTGGACTGATGCGGCCGGAAGCATTGGCGCTGGGCGCCACCACGGGCCCACCGAACTCGGCCAACAGGGCCAGCGCCACCGTATGGGCGGGAACGCGCAGGGCGAGCGACGAAAGGCCTGCGGACGCCAGCCGTGATACGGGGCAACCGGCGGCGCGCTCTACCACAAGGGTCAGCGGCCCCGGCCAGAAGGCGTCGGCCAGGGCGCGGGCCGCGGCGGGAAAGACGCCCAGTTTTTCCGCGGCCGCAAGGTCGGTCACGTGGGCGATCAGGGGGTTGAACTGCGGGCGGCCCTTGGCGGCGAAGACCCGCGCCACGGCTTCATCATTGCAGGCGTCGGCGCCGAGGCCGTAGACGGTCTCGGTGGGGAAGGCGACAAGTCCGCCCTGGCGCAGGATGCGGGCTGCGCGGATGATGTCCTGCCCGGGGATCATGGGCCGCGCCTATAGCAGCGGGACGCCTCCTCCGCTACACCAGCGCCATGACGACCCTTGTCTATACCCACCGCTCAAGCCTTCGCCACGAAACACCGCCAGGACACCCCGAGCGGGTGGACCGGATCAAGGCGGTCTATTCCGTGCTCGATGCGCCCCATTTCGCCGCAGCCCAACGCCGGGAAGCGCCGCGCGCCACTGAAGCGCAGTTGCTGCTGGCCCATACGCCGGAGCATGTGCAACGCATCTTCGCCGTGGCGCCGGAGAGCGGGTTTGAGTATCTCGACGCCGATACGGTGATGTCCGCGCATTCGCTGGAGGCCGCCTTGCGGGCGGCGGGTGCTGCAACGGCTGCGGTTGATGCCGTGTTCCGCGCCGAAGCCTCAAACGCCTTCTGTGCGCTGCGGCCGCCCGGCCACCATGCCGAGCAGAACAAGGCCATGGGATTCTGCCTGTTCAACCAGGCGGCAATCGCGGCGCTGCATGCCCGCACGCGCTATGATGCGGAGCGGGTCGCGGTCGTCGATTTCGATGTGCATCATGGTAACGGCACGCAGGACATCTTCTGGGCCGACGAGAACCTGTTCTACGGTTCGACTCACCAGATGCCCCTCTATCCCGGTTCGGGCGCGCGCAATGAAACGGGCGTGGGCAACATCTTCAATGCGCCGCTCCGGGCAGGTGACGGCGGTGTCGAGTTCCGCGAGGCCTTCAACAGCATCATCCTCCCCGCCCTCGATTCCTTCGCGCCGGACCTCGTGATCATCTCGGCGGGATTCGATGCGCATGTCCGTGATCCGCTGGGCAGCCTTGAACTCACGGAAGAAGATTTCGCATGGGCCACGCTCCGCCTCATGGAACTTGCTGACACGCACGCGCGGGGCCGCGTTGTCTCGGTGCTGGAAGGCGGCTATGATCTGCAGGGTCTGGCGGGTTCGGTGGGCGTGCACCTTCATGCACTCATGCATGGCCAAAGCCTCACCGCCCAGATGGAAGAACAATCCGACGACGAGGATGACGAGACATGACCACGCCAGATGACATTGCCGCCATGTCCTTCGAGAAGGCGCTTGCCGCCCTTGAAGAGATTGTCGCGCGGCTCGAAGGCGGGAGGGTTGATCTCGAGGAGTCGATCAAGATCTACGAACGCGGTGAAGCCTTGCGCAAGCACTGCGAGTCCAAGTTGCGAGAAGCTGAAGCCCGCATCGAGAAGATTACGCTCGACGGCAAGGGCAATCCCGTTGGCCGCACACCGCTGGATGTGGAGTGACCTCACAACGGCTGGATGAAGCGCTCGTTGCGCGTGGGCTGGTGCAAAGCCGGGCGCGCGGACGCGATGCGGTATTGCGCGGCATTGTTGACGTGAATGGTGCGGCGGCGCGCAAGCCGTCGCAAACCGTCACTGCCGCCGACGCCATCACACTGCGTGATGAAACCGCGCGCTACGTCTCCCGCTCGGCATTAAAGCTGATTCACGGGTTCGAGGCTTTTCCAATTGATATATCACAAAAAAACTGTGTCGACCTCGGCTGCTCCACAGGTGGCTTCACGCAGGTTTTGCTGGAGGCCGGGGCGGCGCACGTGACGGCCATTGATGTGGGGCATGGCCAAATGGCGGGGCAACTCGCCACCGATCCGCGGGTGACGTTGCGCGAAGGCTTGAATGCGCGCGACATCACGGCCACCGATGTTCCGCGGGAGACGGCGCTGATCGTTTGTGACGTGAGTTTCATCTCACTGACACTGGCGCTGCCGCCACTGCTGACGCTGGTGCGATCCGGTACGCAAATCATCGCGCTCATCAAGCCGCAATTCGAAGTGGGCCGGGAGGCGCTGGGCAAGGGCGGCGTGGTGCGTGATGATGCGTTGCTCACGCAGACCTGTGAGCGCATCAGTGCTTTCTTCCAGGGGCAGGGGTGGCGGGTGTTGGGTGTCGTGCCTTCACCCATCACCGGCGGCGATGGCAACAGGGAATTTCTGATCGCGGCGAAAAAGGCGTGACGCGCCGCCGCACCCAGGGTTGATGCAAATCAATATCAGTTCCACACGGTTTTATACATTAGGGACATCTAATATAAGAAACGGAGTTACAGATGTTGCGCCTCTCGCTGATGTTGTTTGCCATCATTGCCACAACGCTGATGGGCACGGGTGTCGTTGCGGTTCTGACGATGCAATTCAACAGCACGGCCTTGCCGATCATTGCGGCGGCTGCGGCCGGCTTTGTGCTGGCCATTCCCGTCAGCTGGCTGGTGGCGAAACAGCTGATGCCTGCGCGCCGCTGACTTCGCCTTCAGCCCACCTGCCCGCGATGGCGCAGGTACTGGTCGGCGAGGACAATTGCCATCATGGCTTCGCCCACGGGCACGGCGCGGATGCCGACGCAAGGATCGTGGCGGCCCTTGGTGAAGACGTCCGCCTCTTCACCTGATTTGGTGATGCTCTGGCGCGGCGTCAGGATGGAGGAGGTGGGTTTCACCGCGAAACGGACCACGATGTCCTGCCCTGTGGCGATGCCGCCCAGGATGCCGCCGGCGTTGTTGGAGAGAAATTCGGGCTTGCCATGGCGCATGCGGATCTGGTCGGCGTTGTCTTCGCCGGAGAGTGTTGCGGCATGGAAGCCCGCGCCGATCTCGACGCCCTTCACCGCGTTGATGCTCATCATGGCGGAGGCGAGTTCGCTGTCGAGCTTGCCGTAGACGGGTGCACCCCAGCCCGCGGGCACGCCGCTTGCTGTCACTTCGATCACGGCGCCGATGGAGGACCCCGCCTTGCGGATGCCGTCGAGATAGGTTTCCCACAGCTTCGCTGCTTCCGCATCCGGGCAGAAGAAGGGATTGCGGTCCACCTCGCTCCAGTCCCAGTTCTTTGCGTCAATCCTGTGCGGGCCGATCTGCACAAGTGCGCCGCGAATGGTGACGCCGGGAATGACCTTGCGGGCCACGGCCCCTGCCGCTACGCGCGAGGCTGTTTCCCGCGCCGAGGAGCGGCCGCCGCCACGATAGTCGCGGATGCCATACTTCGCGTCATAGGTCAGGTCGGCGTGGCCGGGGCGATACTTGTCACGAATGTCACCATAGTCCTTGGAGCGCTGGTCGACATTCTCGATCATCAGCATGATGGGTGTGCCGGTGGTGCGCTGGCCGCCGGTGCGTTCGTCCTCGAACACGCCGGACATGATCTTCACCGCGTCCGGTTCCTGGCGCTGCGTGGTGAAGCGCGACTGGCCAGGTCGGCGCTTGTCGAGGAACACCTGGATGTCGTCCGCCGTCAGCGGCAGTCCGGGCGGGCAGCCGTCCACCACGGCGCCGATGGCAGGCCCGTGGCTCTCGCCGAATGTCGTGACGCGGAAGAGATGCCCGAAGGTGTTGTGTGACATGGCTTCTGATTAAGCGCGAACATCCATGGCGTCAAACCACTGGATGGTGCCCTGTTGCAGGCGGCAATAGGCGCCTTGCGGCGTGGGCAGCGCAACAATGTCACCGGGCCCGAGGCCCGCGACGGCACCCATCAGGCAGCGCCCCACGGCACCGTGGGAGATGACCAGCGTCGGCCGGGTGAGGGTGGCGCGCCAGTTGTTCACGCGGGAGACACCGTCCTCGTAGCTCTCGCCGCCCTCGGGCCGCCAGAAGAAGCGCCCCTCCGGATCGGCGGGATAGACGGGCGAGTCCTTCAGTTCCCAGAACGGTTTTCCCTCCCACACGCCGAAGCCCAGTTCGCGCACGCGGGTTTCGCTGGCCCAGTCGCTGCGCGACAGGGCGGCCAGCACATATTCCGCCGTCTGGCGGGCGCGGCGCTGGGGCGAGACGATGATTTCATACCCGGCCCACTCCGCCGCATGTACGCTCAGCGCATCGGCCAGGGCCTTCGCCTGGGCATGGCCCGTGGCATTGAGGTCGGTATCAATCGAGCCTTGGATCAGGCCCTGCTTGTTCCAGTCGGTTTCGCCGTGCCGGATGAAGACAATGGGAAGTCCGGGATCAATCGGCATCTTTGTTGAGCGTCATGTCGGGAGCGGTCGGCACCTTCATGCCGACGACGTGGTAGCCGGCATCCACATGCATCACCTCACCGGTCACACCGCGGCTCAGGTTGGAACACAGGAACATGCCGGCATCGCCCACTTCCTCAATCGTGACGGTGCGGCGCAAGGGGGCATTGTATTCGTTCCACTTGAGAATGTAACGGAAGTCGCCGATCCCTGATGCGGCGAGCGTCTTGATGGGGCCTGCCGAGAGTGCGTTGACGCGGATGTTCTTGGGGCCAAGGTCAGCGGCCATGTAGCGGACGGAGGCTTCGAGTGCTGCCTTTGCCACGCCCATGACGTTGTAGTGGGGCATCCACTTTTCCGCACCGTAGTAGGTGAGGGTGATCATGGAGCCGCCGTCGGTCATCAGTTTTTCGGCGCGCTGCGCCACGGCGGTGAAGCTGTAGCAGGAAATGTTCAGCGACTTGTCGAAGTTGCCCGCCGTGGTATCGACGTAGCGGCCTTCCAGTTCGTTCTTGTCGGCGAAGGCGATGGCATGGACGAGGAAGTCGAGCTTGCCCCAGGACTTCTCGATCTCGGAGAAGGTGGCGTCGATGGAAGCGGTGTCGGTCACGTCGCAGGGTACGACGATCTTCGATGACACTTCCGCGGCGAGTGGCTCCACTCGCTTCTTCAAAGCGTCGCCCTGATAGGTGAAGGCGAGTTCGGCGCCTTGGTCCGCGCACGACTTGGCAATGCCCCAGGCAATTGACCGGTTATTCGCCACACCCATGATCAGGCCCCGCCTGCCTGTCATCAAACCCTTGTTATTGCTCATTTTTTCAGATCGTCCGCGCTGTGTGGCTGTGTTTCCGCGTCTATTGGCACAAAGTCTGGAAACAATCCAGTTGGATTGCGGCACTCTGGCACATGGGGTGGCATGACGAATTTCCATGGCGCTGGCGCTTCCGGCCTGCCGGTTTGCCGCGTAAGGTCTGTGCCATGAGCCTCAGCGAATTGTCCACCCTCACCGCCTCCCTCGGCTTCACCGAGCGCAATGATCCGTTCAAGCTGTTTGCCGAATGGATGGAGGACGCCAAGAAGTCCGAGCCCAATGATCCCGATGCCATGTCGGTGGCGACGGTCGATGAAGACGGGTTGCCGAACGTGCGCATGATCCTGCTCAAGGATTTCAGCGAACGGGGGTTTGTCTTCTACACCAACTTCGAGAGTCAGAAGGGTCACGAGATCCTCGCCACGGGCAAGGCCGCGCTGTGTTTCCACTGGAAGACGCTGCGGCGGCAGGTGCGGGTGCGCGGCCTCGTCGAGACCGTCAGCGATGCCGAGGCCGACGCCTATTACAATTCACGCGCGCGGGACAGCCGCATCGGTGCCTGGGCCTCGCAGCAATCACGGCCCCTCAAGGCCCGCTTCGAGCTGGAGACTGCCGTTGCCATGGCAGCGGCCCGCTATGCGCTCGGAGAGGTGCCGCGCCCGCCCTATTGGTCGGGCTTCCGGGTGCGGCCGCTTTCCATCGAATTCTGGCATGACCGTCCCTTCCGGTTGCATGACCGCGTGGTGTTCCGCCGCGAAAAGCCTGATGGCGAGTTCAGCAAGGCGCGCCTATATCCCTGAGCCATGACAGACACGCGCAAGACTCTCATCCTCACCGGCGCCTCGCGGGGCATTGGCCACGCCACCGTGAAACGCTTCTCCACGGCTGGCTGGCGCGTCATCACCTGTTCCAGGCAACCCTTCCCCGAGGATTGTCCGTGGGATGCAGGCCCGGAGGACCACATCGTCGTGGATCTTGCGTCCTCCGATGACACGCACAAGGCCATCCACGTCATGCGCGAGAAGCTGAAGGCGCAGGGCTCGCGCCTTGATGCGCTGGTCAACAATGCCGCCATCAGCCCCAAGCTCGCGGGTGGCGCGCGGATGAACTCCATCGACACGAGCGAAGACGACTGGAAGACGGTTTTCCAGATCAACTTCTTCGCGCCGATCATGCTGGCGCGCGGATTGCTGGACGAATTGAAGATGGCCAAGGGCGCCGTCGTCAACGTCACATCCATCGCCGGCTCGAAGGTGCATCCCTTTGCCGGCGCCGCCTACTCCACATCGAAGGCGGCGCTGGCCTCGCTCACCCGCGAGATGGCCCATGACTTCGGTCCGCATGGGGTACGCGTCAATGCGATTTCTCCTGGCGAAATCGAGACCAGCATTCTCTCGCCGGGGACGGAGAAGATCATCCCGCAGATTCCGCTGCATCGCCTTGGCCAGCCGGAGGAGGTGGCGAAGGCCATCTACTTCCTGTGCACGGATGCCTCGTCGTATGTGAGCGGTGCCGAACTCCATATCAACGGCGGGCAGCATGTCTAACGAGAAGCCACGGCCTGAGACCATCGCGGCCCATGCGCTGCGGGCCATTGAACCGGTGACCGGCGCGGTCGTGCCGCCCATCTACCTGTCATCCACCTATGCGCGCGACGAGAATTACGAGAAGCGCGTGCCGGATGATTACCAGCGCGGCGGAAATCCCACGCTCTCGCAGGCCGAGTCTGTGCTGGCGGCGTTGGAGCAAGGCACGGGATGCCTGCTCTATCCGTCGGGCGTTGCAGCGATCTTTGCACTCGTCGAGACCGTGCCGGTGGGCGGGCATGTGATTGCGCCCATCAATATGTATTATGGCGTGCGCGCGTGGCTGAAGACGCTCGCCGAAAAGGGACGGATCAGCCTGTCCCTCGTCGACATGACGGATCCGGGCGCCATCGCCGGTGCCGCGCGGCCCGGCAAGACCGATCTCGTGTGGATCGAAACGCCATCCAACCCGACGTGGGATGTGATCGACATTGCGGCTTCTGCCGCTGCCGCACATGAGGCGGGCGCGATCCTCGGCGTTGATGCCACGGCGACGGGTGCCGTCACCACCCATCCGCTCGCACTCGGCGCGGACTATGTGTTTCATTCCGTCACCAAGTATCTCAACGGCCATTCCGATGTGCTGGCGGGGACGCTCATCACGCGCGACCTGAACGAGCGCTGGGCGTTGTTGCAGGCGCTGCGCACCAAGACCGGGGCACCGCTGGCGCCCTTCGAATGCTGGCTGCTGATGCGCGGACTGCGGACGCTTTTCATCCGCTACCGCGAAGCCTCCGCCAGCGCCAAGGCCATCGCCCGGCATTTCTCCAGTCATGCGAAGGTAGAGCGTGTCCTCTATCCGGGACTTGCCACCCATCCGGGCTACGAAATCGCGCGCCGCCAGATGACGGATGGTTTCGGGGGCATGATGAGTCTTCTCCTGCGCACGGACTTCGACGGTGCCAAGCGCTTCTGCACCTTGCTCAAGGTGATCACGCCCGCCACCTCGCTGGGTGGCCCGGAAAGCCTTGCTGAACATCGCAAGCTGATCGAAGGGCCGGAGAGTCCCGTGCCCGACAATCTGGTGCGTCTCTCCATCGGGCTTGAAAACGTCAACGACCTGATTGCGGATATCTCACAGGCGCTCGATCAACTTTAAGGCGAACCTGTCTGAGATTTAATGTTGCGTAGCGACGGAAATCGCGCCGCCCGGGCGTCTTAGGAGCACTTCAACAATCGGAGTGTTTCCATGAAAACCCCTGCAAAAATCCTCACGGGCCTTCTGCTCGGTGCCTCGGCCCTCGCGGCCGGTTCCGTGTTTGCCCAGAATGCCACGCCTCCTGCGCCGCCGCCGGCGGTCCAGCAGGGCACGCCCGGACCCGGCCCCGGTGCCATGCCCGGTCCCGATGACTTGAATGGTGGTCCCGGAATGAATGACGGCCAGATGGGTCAGGCTGATGAAGGTTGGGGCTGGTGGGGACACCGCCGCCACCATGGCTGGGGCCATGGCCAGGGCAATGACGGCCGCTGGGGCTGGAACGGCGGCGACGGCGACAGCGCCGACAATGGCGGCGATGACGGATACAACGGCCGCATGGGCCGTGGCCACGGCAAGCACGGCATGATGCGCGGCGGCATGATGCTCGATGCCAACAATGACGGCGTGATCGGCGAGGAAGAAGCCGCCACGCTGGCCGACCGTTTCTTCATGCGCCTTGATGACAACAAAGACGGCGCGCTGAGCGAGAGCGAGTTCACGACCCGGGGCGGTCGCGGCGAGCATCGCGGCATGAACAGGGGCATGGGCTGGCGGGCCTGGTTCGGCCTGAGCCAGGACGAGGCTGATGCCGTCGCCAAGGTGCGCAAGGACAAGTTCGCCGCCCTCGATACCGACAAGAACGCAGGCTTGAGCAAGGCCGAGTTCTTCGCCGACGCAAAGACGCGCCTTGCGGCGCTCGACAGCGACAAGGATGGCAAGGTGACGGTCTGGGAATTCCGGGCGCAGTCCGCCAACTGATCGACAGGAGCCACGGAAAAGGGAAGGGCTGCCCGCGCGGCCCTTCCTTTTCTTTTTGCCGTGTTCAGAACTGGAAATTCACGCCGATACGCAGGAGATCACCTGCGGTCTTCAGCCGGAACGAACAGGTGGGCGTGCCGCAATAGTTGGCGGGCGGGCCGCCGCCGAAGCGGAAGTTGGTGGCGTTCTCGGTTTCCGAGCCGAGATCGAAATGCAGGTATTCCAGCTTGACGGAGGCGGAGTCGGTCACGGCATATTCCACGCCGGCGCCCGCGGCCCAGCCGACCCGCATGTTGGATCCCGTGTCGAGGCCGAAGGTGCCGCCATCATCGTACCAGTGGGTGCCGATGTCACCGAAGGCGAGGCCGCCCGTTCCGTAGACGAGGAAGCGGTCTGCCGCGAAGCCGGCGCGCAGGCGCAAGGTGCCGAGAATGCCGCCGTCGCTTTCCACGTGGTTGTCGAAGGGCGCGCTCACCGTGGTGCCGGTATCGCTGCCGCCCACATAGTTGATGTCAGTCTCGACACCTGCGAGAAGGCTGTTGAACTGCCAGTTGTAGCCGAGCTGCGCGCCGCCGACGAATGCTCCACCGTCAGCGTTGATCGTTTCGCCGTCGATGACGGTCCAGCCGTCGATGTCGGTTCCGGATGTATCCGTCCAGGCGTAGCCCGCGTTGAGGCCGGCATAGAGACCAGTCCAGTCATAACCTGCGTCGGGAATGAAATCGGCGGCATGCGCGGCCGGTGACAACGCGAAAACCGCGACGGCGGCCAAAAGATACGTCTTCATGATCAACTCCTGCCAAACGTCCCCAGTGGCAGAAGGCTGCGCCCGCCATTTTTCAGCCGCAATGGCGCAAGCGTTGTGATTGCCGTTTTCGGGCGGTGCCGTGGCAGAAGTGCATCACGCAAAACCCGATGCGACTCCACGAAAGTTTTATTCCGTATACGGAGATTCAGGTGGCGGTTGAGTGCTGCCCATGCCGCCACCTGTGATATTAAGGAAGATCAGGCAGTCCGCAGGTTTTCCTTGCGGACATGGCCTTCAAGCTGGTCGAGGCCCTTTTCCACGATGTCGAACATGGCGTGCACCTCTTCCGTCGTGATGATGAGCGGCGGACAGAAGGCAATCGTATCCTGCACGTTGCGGACAATGAGGCCGAGGTCCTCCATCATCTTCAAGGCCATGGGGCCTACGCCCTTCTTGAAGTCGAAGCTGCGCTTGGTCTTCTTGTCGGCCACCAGTTCGACAGCACCGATCAGGCCGTCGCCGCGGGCCTCGCCCACCAGCGGGTGGTCGGCCAGTGCTTTCAGGCGGGCCTGGAAGACATTCGACACCTTGGCGGCGTTCTCGATCACCTTGTCGCGCTCGTAGATCTCGATCACCTTCAGCGCGATGGCGCAACCCACGGGATGGGCCGTGTAGGTGTAGCCGTGGCCGAAGGTTCCGAGCTTTCTGCTCTGATCGAGCATGGCCTGATAGAGGTCTTCCTCGATGGTCAAGGCCGAAAGCGGGAAGTAGGCGGAGGTGAGGGCCTTCGCCATGGTGATGGACTGGGCCTTCATCTTGTAGGTCTGCGTGCCGAACCAGTTGCCCGTGCGGCCGAAGCCACAGATCACTTCGTCGGCAATGAAGCGCACGTCATACTTCTGCAGCACTTCGCCAATCTTGTCGAAGTATGTCTTCGGCGGGGTGATGACACCGCCCGCGCCCATGATGGGCTCGGCGATGAATCCCGCCACCGTGTCCGGCCCTTCACGAAGGATCATGTCTTCAAGATCCTTCGCCATGCGGGTGGAGAATTCCTCCTCGCTCTCGCCGTCCAGCGCGAAACGGTAGTGGTGCGGGCACGAGGTATGCAGCACGTTCTTGATGGGCAGGTCGAAATCATTGTGCACCCAGGGCAGGCCGGTGAGCGAGGCCGAGGCGATGGTGACGCCGTGATAGGCGCGATTGCGGCTGATGATCTTCTTCTTCTCGGGCTTGCCGCGGGCGTTGTTGTAGTACCACGTCAGCTTGATCTGCATGTCGTTGGCTTCGGAGCCGGACGAGCCGAACAGCACCTTGGAGGTGGGGATCGGTGAAATCTCCTTCAGCTTTTCGGAAAGTTCGATCAGTCCGTCATGCGACTTGCCGGAGAAGGCGTGGGTGAAGGAAACGCGGCGCAGCGCCTCGGCGCCGGCTTCCGCCACTTCCGTGTTGCCGTAGCCCAAGGCGGTGCACCACAGGCCGGCCATGCCTTCGATGTAGCGCTTGCCTTTGTCGTCATAGAGGTAGATGCCGCGCCCCTCATTGAGGATGAGGGGGCCGGTCTCGCGGTGCCGCGCCAGGTTCGTGTAGGGATGAATGACCGTTTCAATATCGCGGACAGCCATGTTGGACAGTTTCGTCATGCGAACCTCACCTGTTGAACGTCACCCCCTGTAGCATGATTGCGATGCTGCGCAGGAGTCCAGTTTGACCGCGCCTGCCCATGCAGAAAACGCTCAGCGGAGCGCCGGGCGGGCCGCAATCTGAGGGCTGCGGTCCAAGGGTTTGCCATCGTCCAGCCAGACAAAGCGGAAGCCCTTCGCCTTGAGCGCCAGCACGCCCTTGGCCACGCCCGCTCCCGCCGGTTTGCCGGGCTGGTTGATGTGCGCGATGATGACATCGCCATCATGGGCGGCGGAGATCGCGGCGGCCGCGTGACTGGCGGAAAACAGCGCGCCGCCGTCGCCCAGCAGCGAGAAGCCCGCCACTGTTTCGCCGCGTGCCGCGATCTCGCGCAGGGCATCGTTGCTGTATTCTGCGGTTGCCCCCCGGAACCAGAGGGGCGTGCGGCCCGTTGCGGCCGTCACGGCGGCGGCACCGTCTTCGATTTCACTCTTGAGGCCCTGGGCTGAGCCCACGGTGCGAACACCATAAACCCGTCCGGGTGTCAGCACGGCGGCGAGATGGCGGGCGCCGTGGTTTTCCACGCGAAACAGATCGGGATGGAGGTTGATCTCGGCGAGGGCGGCAGGATTGCGTTTCAGCCAGCGCGCCGTGGCGAAGATCGTTGCCTTCAGCTGATTGTCGATCAGCACGCGGAGGATGCGCGTATCGGTGGCACCGCTGCAGGCGTCCAGAGTCAACGCCACCTGCGGGGTGCGGCCTGTCCCTTGTGGGAGGGCAAGATGGGGAATGCTGAGCGGATGCGCGGCCACGGCGTGTGGCAGTGCGCCCGCCAGCGCGAGACAGAGAAGGCCACGCCCAAGGTGACACAAGCCATTGCGAAAGATCATGGGGCGATCAGGTACGGATCACGGCGGTGGCGACGCCCGCACCCATCAGCAGCGTGCCGCCGGTGCGGTTGAAGATCTTGATGGCGCGCGCATTGGCAAAGGTGGCCCGGGCGCGGGTGGCCACGAAGGCATAGGTGAAGGCGTTGGCGAAAGCGAGGACGACAAACGTCGCCACCATCACGGCGGCCTGGGGCGCAAAGGGCGCGCTGCGGTCCACGAACTGCGGAACAAAGGCCACGAAGAAGGTGATGCTCTTGGGATTGAGCGCCGTCACCAGCCAGGCATGCCCCACCATGGCTGCCGTGGATTTCCCATCGGTGATGGGCCGCGCATCCAATGTGCCTCCGGCGCGGAACAGCTTGAAGCCGAGCCAGAACAGGTAGGCCGCGCCAATGAATTTCAGCACGGTGAACAACACGGCCGATGTCATCAGCAGCGCACCCACGCCAAAGAGCGACAGCGTCATGGCAGTGAAATCGCCGAGCGCCACGCCAATCGCCGTGGGCAGCGCGGCGCGCCAGCCTTGTCCCAGCGCATAGGAGACGACGAGCAGGATCGTGGGGCCGGGAATGACCAGCAGGATCATGGTGGCGGCGACGAAGGCCAGGTAATGGTCGATGGACATGGCGGGAAATGAACCCAAATCACCGGGTCCGTCAACGGCCTGACTGTCAACTTGCTTGCAAATTGACGAAGCCCGGTCGCTGCGCCAGATTGCCGGACATGGTTGCCAACCCCATCCCCCATCAAAGGCCGTACGGACGCGATGAACTGCTGGCGGACGCCATCATCCATGGCGGCGGGATCATCGCCGCGCTCGCCGGTGGTGCCTATGTGCTGGCCCATGCCCAGCATACGGGCGGCGGAAAGGTTGCCGCGCTCGTTCTCTATCTCGTGGCGCTTGTGTCCATGCTGGGCTTTTCGGCCGCCTACAACTTCACGCCCGCTTCGCCCGCCAAATGGATTTTGCGGCGCTTCGATCACTCCGCCATCTACATCATGATTGCTGGAACCTACACGCCGCTGCTGATGCAGTTGCCCAGCGCTGCGCTGGCGTCAGCGCTCGCGGCGATCGTGTGGGGCGGCGCACTTGCGGGTGTCATCATGAAGGTTCTCCTGCCCGGACGCTTCGACAATCTTGCGATCGGCATCTATCTGGCCCTCGGCTGGGTCGGCATCTTTGCCGCAAAGTCTTTTCTTGGCGTGCTGCCCCTCATCACAATGGTGCTGATCGCAGTTGGTGGATTTTTCTATTCCGCAGGCGTTCCGTTCTATCTGTGGGAACGCCTCAAGTACCAGAACGCCATCTGGCACGGCTTCGTGGTGACTGCGGCGGCCTGCCAGTTCACCGGCATCGCCTGGCTCTATCTGGGCTGATCCTTGACCAGCGTTGCGTAATCATAGACGGGCGTGAAGCCAAGGCTGCCGTAGAGACGGCAGGCCGGAGTGTTCTCGATGTCCACCTGCAGGAAGGCGTTGCGGGCGCCACGCGCTGCAGCCCAGGACATGATGGACGACACCAGTACACGACCAAGGCCCGTGCCGCGCACTGCGCCGTCCACCACGACCAGGCCGATTTCCGCCCAGCCACGGTCGATGGCGCAAAAGCCGAAGCCACAGTCTGTTCCGTTGAGCCGCAACGTGGCGAAGCCCGCAGGCACGGAAATGCGGCTTGTGATGGCATGGAGATGGTCTGGCGAACGCTTGGATGGTTCCTGGCGGGCGGAAATGCCGTGCAGCCAACCCACCTCCGGAACGTCCGCCACCGTCACGCGCGGATCGCCTGAGGGCGCAGATTCCAAGGCCACGGTCATGGTGATGGCGCGGTCCTTGATGCGATAGCCGCGCGCCACCAGCAGTTCTTCCATTCCGATTTCGGCGAGCGGCGTCAGGCGGAACTGAGGTGGCAGTCCGGCGGCGCGGTAGAACTGTTCGACGTCATCAAGAAACCCGGCGCTGATCGTGGCGCGCGGACGAAGCGGGGAGGCCGAATTGGCGCGTCCGGAATAGCCGTTGGCAAACCGGACGGCCCAATCCTCGCGCAGGAGGGTCGTCACCGCGGGCCAGACAATGAGCAGCCGTTCTTCGAGAGCCTGTGTGAGGGCGAGGTCGGTCATGGGCCCGGGGTTATGCCGCGGGCGGGATGTGGCGGCAATCGCCGCACTTGTGTAAGGCAACTTCCATTCGCCCCTCACCCGGAAAGGCACAAGGCATGACATCCGTCGAACAGCGCATCGAAGACCTTGAGATGCGCATTGCCTACCAGGACAAGACAATCGCTGATCTGAACGACGTCATCACGGCGCAATGGAAGAAAATTGAAAAGCTGGAGCGGCAGCTGCAGCGCCTTGATGAAGAAGTGCAATCCCTTGATTCACGTGACGCTCCGCCCGTAACAAGACCGCCGCACTATTGAGCGCGGCGGCCTGATGTGTGGGGAGCGCAGGGGCTCAATTCCCAAGGATCGCGCTCTCGAGAATATCCAGGCCTTCCGTCAGGATTGCTTCGCTGGCGGTGAGGGGCGTCAGCATGCGCACCGTGTCGGCATAGACGCCGCAGGTGAGGATGAGGAGGCCGCGTTCCAGGCACTTGGCGGCCAGCGCCTTGGCGCCACCGGCGTCCGGTTCGTTGCCGCCGTGCTTGGTCACCAGTTCGAAGGCGCACATGGCGCCGAGGCCGCGCACGTCGCCCATGGGCATGCCCTTGCCCTTGGCCTTGATCGACTGCAGGCGCTTCATGATGAGCTGGCCCTGTTTCTCGGCCTTCTGCAGAAGGCCTTCCTGCTCGAAGGCGTCAAACACGCCAAGGGCTGCGGCGCAGGCAATGGCGTTGCCGGCATAGGTGCCGCCGATGCCGCCCGGATCGGGCGCATCCATGATCTTGGCCTTGCCGATCACGGCCGCGAGCGGGAAGCCGCCCGCGAGTGACTTCGCCGATGTCATCAGGTCCGGCTCCACACCATAATGTTCCATGGCGAAGAACTTGCCGGTGCGGCCAAAGCCGGTCTGGATTTCGTCGGCGATGAGAAGGATGCCGTGCTTGTCGCAAAGGGCGCGCAGCTTCACCATCAGCTCCTTGGGGGCGATATAGAAGCCACCTTCGCCCTGCACGGGCTCGATGATGATGGCGGCCACGCGCTCCGGCTCCACGTCGCACTTGAAGATCAATTCGATGGCGTGGATCGCATCTTCCACCGTGATGCCCTTGTGGGCGACGGGGAAGGGCACATGCCAGATGCCGCCCGGCATGGGGCCGAACTTGGCCTTGTAGGGCACCACCTTGCCCGTGAGCGCCATGCCCAGCAGCGTGCGGCCATGGAAGCCGCCATGGAAGGCGATGACATCCGAGCGACCGGTATAGGCGCGAGCAAACTTGATGGCGTTCTCGACGGCTTCCGCGCCGGTCGTCACCAGTGCTGCCTTCTTGTCACCGGAGATCGGTGCGACCTTGTTCAGCTTTTCGCAGACTTCGATGAAAGGCGTGTAGGGCATGACCATGGCGCAGGTGTGCGTCACCTTCTCCAGCTGCTCATAGACACGCTTCATCACCAACGGGTGGCGGTGGCCGGTGTTGACCACGGCGATGCCGCCGCCGAAATCGATGTAGCGGTTGCCTTCAATGTCCCAGATCTCGGAATTCTCGGCCTTGGCCGCCATCACGGGCGCGCCCATGCCGATGCCGCGCGAGACGGCCTTGGCGCGGCGCTCCACCCATTCCTTGTTTGAGCCAATGGGTGCGGTGATGGGTGCGTTCATGATGATCTCCTTCGGTTGCAGGTCTTTTACGCCTGCCCACGCGGTCAGGCAAACCTCATGCGTGGAGCCAGCGCGGACGAATTGCCGCCTGGGTTGTTGGCGGCGGGGATGATGCGGCATATCATCAGCCCCATGACCGACCTTACCCGCCTGTCTGCCGTCGAAGTCTCGAACCTGCTGCGCATCGGGGCGGTGTCGCCGCTGGATTGCCTGGAGGCGCTGGAAAAGCGCATTGCCGCCGTGAATGCGCCGGTCAATGCGCTGGTCACGCTCTGCTTTGAGCGCGCCCGCAAGCATGCGGCGCGGCTGATGGAGCGTCCGGTGCACGAACGCGGCCGGCTTGCCGGCCTGCCCGTGCCGATCAAGGATCTCTGCGACGTGGCAGGGGTGCGCTCCACCCAAGGCTCCCCCATCTTCAAGGATGTGATCGCGGCCGAGTCGGACATCGTGGTCAGGCATCTCAAACGCGAGGGCGGCGTTGTCTATGCCATGTCCAACACGCCCGAGTTCGGGGCAGGGGCGCACACCTTCAACGAGGTCTTCGGCGTCACCCGTAATCCGTGGGACACGCGGTTGTCGGCGTCGGGTTCCTCGGGTGGCGCCGCAGTGGCACTGGCCACCGGCATGGCCTGGGTGGCGCACGGCTCCGACCTTGGTGGCTCGCTCCGCAACCCCGCCAGCTTCTGTGGCGTCGTGGGCATGCGGCCGTCACCGGGGCGGGTGGCGGCAAGCGTCTATTCCAAGATCGACAGCACGCTCGGCGTGGAGGGCCCCATGGCCCGCAACGTCGCCGACCTCGCCTTTCTCTTCGATGCGATGGTGGGAGCGGAAGCAGGCGATCCCTTGTCTCTGCCGCGCAAAGACGTGAGCTATCTCGCTGCCACGAAATCGGGCTGGAAGCCGAGGCGCGTGGCGGTGTCGCGCGATCTCGGCATCTCGCCCGTCGAGCCAGAGATCGCCGAACTGGTCCTCGCCGCCGCGCGCAAGCTGGAAGCCGAAGGTGTGATCGTTGAAGAGGCGCATCCTGATCTCGCGGATGCCATGAATGCCGTGCAGACGTTGCGCGCCCTCGGTTACGCCACGGGCATGCGCCAGCTGCTGCTCGATCATCGTGACAAGCTGAAGCCGGAAGTCATCTGGAATATCGAGAAGGGGCTGAAGCTGACGGGAGATGATATTGCCCGCGCCGAAGCCCAGCGCGGCACGTTGTTCCGGCGCATGCACGCCTTCCTCGACACCTACGACCTGTTGCTCTGCCCCACCACCATCGTTGCTCCGTTTCCGGTAGAGATTCGCTATCCAACCCATTGCGCAGACAAGGAATTTACAAGCTACGTTGACTGGCTTCTGATCGTCGGCGCGATCACGCTTTGCGCCTGTCCGGCGATCTCCATCCCCTGCGGCTTCACGCAGGGCAACATGCCCGTCGGCCTGCAGATCGTGGCGCCGAACCGGGGCGAGGCAAAACTTCTGGCAGGTGCCGCGTTCATCGAGAAGGTCCTGGGCCTCGGAGCGCTCACGCCCATTGATCCCCGCGTCACCCATGAAACTTGATGCACTCCTCGCGGAGGTGCGGGCCTGTACGCTGTGTACTGATTTGCCGCTCGGTCCCAATCCGCTGGTGCAGGCGGGCGAGGGTGCGCGCATCCTCATCGCGGGCCAGGCGCCGGGGCGCATCACTCACGGCAAGGGCCGGCCCTTCGACGATCCGTCAGGACGGCGCCTGCGCGACTGGCTCGGCATTTCAGCCGAGACATTTTATGATCCGCACCGTTGCGCCGTTCTCGCCATGGGCTTTTGCTATCCCGGCACGGGGAAGGGCGGTGACTTGCCGCCGCGCCCGGCTTGCGCGGCCCAGTGGCGCACACGCCTCATCCGGGCGCTGCCGGACATCCGCCTCACGCTGGTCATCGGCCAGTACGCCCAGGGCTGGCACCATCCGCAGATGGCGAAACTCAAGCTCACGGAGCGGGTGCGCCAGCAGGATGTCAGCACGGCCAGCGTCATTGCCCTGCCGCACCCCAGTCCACGCAACAATATCTGGCTGAAGGCAAACCCGTGGTTCGAGCGGGATGTGATCCCGGCCTTGCGCAACCGCGTGGCGGGCGCCCTCGACCATGGTTGAGGGACGGCGCGGTTGCGCCGCCGCCCGAACTTTTCTAAGGAATGTCGCAAGACAGGGAAACATGAGGGATCCACCAGAATGACATTTGCTCCGCTTGCCGACCGCCTTTGGACGCAGGACTCCGCTTCCGGCCTGCTGCGCTCCGGCGCGCTTGCCATCCTCGGCAGCCTGCTCGTCGCCGCTGCGGCCCAGGTCAATGTGCCCATGCAACCGGTACCGATGACCTTGCAGACGCTGGCGGTGCTTGCCGTCGGTGCCGCCTTCGGTTGGCGGCTTGGTGTTGCGACGCTGGTGCTTTACGCGCTGGAAGCGGCTGCCGGCCTGCCGGTTCTGGCCGAAATGAAATCCGGCCTGCCGTTCCTCCTCGGACCGACGGGCGGCTATGTGCTGGGCTTCATCATCGCGGCTGGCGTCGTGGGCGCCCTTGCCGAACGTGGCTTCGACCGCAGCATGGTGAAGATGCTGGCGGCCATGCTGATCGGTGCTGCCGTTCTCTATGTGCCGGGCCTCGTCTGGCTCTCCGGCTTCGTCGGCGGCTTTGACAAGGCTGTCGCCGTCGGCCTTCTGCCGTTCATCGCGGGAGACATCGTGAAGGCCATTATCGCCGCCATCGCCTTCCCCGCCGTCTGGAAGCTGCTGGGCGACGCCCGCTGAACCTTCGGTGATTGCAAATTGAAAGTCCGCTTCAGCCGTGAAGCGGACTTTTTCATTTTGGCACCAGCCCGTAGTTGCTGAAGACCAGCGTGAGGTCGTCATCGTCGGCGATGGACTGCGGCGTGACGAGGCTTTGTTCCATCAGGATGGCGTAACAGGCGTCGAAATTCGCAGCCTTGCCATTGGCGCAATCGGGATGCCGCTGCCAGCGCTGTTGAATCACGCGGCGCACGGCGGCGTTGTTGATGGCAAGCGACTTGACCTTCTGGAACGCACCCAGTTGCCGGTTGATGCCATCCTGGAAAGCGTCATTCACCAGTTCGCTGCAATAAAGCTGGTCACTGCTGCTCCGGAAGAAAAGGTCGTAAGGCTTGCCGAGGTGGGTGCGCGCCGCCGCCGTGACGCGCCTCGCATCCTCAGGCGTCAGCTCCATCAGACGCCGCACTTCGAGACGTCCGCCAAAGCCCTTGGAAATCCAATCTTGCAACGGCGTCTCGCGTGTCGTTGCAGAGGCTTCAATCACCACGGCCCCGCCCGCTGCCTCCATGTCGAGAACGCCCATGTGGCTGAGCGGACTTTCGCTGGCGAGCATGATGGCGAAGGACTGGCTGCTGCGAGAGGTCTGGAACAGGATATCGCCCGTCTTGAGGGGCGGAAGCGACTCCGCCGAGGCGCCCGTCACCTGAAGCCAGATGAGGGAGGTGATCACCCCTCCGGAAAGGAGGAGGAGAAGAGTGAAGGCAATCCTGAAGAGGCGTTTGCGCATAGCCCCTTCAACCACGGAAATATGGCGGGAATATGATAAAATACCGATGTTAGGAATTTTTGGAAGAATGGTCGGAGTGAGAGGATTCGAACCTCCGACCCCCTGCTCCCGAAGCAGGTGCGCTACCAGACTGCGCTACACTCCGACGTCTCTGGTTCGGCGGGCTTATAGCCATAGGCCAACGCCGATGGCAAGTGATTGCAGCAAAAGGAATCACGGGCTATAGCCGCACCCGCAAACGCCGGTTTTGCACTGGTGGGGCGTCGCCAAGCGGTAAGGCAGCGGATTTTGATTCCGCCATGCGGAGGTTCGATCCCTCCCGCCCCAGCCATCTCCCGCGCGAAAAAACGCAGCAGGGTTCCACGCTAGACCTTCCATCGATGCGCTGCTGCCATTCTTAAGTCTGGGGCCACGCTTGCAGCTTCCGCGGTTATAGTGATGTGATCAAGGTTCACATCATTCATGAGCAATCCCTGCATCATTTGCGTCGCCATCACCGGATCGCTTCCGACGAAGGCCGACAATCCCGCCGTTCCCATTTCCGTTTCCGAACAGATCGAGAGCACCCACGCCAGCTTCGAGGCAGGAGCTGCCATCGCCCACTGCCATGTGCGCGACGGTGACGGCAAACCCACATCCGATCCGCAACGCTTCGCGCGGTTGAAGGAGGGGATCGAAAAGCACTGCCCCGGCATGATCTTGCAACTTTCCACCGGCGGGCGGTCCGGGGCCGGACAGGCGCGGGGCGGCATGCTGCCGCTGCGTCCCGACATGGCTTCGCTCTCGGTCGGTTCCAACAATTTCCCCACCCGCGTCTACGAAAATCCACCCGACCTGGTGGATTGGCTCGCGGGCGAGATGCTCACCCATGAGGTGAAGCCGGAAATCGAGGCCTTCGATCTCTCGCACGTCATCCAGGCGGCGGAGATGCAGCGCGGCGGCAAGCTGAAAGGCCCGCTCTACGTGCAGTTTGTCATGGGCGTGAAGCGTGCCATGCCGGCGGATGAACGCGTACTCGATTTCTACATCGAGACGCTGAAGCGCTATTCTCCGGATGCCCTGTGGTGTGCGGCGGGAATCGGGGCCTCCCAGATTGTCGTCAACGAATGGGCCATCGCGAAGGGCGGTCACACCCGCACCGGGCTCGAAGACAATGTGCGGCTCGACCGCGAAACGCTGGCGCCGTCCAACGCGGCGCTGGTAACGCGCGCCGTGGCGCTGTGCGAGAAATATGATCGCCCCGTGGCGGACTGGAAAACGGCGCGGCGCATCCTCAGGCTCCGCGCCCCTGCATCACAGGCCGCCGCCTGAATATACGCGCTGGCCGCGGAAGATCGTGAGCAACACCTCGGTGTCACCGATATCATAGGGATCGCAGGTGAAGATGTCGCGGTCGAGGATGATGACATCGGCGGACTTGCCGGGTGCGAGTGTTCCCGTCTCCTCGCTCCGCCACGCCGCTGCCGCCGCATTGATCGTATAGCCGCGCACGCAATCGGCGATGGTCATGCGCTGTTCCGGGAGGAAGACGGGATGATCGCCGTTCTTGCGCGGCGGTTGCCGCGTCACGGCCGTCTCCATGATGGGAAAGGGATTGAGGGTGGAAACGCCCCAGTCGCTTGACAGGCAATAGGGAGCGCCTGCGTCGATCAGGCTGCGGAAGGCATACATCCACTGGCCGCGTTCGGGCCCTACCATCGGCAGCGCCACGTCTGTTACGGAGGGTTCGTGGCGGGCCCACAGGGGCTGGATATTGGCCATGGCACCAAGATCGCGGAAGCGCGGCACGTCGGCGGGATCGAGGCACTGCACATGGGCGAGTTGATGCAGGCTCGGCCAGTTGCCGTTTGCCTCGCGGGCCGCCTGCAGTCCGTCGAGTGCGGCGCGCAGGGCTCCGTCGCCGATTACATGGACATGAATCTGGAAGCGCTCAGCATCGAAAGCTGCAAAGAGGTCTTTGACCTGGTTGTGGCCGAACATCAGCGGCGCGTTGCCGCCCAGCGGATCGGAATAGGACTGCAACATCGTGGCGGTCCTGTTCTCCAGCACGCCATCGAGAAAGAATTTCGCGGAGTGGACCTTGAACAGGTTGCCGCGGCAAGCGGCGCGCATCGCCTTCACGCGCTCAACGGCGCGGCCTGTGTCTTCGTGCGGTTCCACCTTCGCCGTGGCGGCCACGCGCAAGGTGAGTTCGCCCCTGTCTGCCAGCCGCTGATAGACGCGGGCGTGGCGTTCGTTGATGGACGCATCCAGCACACCGGTGATGCCGTGACGGTTGCACAGGGCCTGACCGAAGCGCACGCCCGCCGCAAAGTCATCCTCGGTGATCGCCGGCATGCGTTCACGCGCCCAATCAATGGCGTCTTCGTGCAGCATACCGGTGGGCACACCCTGTTCGTCGCGGACGAAATGCCCGAGAGGTGGGTCGTCGATGCCTTCTCGCAGGCCCAATGCCTCGCAACCCTTGCTGTTGAGGCAGGCGTTATGACCATCGGACGCGAGGATGTAGCAGGGGCGGGCGGGCACAGCCTCGTCCAGCACCTGCCGCGTCAGGTTGGCATCGGTGAAGATGCCTGTGTACCAGCCGACGCCATTCACCCACGGAGACTGTGAGCGGGCAGCGAAGGTCCGCAAGGCCTCCTGCAATTCGCCGATGCTGCCGCATTGATCGAGAACGGCGTTGGCGTGATAGTTGTTGCCCGAATCCTGCAAATGGATGTGTGTGTCCTGGAAGCCAGGCAAGACCAGGTGGCCGCGCGCGTCGATGACCTGCGTGCGCGATGTTGCAAGCGCGCGGATGTCCGCCGTCGAGCCCACGGCAAGGATGCGGTCATTCCGCAGCGCCAAGGCTTCGGCGCGGGGGGCCAGCGGTTCCATTGTCACGATGTTGCCGTTGATGATGATGGTGTCGGCCATCATGCGCGCGCCTCATCCACGGGGATCACGCGGGCCGGATCATTCACATCCCGCGTCCAGGCGAACAGGCAGAGGAACGGTACCGCGCCTGTCAGCGTGGCGTGCGGCGCCCACGGTTCATTCCACACGGGCACACCCGCCGGCTTTTCGTGAAACGACACGTCGGGCAGGAAGCGCCACCCGTGCGGGCCGGTGAAGGGCAGATAAAGTTCCGGTGCCTTGTGATGGTGATCGCGGTAGAGCGTGCGCGGCGCGATCAGGAAAAGGCCAAGGTCGAAGTCCTCGGCGGCGCGATGCGCTTCTTCGCCCACCAGCGAGGTGAAGGCGTGGCCATCCGCGAATTCGGCGCCAATATCGGCGCGGGGGTAGGCGTCATAGGTGATCCAGCGCAAGTGCGGCAGTGCCGCCGCAATGGCGGAGGCAAGCGTCCGGTCCGGCATGGCCGTCAGTGCTTCCGGCAACAGGCTGCACGGTGGCAGGGAGCGGGCTTTCACCCCCTGCTGCGGACCATCACGCCAACGCGCAAGCCCTGCGCGCACGTCACGCACGCCCTGGAGGTCGATGGTTGCGAGACGCCCATCAATCGCCTGCAGCAGTGCCGATATGCTTGCTGCCGCGGTCATGCGACGACCACGCGTTCACGCCTCGCTGTGGCTTCGCCATCCGCCATGCCGAATTCCTGGGCGAAGCGGTGACCATCATAGACGGCTTGGGCGATGATGCCGGGGGCCTTGCAGTCACCGATGCGGTGAACGCGGAAGCCCGGTGCATCCTTGATCTCCTGCCAGAGTGCATCGTTGGGGGCGCGTGATGTCACGGGCACGAAACCTCCACAGGCAATGCGTGTCACCTTGCCCGTAAAGACGCACGACAGTTCCGCCTCCCCGGGCAGGAGGTTGGATACACGTTGGTTCACGATGATGGGCACGCCAAGGTCCAGCAGGGCCGCGTGGGTGCGGGCCTGTTCGACCGTGTGCGCTGAAAAACCTGCCGCAACGCCATCGGAGGTGACGTAGGTCACTGGCACGCCTTCACTGGCGAGGAGGAGTGCGATGACTGCGGCGAGATAGTAGTGGTCACCATCGAACACGACGACAGGACCTGCAGGCCGTCTGCCCTCCATGATGTCGTCGGGCGTCAGTGTGCGCGGATCGTCATAACTCGCGATGGGCACCGGCGATGACGTTCCCAACCCATTGCGCCGCCACTTGGCGCCTGTGGCGATCACAACCTGCGTTGCTTCGGTGGCGCGGATGGCAGCTTCGTCCATCAGGCTCTCGCGATAGATCGTGATTTCAGGCCGTTTTCCGATCTGATGCACGCGCCAGTCGCGCACGCGCGCCCATTCCGCAAGGCCGGGGAGACGCGACTCCCGCGTGACGCGGCCACCGAGATCGCGGGCAGCTTCGGCGAGCAGAACGGGAACGCCGCGCCGTCCCAGTGTGAGTGCAGCATCGAGCCCCGCGGGACCGGCGCCGACGACAAGGACCGGTTCCTTGCGTGTCGTGACGTTGACACGTTCGGGATGCCAGCCGCGGCGCCACTCCTCCCCCATGCTGGGATTCTGCGTGCAGCGGATGGGAATGCCGAAGGAATCCTGCGCATAGCAGATGTTGCAACCGATGCATTCGCGGATGTCGTCGAATCGTCCTTCGCGAATTTTTGTCGGCAGGAACGGATCCGCAATGGAGGGGCGCGCGGCGCCCACAAGGTCGAGCACACCACGCTTCACCTGTGACAGCATCGTCTCGGGGCTGGTGAAACGTCCGACGGAAACGACCGGTTTACCGGTGAGCCTTCGCACGTGGGCGATGTCGGACTCCAACGCGCCCTCCTTGATGAAGCGCGACGCGCCCATCTCGCGGGAGTAGTCGGGAACGGTGACATCGAAGAGGTCCACCTCCGGGGCGATTTCCGCCAACATCCGCGCGCGGTGTTCACTGCCTGTCTCGTCCTCGTCGGTCACTTCCACGCGGGTGGCGAGGGCGGCCTTGTCTTTCAGGATGTCACGCGTGTCTGCAATCACATCGCGATACAGCCGTGAGCGGTTCTCCAGCACACCGCCATACTCGTCGTCGCGCTGGTTGACGCGCGGATCGAGAAATTGCGCAAGCAGGTAGGTGTGTGCGCCGTAGACGTAGACGATGTCGAAGCCGGCCTGCACAGCGCGGCGCACGGCGTCGGCATGCCAGCGGCGGTAATCGCGAAAATCTGCTGCATCCATCTTCTGGCTCTGCCAGGGCGCGCCGGACACCGGCATGGAGACGGGCGCCAGCACCGGCAGGCGGGAGAAATGATTGGCTGCGCGCATACCGCCGTACCACAGCTCAACGCCGGCGAGCGCACCATGCTTGTGCACCTTCGCCGTCATCACCGCCATGTTCTTCACATCGCCTTCGTCCCAGAGCGAACAGGATTGTGCGGGCTGTGCATCGGAGGTTGGGTGGATCGAACAATATTCCGTGTTGACCACACCCCAGCCACCCTCCGCCTTCACCTCGCGCATGGCGGCGAGGGTTTGCGGATAGGTGTAGCCCATGCCGGTACAATGCGGCGTCTGATAGAAGCGGTTCGGCGCGGTGACCGGGCCGATGCGGACGGGTTCGAAGAGAATGTCGAAGCGGGAGTCGGTCATGGGTCTCACTTGTTGGCCGCGATGGCCATTTGAATGTCACGCTCGCGGCGCTTGTCGGCGCGGGTCAGGATCACCGCGGAAATCGCGACTCCGATTGCCACGACCACGACGATCACCGTGGCAAGCGCATTGATGTCCGGTGTCACGCCGAGCTTCACCTTGCTCCAGATCAGCATGGGGAGCGTGGTGTAGCCGGGGCCGGTGGTGAAGCTGGTGATCACCACGTCATCGAGGGAAATCGTGAAGGCCAGCAGCCATCCCGAGAGAATGGCGGGCGAGATGATGGGCAGCGTCACATCGCGCAACACCTGCCAGGGGCGCGAGCCCAAATCCATCGCCGCCTCCTCGATGGACATGTCCATTGCCGAGAGCCGCGACTGCACGATGACGGTGACATAGGTCATGGAGAAGGTGATGTGCGCGATCGTGATCGTGGTGAAGCCGCGCTGGCCGGGCCAGCCCAGCCATTCCGCCATCATGATGAAAAGAAGCAGCGAGGAAATGCCGGTGATGACCTCCGGCATGATGAGGGGTGCGGTCACGAGTCCAGAGAGCAGCGCACGGCCACGGAAGCGGCGGAAGCGCGCCAGCGCGAGTCCCGCCATGGTGCCGAGGATGGTGGCGAGCGTTGCGCTGAGGAGCGCGATCCGCAGCGAGAGCAGCGCGGCGTCGATCACCTGGCTGTTGCTGAACAGCTTGCCATACCATTGCGTGGAAAATCCGCCCCACACGGTCGCCAGGCGTGAGCGGTTGAAGGAGAAGAACATCATCGACAGGATGGGCACGTAAAGAAAGGCGATGCCGAAGGCCATGACGCTGAACAGGAAGGTGGAGCGCTGTTTCATCTAGTGCGCTCCCGCCTGGGCCTTGGCTTCAAAGTGGTTGTAGAGCATCAGCGGCACGACCAGCATGAAGAGCAGCGCCACCGCAACGGCAGAGGCCATGGGCCAATCGCGGTTCTGGCCGAATTCCTGCTGGATCACGCGCCCGATCATCGGGTCGCCCGCATTGCCGACGAGACTCGGAATGATCAATTCGCCCATGGCCGGAATGAAGACCAACAGCCCCCCCGCAATGATGCCGGGAATGGAGAGGGGAAGGGTGATGTCGCGGAACACCTCCCAACGCCGGGAGCCCAGATCCATGGCCGCTTCATTCAGCGTGACGTCGAGTTTCTCCAGGTTTGCGTAGAGCGGCAGCACCATGAAGGGAAGATAGGAATAGACCATCACCAGCACGACGGCGAAATTGGTGTTCATCATCTGTATGCCGGGAAGCTCCCAGGCGGTGGGCACGAAGGTGTTGTAGGCGGCGGTGATTGCCTTGTTGAACCAGCTGTTCTTTCCCATGAGACCAATCCAGGCATAGACGCGCAGGAGAAAGGAGGTCCAGAAAGGCAGCACCACCAGCATGATGAGCAAGCGCTGCAGCGATTTGCCTGCCCGTGTGATGGCGAGTGCCATGGGATAGCCGAGCAGCAGGCAGAGCAGCGTCGCCACGGCGGCATTGTAGACCGAAATGACGCCAGCACGGACATACAGGCTGTTGGTGAACAGGCGGTGGTAGGTATCGAAGCGGATGAAGGGCCAATCCGGAAGGAATGCGAAGGGCGGGGATTGCGTTGCCGTCTTGGCAAAGCTCATCACGATGACGATGACGAAGGGCAGCAGAAAGAACAGCACGAGCCAGAGATAGGGCGAGCCGATGATGACGTCGCGCCAGCCCCTGCGGTTGAACCAGCCTGCCGCGCTGCCGCTCATGTTTCCGCTCCAAAGAGCATGGCCGCAGCAGGGGCGATGGTGAGGTAGACTTCGTCTTCCCAGGTGGCGACGGCCTGTTCGGCGGCGGCCCGCTCGGCGTTCACGGCGTTGACGGAGAGAACGTGGCCCGTTGGCAGCTTGATGCGGTAGAGCGAATCCTTTCCAAAGTATCCGAAATCCTGCACCGTGCCCTTCAGCACATTTTTTGCCGCTGCGGGCTTCTTGCGGGAGATCGTCACTTTCTCCGGGCGGAAGGCGAGTGTCACCTTGTCGCCCTTCCTGTAGCCGTTGGATGCAACGAGGATGGGATGGCCCAGCGACGGCGACAACACCTCGGTTTCCGCGCCATCAGCTTTCGTCACTTCCGCCTCCACCATGTTTGCGGAACCGATGAAATCGGCCACGAAGCGGCTGTTGGGATGTTCGTAGATATCCGACGGCGAACCGATCTGGCGGATCAGACCCTTGTCCATGACGGCAATGCGCGAGGCCAGTGTCATCGCCTCCTCCTGGTCGTGGGTGACGACCACGAAAGTGATGCCCAGCTTGTATTGGATGTTGGCGATCTCGAACTGGGTGTGCTCACGCAGCTTCTTGTCGAGAGCACCGAGCGGTTCATCGAGCAGCGGGAGCTTGGGCAATTTTGCAAGCGAGCGGGCCAGCGCCACGCGCTGACGCTGGCCGCCGGAGAGCTGGTGCGGCTTGCGGTCGGCGAGGTGGGACATCTGCACCAGGTTGAGCATTTCGCGCACGCGGTCCTCGCGCTGCGTCTGCGTCATGTCTTCATGCTTCAGGCCATAACCCACGTTCTTCGCCACGGTCATGTGGGGGAAGAGGGCGTAGGACTGGAACATCATGTTGACGGGCCGCTCATATGCGGGCACGCCCGCCATGTCCTGCCCGTCGATGAAGATGCGGCCCGCAGTCGGCGTTTCAAACCCCGCCAGCATGCGAAGCAACGTGGTCTTGCCGCAACCGGAGCCACCCAGCAGGGCGAAGAGTTCGCCCTTGCTGATGGAGAGTGTCACGTTGTCCACGGCCTTGAAGCTGCCGAAAGACTTGGTGACACCCTCGATGTGGATGAAGTCCGGTTGCTGAGGTGCGGACTCGCCTGCCGTCATGATGTGCCCCCGTGCCGCTGATGGCTCAACCGGCCTTCATCCTGTTGAAGGTTTCAGTGAGGGCGCGGTCCTGTTCTTCTGTCAGCGGCTTCGGAGTCCACAGGCGTTTCATCTGGTCATCGGTGGGATAGACTGCCGAGTTGGCCAGAACGTCCGGATTGAGGAAGGCCTTGGAGGCAAGGTTCGCGTTGGCATAGTTGGTGAAGTTGGTGCACTTGGCGATGACCTCGGGCTCCATCATGTAGTTGAGGAAGGTGTGGGCATTTTCCACGTTCTTGGCATCCGCCGGGATACAGAACACGTCGAACCAGGCGGGCGCGCCGGTCTTCGGCACGGAATACGCGAGATTGATCTTGACGCCCGCCTCGGCGGCGCGCGCCTTGGCCGTGGAATAATCGCCGGACCAGTTGTTGGCGACGCAGAGTTCGGAGTTGGGCAGTGCGTTGAGATAGTTCGTGCTGTCGAAAGTGCGCACGGTGGAGCGGATTTTCTTGAAGGCCTCGACGACGGCATCCATGTCCGCGGGCGCATAGACGTTGCGCGGCTTGCCGAGATAATCGAGCAGCAGCATGATGGTGTCCGTCGGTTCATCAAGCCATGAGATGCCGCAGTCGGAGAGCTTTTGGGCGAGTTCCGGCTTCATCACGAGGTCCATCGAGTCAAGGTCGGCATCGGGGATGCGTTCCTTCACCATGTCCACATTGTAGGTGAAGCCGACGGAGCCCCACATGTAGGGCATGGAATACTGGATGCCGGGATCGAAGCCTTCGAGGATGTTGAGGATGACCGGATCGAGGTTCTTCCAGTTGGGCAGCTTGGACCTGTCGATCTTCTGGTAAATCTTGGCGGCCACGAAACGCGACAGGCTGATACCCGCCATGTCGACCACGTCATAGCCCGTGCTTCCGGCCAGCATCTTGGCCTGCATCTCGTCGGTCGAGCTGTAGGTGTCGTAGGTCACGGCGATGCCTGTGGCCTTCTGGAAATCCTCAATGGTCGTTTCGCCGATGTAGTCGGCCCAGTTGTAGACGTTGAGGATCTTGTCTTCGGCCCGGGCACGCTGGACGAAGGGCATGGCGAGAAGCGTGCTGCTGCCCGCCAGTTGAAGAGCCTTGCGGCGATTGAGAGTCATGGGTGTTTCCTTTCCCTGTCGTTTCTCATTGGTGTTTTCTCATTCTAGTCACGTCACTTGCTGTTGCACCAGCGGTTCGCCGAGCTTGCGGCGCACCCACTGCTGGAAGTTGAAAACGTCGAATTCCTGCGGCATCAGCGTGCCGTGTTCGAAGTGCGCGTTGCGCAAGCCGCGCTGGTTCATCTCGCTGGCCGCGCCATCCTCGCGGATCACGGTCATGGCGAAATCGACGACATTGGAGAGATCGAAGCCAGGTGCGGCGAGAGTCTCCGCCGGAAAGAGCCATTCGGCGGTGAGTTCGGTTTCCTCCGGCGAGAGGGCTCGCACGGTGACTGCGCGGACGTAGTCCACATGGGCGACGACATACATGGTGGGCAGCAGGGTGACGAAGGTAAAGGCTGCGGTGCGCTGCGCCTCGCTGAGGTCGGCAAATTCCGGACCACAGGGCAGGCCATTGCGCGTCCACGTGCGGGCACCTTCCTTCAATGGCGAGGCGGGTGCATCGCCCGGAGTCCAGCCTGGCGTCTCGGCATTGCTCATCACGCCCTTGCCGTAGACGGGGACCATGTCGCACAGGCTCGGATGAATGCCCGGGCAGTGCAGGCATTCGTTGTAATTCTCCCAGAAGACCTTCCAGTTGCAGTTCAGCACGGTCGTTTCGCGGTGGCCGGTGAGAAGCGTTTCCATCGGCCAGTTGGCGAGGGCGGTCGCTCCCATGTCGGGGGCCGCGGCGAAATCCGGGGGATCCTGTGCGAGGCAGACGAAGATGAAACCGTTCCACAGTTTCACATGGGCGGAGAGCAGATTGTGTGCTGACTTGTCGAAGCCCGGTGTTTCCGGAACATGGGGAATGCGGGCGAGGCGGCCCGTGAGGTCGTAGCCCCACTCGTGATAGGGGCAGGAGATCAGCTTCGCCTTCAGGCGCTGTTCGGGCTGCAGGCAGATTTCCGAGCCGCGATGACGGCAGGTGTTGTGGAAGCAGCGCACTGTTCCCGCCTCGTCCTTCACCAGCATCAGGTTCTGACCCGCCACCTCGACGCGGCGCAGCGTGAGTTTGGGCAGGTCGTTGACGCGGCCAACATAGGTCCAGCTTGTGGCCTGGATGGCCGCGCGTTCGCGGGTGAAATGCGCGGCATCGGTGTACCAGCGGGCGGGAAGGGCAGGCGGGCAGAAGCCAAGGATCGGGGACGCGGGATGATAGGTGCGAGGGTGATCCATGGTCATGCCTCCATCAAAACAGCCCTGGCGGTGTGGCGCGCCGGCGCGGAGGATTGAAGAATTGCCGGGGAACGACCGACGCTCTCACCATCAGCTTGTGATACTCCAACTCGCGCGGCGCGTAGATTTCCACCCAGAGGTTGTTGGATTTCTCCGCGTGGTATGGACGTCGCAGCATGGCGAGGGCGATGTTGCGCTTTGTCGTCGGAGACCACAAGGCCGCGGTGATGTGGCCCACCTCATGTTTCCGGTTATAGTAGACCAGGGCGTGTTCGGCCTCCACATTGCCGTCGATGTCCAGCCCCACGAATGCCCATGGCGTGCGTCCCGCGTCGCGTTCCCGCTTCAGCGCGGCGCGTCCGTTGAAAGGGCCCTTGTCGAAATCGATCATCCAGTCGAGGCCCATGTCGAAGGGCGAACGGGTGCGGTCCGGGCGGAGTGCCGTGGTGGCGCTGATGAAATCCATGTTGGCGATCATGAAGCCCGCCTCGATGCGGGCCATGTTGAGCGCCGTCGTGCCGATGGGACGGAGGCCGTGCAGCGCGCCGGCCGTCATCAGGTGGTCCCAGAGATCGAGGGCGTTGGCCGGTGATGTCCAGAGTTCGTAGCCCAGATCGGCCGTGAAGCCGGTGCGGGAGATCATCACCTTGCCGGATGTGCCGAAGCGGTAGTCCGCCAACTGGAACGGCTTCAGCATCTTGGCGCCGTCGAAGCCCGCGCCGGCCAGGATGGCATAGGCGCAAGGCCCTTGCAGGGAGAGCGCGGCAATGTCCTCGCTGACGTCGCTCACGTTCACGTTGAAGCCGATGGCGCTGTCGCGGAGCCAGGGCAGATGACGCTCCTGGCAGCACAGGCGATAGCGGCCGGACATGAGGTGGAAGAGGGTGCCGTCGTCGATGAGTTTGCCGGCATCGTCGCACCATGCCGTGTAGTGGACGTGACCTGGCTGCAGCTTCTCCACGTTGCGCAGCGTGAGGCGGTTGAGGAAGCGCACGGCATCGGGGCCGGTGATGTCGTACTTCACCATCGGACTGAGGTCGTAGAGGCCAGCCTGGTTGCGGATGGCGGTGTACTCCATGGAGTCATCGCCGAAGTTCAGCGACGTGGTGTAGCCCGCCCAAGGCGCCCAGGCATTCAGGCGATTGGCGGCCGCCGTGCGGGCATGGAAGGGCGTGGTCTGCAGCGGCCGGCGGAAATGGAGGTGGGCGTTCTTCATGGCGCACCTGCCTTGGCGAGCGCTGCTCCGGCGGCATTCCAGCCTGCACTGCCATTCACGCCTCCGCCCGGATGCATGGCGGCGCTGGCGAGGTAGAGACCGCGCAGGGGCGTTGCATATTGTGCCAGGCCGATGGCCGGCCGGAGAAACAGCATCTGTTCGACCGACAGCTCCGCGTGGTGCCACTGGCCTCCGGGTGCGCCGTGGCGTTCCGCGATGTCGTGCGGCGTCATCACCTCTGCTGCCGTCACCTGCTTTCCGATGCCGGGGGCATATCGTTCCAACTGGTCCATGATGGCCTTGAGGAAGGCGGGTTTCCCTTTTGCCCAGCCCATGCGCAAATCATGGGGCGCAAATTGAACGAGTGCCGACAGTGTGGGTGCGCCGCTCTCCGGATCGGGGGCGAAGGCGTGGGGAAGCACTATCTCCATCACGGGCTCGGGGGAGAATGCGCCGTATTTGACGGCGTTGAAAGCGCGCTCCACGGCGCTGACCGAGGGCGCGATGACGAGGCGGCTGCGATGGCCCGCTCCACGGAAATCAGGCACCTCGGAGAGAGTGAGGTTCAGCCGTGCCGTGGTGCCGCGGCTGCGGATGTTCCGCACGCGGCGCACCACGCCGGTATCGAATTGCGGCGCTCCCGCCAGCGAAAGCAGTGTGCTGGCGGGATGCAGTGCTGAGACCACCAATCCGGAAGTGAGCACCTCTCCCGATGCCAGCGTGACGGACTGCACCCGCTCGGCGTCGGCGGATATGCGCGTCACGGCACTGTTGCACCGGATGGTGACGCCTGCCGCAGCCACGGCTTTATGAAGCGCAGTGGTGATCGCCGCCATGCCACCGCGCGGCAGAGCGAGCGCAGCCTGGCGTCCCGCCACCTGCCCAGAGATGCGATGGTAGAGACCGAGCAGGGAATTGGGAGAACGCGGGCCGGCGTGATGTCCGAGCACCGTATCGAAGGCGAGCACGCCCTTCAGCCGGTCATCGGTGAGTTCATCGTCGAGAACATCGGCAACGTTGATGAGCATCAGGCGCATGAATTCGCGCAGGTTGTCGCGGCCCATGCGGCGGATCGCGAGGCCATGCCTCAGTGCCTCCCACAGCGGCAGCCCGTGATCGCGAGCGAGGCGTGGCGGAGGCATCTGCTTGAAGGGCACGAGAAGGGCGGCATTGCGGAGCAGGGTGGTGCGGAGTGCCTTCCATGCCGCATGATCCTCCACAGACAGCGAACCATCCACCGTTTCGGCAAAGGGTCCCTTGAGGACGAGATGATCGCCGGAGGCCGATAAGGCTGTGGTGGAGACATTCTGTTCCACCCAGTCCAGGCCATGCGCGGAAAGTGCGAAGGCCTTCTCGATCCGCGCATCGATTCCCGTGCAGAGATGGGCGAGCGCTGCCATGCCGCCCGTCGCGGGGGCGGATTCCAGCAGGGTTACGTTCGCGCCCGCCTGCGCAAGGCGGCCCGCTGCGGCGAGACCGTTGATGCCGCCTCCGATGACGATGGCATCAGAGGACGGCATAAGCATCTCCCATGCCGGATGATTTCCTCAGTGTGCGGAGGATTTCCGCGGCGGCGTTGCGGCCGGGTGCCCCCATCACGCCTCCCCCCGGATGTGTGGAAGAGCCACACATCCACAGCCCGTCGATGGGGGAGCGGTATTGTGCGTAGCCGGGCACGGGACGGTTAAAGAGCAATTGGTCGAAGGTGAGTTCGCCCTGAAAAATGTTGCCCTCGGTGAGACCCACTTCCGCTTCGAGTTCGCGGGGCGTGCGCACTTCGGCGTGGAGCACGAGGTTCTTGAAGCCCGGTGAATATGCTTCGATCTGGTTCAGCACCGTTTGGCCGAATGCGTCGCGGTCGGCGTCTGACCAGTCGCGGCCTTCGATTTTGGGTGGCGCATATTGCACGAAGCAGCTCATGAAGTGCTTGCCCGGCGGGGTCATGGTGGGATCGGTCGTCGTCGGGATCATCATGTCGAGGAAGGGATCGCGCGAGAAGCGGCCCTCCTTCCAGTCGTCGTAGGCCAGTTCGAGACGTTCGATCGAGTCGGTGAAATGCATGTCGCCCCTGATGCAGGGCGAATCCTCCGGCAGCGCAGGAAAGCGCGGCAGCGCATCAAGGGCGATGTTCACCTTGCCGGATGAGCCCCTTATCTTGAAGCGCTTCACGCTCTTCACGAATGCGGAAGGCAGGTCGCGTTCATCCACGTGCTTCAGGAAGGTGCGCTTCACATCCATGTTGGAGATGACGAGGGGCGCGGTGAACGTGTCGCCATTGGCGAGTGCAACACCGGTCGCGCGGCCATTGCTCACAAGGATCTTCTCCACGCCGGAACCGGTTCGGACTTCGCCGCCTGCCGCCTTGAACGAGGCCATCAAGGCCTGGGTGATGGCGCCCATGCCGCCCCGCGCAAAGCCCCATGCGCCAATGTTGCCGTCCACATCGCCCATGTAGTGATGCAGCAACACGTAGGCGGAGCCGGGTGACATGGGGCCAAGGGCCGTTCCGATGATGGAGGACACCGCGAGGTAGGCCTTGATCACCGGGCTTTCAAAATACTCGTCCAGGAAATCCGAGATGCTCATGGTCCAGAAACGGATCATGGCGGAGATGTCTTCTTCCGGCATGTCGAAGATCTTGCGGCCGATGTAAGCCATCTCGGAGAGGTCGCGCGGTTTCAGCGAGGTGGGATCGGGGGGCGTGCGGAGCAGGAGGGGCCGGATGAAGCGGCAGTGACGCAGCACGTCGCGGGCATAGCGGTCGTAGCTCTCCGCGTCGTGGGCAGAAAAGCGCGCGAACTCGCGGCGGTTTGCGTCGTGATCGCGGTACATGGCGAGATAACCGCCATCCTGGGTGAAGACCGCGCCGCCTTCATAGGGAAGGATTTGCAGCCCGTGCTTCGGCAGCTCCAGTTCGCGCATGATCTCCGGCCGGAGCAGAGAGGAGACGTAGGAGCAGTTGGAATAGGTGAAGGCGGGATAGAGCGAGCGGGAAACGGCAGCACCGCCCACCCAGTCGTTCTTCTCCACCACCAGCGTCTTCACGCCCGCCTTTGCGAGATAGCAGGCCGTGACGAGGCCGTTGTGGCCTCCCCCAACGATGATGGCGTCGTGGCGGCTCACGAGGCGCGGCGCTCCTCTTCCACCTGCTCCAGCGTCAGATCGACGGATGTTTCGAAGGCGCGCAGCGTGTCGGCGAGGCAGGATTGATCGTGGGCCTCGCACATGAACAGCGGTTCGCGGGAGTCCGGTTCCACGATGATGTTGTTGTCCTGCATGTGACGGGCGAGCTTGTCGTAGAAACTGTAATCGGACTTCTTCCAGGCACGGTAGTCGTTGGGCGGCTGTGGCGCGAAGAACAACCCGAACATGGAGGGGTGGCCGGAGAAGGAGTGCACGATGCCACGCCGGTCGAGGATCTGCTTCATGCCGGACTTCAGGCTCTCGCCATAGGCGGCGAGTGTGGCGAGGGCCGGTGTTTCGTCCAAGATCTGCAGGCAGCGTTCCGCGGCGGCCATGGAAACGGAGTGCGCCGTGTAGGTTCCGCCATGGGCTGCGCCGCCCGGCCGGAAGGTGCGCATCACCTCTTCGCGCCCGCCGATGGCGGCGATGGGATAGCCGTTGGCCATGGCCTTGGCGAAGGTGCAGATGTCCGGCTTCACGTTGTGCAGGGACTGGATACCGCCCTTGGCAACGCGGAAACCCGTCTTCACCTCGTCGATGATGAGGAGCACGCCGTATTGATCGCAGAGGCGACGGGCGAGTTGCACGAATTCCGTCGTGGCCGAAATGGCGCAGCAGTTGCCCATCATCGGTTCGATCAGCATGGCAGCGATGCCGTCTCCGTGCCTCTTGAAGACGTCTTCAAGTCGCTGGGCATTGTTCATGGGCGTGAGGTGAACGAGTTCGCGGGTCGCCTGCGGGATGCCGCGGGAGTAGGGCACCTTCACCGGCTCAACACCGCTGTTGGGGTCCCAGGCATCCATGTTGGCCATCCACATGGCGGCATCGAAGAGGCCGTGATAGGCGCCTTCGATGAGGATGTAGCTGTCGCGGCCGGTGTAGGCGCGGGCGAGGCGGAGTGCGGCCATCACTGCTTCGGTGCCGCTGTTGGAGTAGCGCACCAGTTCCACCGACGGCACCATCTTGGCCATGCGTTCGGCGACGATGAACTCCCGTTCTGTGGAGAGCGCGAAGACCCCACCCACCTCCATGCCCTTGCGGGCGGCTTCATCGACGCGCTCATCGGCGTAGCCGAGAATCGCCGGGCCGTAGCCCAGGCGGTAGTCGACGTAGCAATTGTCATCCATGTCCCAGGTGCGGCCACCCTTGCCGTGCTTCACGTAGATCGTGCGGTCCTCGCCCCAGTAGCGGAAGGTTGACGCCACGCCGAGCGGCAGGCGCGTGATCGCCTTCTTGAAATGGGCGTTCGACTTGGAGAGATCGCGGGTGTTGCGCAGGGTCATGATTTGAAACGCTTTCCTGGTTTGGCAACCGCCCGGCAGGCCACGGACACAGACCGGTAGATCGCTTGACAGAAGGCTGCCATGATTTTGACTGAACTGTCAATCAACTGAAAAACGCCGTTGTGTTTCAAGCGCCTTGTGGTATCGAAGCGCGGGATCAGAAGCGAGTCGAGCCAGATGCAGACAGCCCCGAAGTCGGCGAACGTGGTGCCCCTCCAGCGCAAAATCAGCCGCGAAGTCCGCCAGCAGCAACTCATCGCCGCGACCATGCGGGTGTTGTCGCGCAAGGGCTATGCACAGACGACGCTTTCGGATGTGGCGGCGGAAGCGGGCGTTTCGCACGGGCTCGTCAATTTCCATTTCGAGTCGAAGGAGAAACTGCTCAGCGCCACGCTGCTGTTCATGGCGGAGGAGTACCGGCAGAACTGGCAGAAGGCACTGGCCGCGGCAGGACCGCGCGCGGCAGACCGCCTGGCGGCGCTGATGGCGGCCGACTTCAATGACGACATCTGCACGCAGGAGCGCATTGCCTGCTGGTGCTCCTTCTGGGGCGAAGTGCAGAGCCGGCCCATCTACCAGCAGGAATGCAACGCCAACGACGACCGCTACATCGCGCAACTCGAAGGCATCTGCGGCGACCTGATCGCGGATGGTGGCTACGCCCTGGATGCGGTGCGCACTGCACGGGCCTTGCGCTTCACCAGTGAAGGCCTGTGGAACGACATGCTCTCGATGAACAAGCCCTACACGCGCGATGAAGCATTGAAGACGCTGTTTGCGCTTGCCACCGTTTTCTTCCCCCGGCACTTCACGCCGGAGGGGCCCATCACGGCCTAGGCTTCTGGCCGCGCAGATGGGTGGGGCAGTGCTCACCTGAATCCAGCACGGGAATCATGTTGCGCCAGATCGTGGCGTTGTGATCCACGAACATCTGTCCGAGGCTTGCCACCGCTTCGGCATAGAGCGGGCCTGTGAGCGCATCCAGTTCCTGCCGTGCCCTTTCGCGGTACCAGGCGTTGCGGCTGGCAATGACAATGTTGG
The DNA here is from genome assembly GCA_016710435.1 of Hyphomicrobiales bacterium. Lineage (NCBI taxonomy): Bacteria > Pseudomonadati > Pseudomonadota > Alphaproteobacteria > Hyphomicrobiales > Hyphomicrobiales bacterium. Next base: position 358,865 of record JADJVV010000001.1, on the reverse strand, counting down.
TGAAGCCTGCATTCTCCAGCGCGTCCCGGTAGCGCGCAGGCGAGGCCATGCCGAAATCGAGTCCCTCGGAGGCGATGTAGTCTTTCATCATCGGGCTTGGCTCATCATCATGACCGATGAGCCAATCGGAAGCGACGAACCATCCGCCCGGTTTCAGCACACGGAAGACATCCACCATCAGCGTGTGCTTGTCGGGGATGTGAACGATCGAGTCCTTGCTGAAAACAATGTCGAACATAGTCGGTGCAAAGGGCAGGGGGCCGGGCGCTACCTTCACGGCGCCGATGCGATCGGCAACGCCGTGCTTTGCGGCATGGGAGCGGGCAGCGGCGAGCACCGTGTCTTCCACATCGATGCCGCAGACATAGGCCGCCCCGAACTCCTTCACCAACTGCACATCAATGCCGCCAGCGCCGCAGCCGATGTCGAGAACCGTCTTTCCGCGAAGATCCATCTTGTCCAGCAGGCGGCGCACTTCGTCGGGGCCGCCGGGAGAGAGCCATCCGTCGCCCCATAGGCGTTCGAGGATGCCAATCATCCGGTCATGATAGAGTTCGCCGCCCGCGCTGTTGCCCATGCCGACATTCCTTTTTCGGCACACTAGACCTGCCCATTCCGCGCTGCCAAGACGCGTCAAAATGCCAGAAGCGGCAAATGCTGCTTGCAAAGCGGCACGGCGAACGGCTATGGCGGTTGCGGGCTAGCCCTCCCCAACGGGGGCCGGTCCATCTGTAAGGATGGAGCAACATGACAGATCTGACACCGGCAGTGCGGCCGGCAAACGCACATTTTTCTTCCGGCCCCTGCGCGAAAATCCCAGGCTGGACCCCCGACAAACTCAAGAACGCATTGACGGGCCGCTCGCACCGATCCGGCGAGGGCAAGAAGCGGCTGAAGCGTGCCATCGACCTGACACGGGACATTCTGGGCGTTCCCGCGGACTACAAGATCGGCATCGTGCCGGCATCGGATACGGGTGCGGTGGAAATGGCATTGTGGTCGCTGCTCGGCCCGCGCGGTGTGGACATGCTGGCCTGGGAGAGCTTCGGCGAAGGCTGGGTTTCAGACGTCATCAAGCAACTGAAGCTGCCCGACGTGCGCAAGATGATCGCCCCCTACGGTGAATTGCCGGACTTGACGAAAGTCGATTTCAGCCGCGACGTGGTGTTCACCTGGAACGGAACGACGTCGGGTGTGCGCGTCGTCGATGCATCCTGGATTCCGGCGGACCGTGAAGGCCTCACCATCTGTGATGCGACCTCTTCTGCCTTCGCGCAGGAGATGGATTTTTCCAAACTCGATGTGGTGACATTCTCCTGGCAGAAGGTGCTGGGCGGCGAGGGCGCACATGGCGTGCTCATTCTCAGCCCGCGCGCCGTGGCCCGCCTCGAAAGCTATTCGCCGCCGTGGCCGATGCCCAAGATCTTCCGCCTGACCTCCGGCGGCAAGCTGATTGCCGGCATCTTCGAAGGCGAGACCATCAACACGCCCTCCATGCTGTGCGTGGAAGATTATGTTGTCGCGCTGGAATGGGCGCAATCGATCGGCGGACTGAAGGGCCTGCGCGCGCGGGCTGACGCCAATGCGGCGATGATCGGCCGGTGGATTGATGAGCGGGCCTTCGCCCATCACCTCGCCAGGGTTCGGGCGACGCGCTCCAACACATCGGTGTGCTTCACACTCGATGGCAGTGAAGACGTGCCGAAGAAGATGGTGAAGATGCTGGAGGCCGAGAAGGCCGCCTATGACATCGGCGGTTATCGCGACGCGCCTCCGGGCTTGCGCATCTGGTGCGGCGCCACGGTCGAGACATCGGACCTGGAAAAGCTGCTGCCGTGGCTGGACTGGGCCTACGCCAAGGCGACGGCCTGACTTCGATTCATCATCACGATTCAATTCCTCTGGAGAAGCAAAATGGCTCCCCGCGTCCTCGTATCCGACAAACTTTCCGAAGCTGCCGTGAAGATCTTTCAGGATCGCGGCATCGAGGTGGACTACAAGCCTGATCTTGGCAAGGACAAGGATGCGCTGCTTGCGGCCATTCCCGACTATGACGGTCTCGCCATCCGCTCTGCCACCAAGGTCACACCGAAGATTCTGGCCGCTGCATCGCGGCTCAAGGTGATCGGGCGGGCCGGCATCGGCGTTGACAATGTGGATATTCCCGCCGCCAGCCAGCGCGGCATCGTTGTCATGAACACGCCTTTCGGCAACGCCATCACCACGGCGGAGCATGCCATTTCCATGATGATGGCGCTGGCCCGGCAGATTCCGGAGGCGAACGCTTCCACGCATGCGGGCAAGTGGGAGAAGAACCGCTTCATGGGCGTGGAGTTGTTCAACAAGACGTTGGGCGTGATCGGCTGTGGCAACATCGGCTCCATCGTGGCCGACCGCGCCATCGGCCTGAAGATGAAGGTCATCGCGTTCGATCCCTTCCTTTCGCCCGAGCGGGCGCTCGATCTTGGCGTGGAGAAGGTTGAGCTTGATGACATTTTCCGCCGGTCGGATTTCATCACGCTGCACACGCCGCTCACCGAGAAGACCCGCAACATCGTCAATGCGGAGTCGCTGGCGAAATGCCGGAAGGGCGTGCGCATCATCAATTGCGCCCGTGGCGGCCTTGTGAATGAAGACGCGCTCTACGAAGCGCTGAAGAGCAAGCAGGTCGCGGGCGCGGCACTCGATGTGTTTGAAGTCGAACCGGCGACCAGCCATCCACTTTTCGGTTTGGAGAATGTCGTGGCCACACCGCATCTCGGCGCGTCCACCAACGAGGCGCAGGAGAATGTGGCGCTTCAGGTCGCCGAGCAGATGGCGGATTTCCTGGTGACGGGCGCCGTCACCAACGCACTCAACATGCCGTCGATCTCCGCCGATGAAGCGCCACGGCTGCGTCCCTTCGTGGAGCTTGCCAACAAGCTTGGCATGTTTGCCGGACAGTTGACCGATGCGGCGATCACCGATGTCATCATCGAATATGCCGGCGACGTGGGTGAGATGAACACGCGGGCGCTGACCTCGGCGGCACTCGCAGGCGTGCTGCAGGCGCAGCTCGGAGCGATCAACATGGTTTCCGCGCCTATCGCCGCCAAGGAGCGCGGCATCAAGGTGGATGAAGTGCGGCAGACACAGCGCGGCGCCTACGGCACCTACATCCGCCTCACTGTGAAGAGTGGCGTGTATGAACGGTCCGTCGCCGGCACCGTGTTCTCGGATGGCAAGCCGCGCATCATCCAGATCAAGGGCATTGATCTTGAATCCGATTTCGGACCGCGCATGCTCTACGTGACGAATACGGATAAGCCCGGCTTCATCGGCTCACTGGGCTCCATTTTCGGCAGCAATGGCGTGAACATCGCCTCGTTCCATCTGGGCCGCGCTGCCCCGGGCGGTGACGCGATCTGCCTCGTGGAAATCGATGGCGAGGTGACGGAGTCGTTGCTGAAAGCCGTGCAGGCCATTCCGCAGGTGCGGCAGGCCAAGCCGCTGGTGTTCTGAGCAAACGCAAAAGGGCCCGGCGAATGAGCCGGGCCCTTTGCATTGTTGAACTTCCGATCAGGGGGCGGGCGGCGGCGGTGCCATACCTGCCATGGCCGAAACATCGATGCCGTTCACCAGCACCTTGCCGGGTTGCGTCATGTCGATGGCCCAGACCATGCTGCCGTCGGCTTCCGCCTTGCCGAAGCCCTTGAAGGCCACGAGGCCGCCCATGGCCTGCTGCGCCGATGGATCGCTGGCCGCAGCGGCCTGAACCTTGGCGAGCACATCATCGAGGCCCTTCATGTGCAGCGTCGCGGTGCCTGTGGGCAATCCGGCGAAATTCACGGTGAAGGCACCTTCGTAGGTGAGGCTGTAGGTGGCAGAAGAAATCTCGCCGCCGGCAAAGGAAATGTTCATGCTGTTCTTCGGCGCAAAGGCCGCGAGATAGGCGGGCTCCGATCCGGCGGGGATAGGCGGTTCCTTCGACAGGTCGGCTTGCGCCACGAACAGCTTCACCGGCGCTTCAAGATCGACACCGCTTGCCGTCACGTCAAACTTGATGGTGTGGGGAATGAGACCATCAGTCCACGGCGGTGCGATGCCCGGCGGAATGGTAAGGCCCGTGACCCCGAAGGCCTCACGCAGCTTGCCATCCTTGCTCACGCCGTTCATGCCCACATTGATGGTGGCCGAAGGAAGCGCAAACTGGCCGATGGCGGTGGCCACGGCGGTATCGGTCATCGTGCCGGCACTCTCGACGGATTCCCACAGCGGCAGGGCGGCCAGCACCTTGTCCTTCAGCTGCTGCTGATCCTTGACGATCAGCTCCTTGGACGGATGGGCCACGAACCATGCGATGAGATCGACGACCGCACGCGAGCGGAAACCCTTCACCGTGTTGGTGTAGTCGGTCTTGGCGTTGGTGATCGAATAGTTGAGCGGCGGTGCGTTTCCGCCCGGCGATGCTTCCGTCTTCGCGGCGGAAACGACGCCGGTGATGCTCATGGTGCCGGTGGAGTCCACTGAGCCATCGGGGCGCGGTGTCGCGGTGGAGGTGCCGCTCCAATTGTCATAGACCGAAGCGGTGTTCGTCTTTGCTTGTGAGCCGGGGTCCAACATGGACTGGTTCACGGTAAAGTTCTTCATGGCATAGGTGCTGCTGAGGAACGAGGCCGACGCTTCATCGAACACGCCGCTCCAGGTGACGTCGGCGATCTTTGCGTCAACCGTCGACAAGCCTTCCATGACCCAGCCGAATGCAAATGGACCCTTCTCGGACACGTCCCACTGGCCATTGCCCTTGGGCCGTACTGTGAGCACCAGCGGATCAATCGCCACCTTCACGCCGGGCTGACCCATTTTCGCGAAGTAAGGTGCCGCATTCAGCGTGACGATGTAGTCATCGCCCTGTGGGACAACCGTGACCACGCCCGGCTCGCTGCCGAAGTAGGTTTGCAGGCTCGTGGTGATGCGGCCGGCCTCGTCCGCCGTGGCTGCGGCAAGCGCTGCGCTGCTGGCGGTGGCGAGGAAAAATGATGCGGCAATGATGCGGCGATTCAACATGGACTTTCTTTCTTGATTTGCCCCTGCACCCAACAGACCAACTCCGGAGCGGCGCGTCAACGGGCGAAATACGTTAATTTTTGCCCGTTTACGCCGTTTACAATTCGCGTCAACGCCATGGCCGCGCCATTGTTCCGCCACGAGTCGTGTCTGTGACTATGCTCCCAGATGCGACAGCTCAGGAGACACACATGCGTCTGGCCCTTTCCGGATTCTTTCTCGCCACCACCTTCCTCGTTCCCGCGTTTGCGGCGGATTTTACGGTCCCCTCCCATATCGACCGCGTGACGGTCTATCCCCAGGGGGCTGATGTGACGCGCATTGCCGATGTGGTTCTGCCGGCGGGCGAGCATCGCATCATCCTCGCCGATCTTCCGGCGACGATTGATCCGCGCTCCATCCGCGTCGAAGGCGAAGGTTCCAGCCCGCTGGAGATCGCCTCCGTCGACACCAAGAGCGAATATGTCAACGAGACGGCGCGGGATTCTGAACGCAAGGCCATCGACCAGCAGATCACGGCGCTGACCGACGAACGCTCGATGCTCGACCAGGTGATTGCCGATGCCACCCAACAGCGCAATTTTCTCGTAAGCCTTTCCGAGAAACAGATTGTTCCGCAGTCTTCCACCGAAACGGTGAAGGGCATTGATGTGACACAGCTCGGCGGCCTGCTGGACCTCGTGGGCACGCGCCTCGCGGCCTTGGGCAAGACGGCGCAGGACGCGCAGATCCGGCAACGGGCGATCGACACGCAGGTCTCCGAACTCAACGCCAAACTGGACGCGCTTTCGCCGCAAGACAGCTACCGCACGCAGACGATCATCAATGTGGCCGCGACGGCTGAAATGAAGGGGCAGATTCGGGTGAGCTACCGCCTTCAGGAAGCCGGCTGGGCTCCTTATTACGATGCGCGCCTTGCCACATCGGACACCGGGCCTGCGAAGCTGGAGGTGGTGCGCCGCGCCGAGGTGACGCAAAATACATCCGAGATGTGGGACAATGTTTCCCTCACGCTTTCCACGACGCGGCCCACCGGAACGACGGCAGCACCGGTCCTCGATGAAGAGGAGGTGACGCCGCAGTTGGTCTATGACGCGCGCAAGGACGGCGATGCGGCCAATCTCGCTCCTGCTGCTCCGACTGCCAGCATGGAAGAGCAAGCGATGAACGACGAACTCGGAGCTGTGGGCGGCACAGTGCAGGTGAAGAAGGCGAAGGCAGACAAGGCTCTATTGCAGCGGCAGGCATCTGTAGAACTGGCGGGCTTTCAGGCCAACTTCATCATTCCCGGCCGTGTTTCGGTGGACAACAGCGGACAGGCAAAGAAGGTTCGGATTTCCAGTGATGAGCTGGACGCGAAGCTGGTGATCGAGACTGTGCCCCGCGTTGATTCCAGCGCCTATCTCACCGCCTCCTTCACGGTAAAGGGCGATGGCCCGCTGCTGCCGGGCGCTGCCAATCTCTATCGTGACGGTGTGTTCGTGGGACAGGGCGCGCTGCCGCTGCTCACGGCGGGAGAGGAGGCCACCCTCGGCTTCGGCGTCGATGACATGGTGAGGGTCGAGCGCAAGGAAGTGAAGAAGTCCGTGGGCGAAGAGGGCATCCTCACATCGTCCAACGTGCAGGAACGCGCCTGGGACATCTCGGTCAAAAACCTGCACAAGGGCAAGATGGCCATTCATGTGCTGGACCGCATGCCCTTCTCGGCCACCGAAAAGATCGAGGTGGAGACGCTCGCCGGCATGACGGCGCCCACCGAGAAGGACTACAAGAAGAAGCGCGGCGTGCTGTCGTGGTCCTTCGATCTTGAACCTGCGGCGGAAAACGTCATCAAGACCGGCTATCGCATCACCTGGCCGCAGGACATGCAGATCGGCCAGTCCGAATAACTTTGAAACGATTGCTGTGCACCGGGCGGCTTGCAGCTTCCCGGTGTCCACTGCGCAAACTGCCGCGCACGCTGCATTCGTTTGGCTGTTGCGCAGGCGGGAATTTGGAGTCAATCTCTCTCATGTGGGAAGCCGCCAGCGGCGATGACTTCCACGTTTTGCCGCTCTCGGCCCCTCTCTGACAACATGAGTAATGGGAGGCATGAGCCATGGAAAACACAAACGGCAGACGAGAAATGGGTCCGCGACTGATCGCCATCGTGGGCCCCTACCAGAGCGGCAAGACCACTCTTCTGGAAGCCATGCTGTTTCGCACCGGTGCCATCACGCGCCAGGGCAAGGCGGCCGATCACTCGATGGCCGGTGACGCCAGTGCTGAAGCGCGCGCCCATGCCATGGGCGTTGAACTGAATGTGGCCGGCGCCACCTTCATGGACGACCAATTCACCTTCGTGGATTGTCCCGGCTCCGTCGAATTCACGTCCGAGTCGCGCGCGGCCCTTCCGGCCTGTGATGCGGCGATCGTGGTGTGCGATGCGGATGCAAAGAAGGCTCCGGCCCTGCAACTCATTCTCCGGCAACTGGACGAGATTGGCCTGCCGCGCATCATCTTCCTCAACAAGATCGACCGCGCCGAAGCGAGTCCGCGCGATGTGCTGGCATGGATGCAGCCCGCGTCCGCCAAACCCCTCGTTCTGCGCCAGCTTCCCATCTGGAAGAACGATGTCGTCGCGGGCTACGTCGATCTGGCGCTGGAACGCGCCTATGTATACCGCGAACTGGCGGAGAGTCAGGTTGTCGAGATGACCGCCGATCTTGCGGCGATGGAGAAGCAGGAGCGCTTTGCGCTGCTGGAGAGCCTCGCCGACCACGATGACGAATTGATGGAGCAATTGCTGGCGGACATGGAGCCGCCCAAGGATCGCGTGTTCGCCGATCTCTCGCGCGATGTGGCGGAGGGCCATGTGACGCCCGTGCTGTTCGGCTCGGCCGAGCATGGCAACGGCATCGGCCGATTGCTCAAGTCGCTCCGACATGATGTGCGCGGCGTATCCGCCGTGGCGGACCGGCTGGGCGTGAAGGCGGGCAAGGACGTCACGGCGCAGGTGCTCAAGACCTTCTACACGCCGCAAGGCGGCAAGCTCTCACTGGTGCGTGTGCTGGCGGGCGAACTGGCAGATGGCGCAACGCTCTTCGGCGGCAAGGGCCAGGAGGCGCGCGTTGCCGGCGTTTTTGGCAACAACGGCACGGCGCAGGTGAAGTTGCCGAAGGCCGCCGCCGGGCAAACGGTGGCGCTGGGCCGGCTCGAAGGTGTTGCCACGGGCGAGACCGTGTCCACCGCAAAGGGCGTGACGAAGCAGCTTGTGAGCGGAGGTGCTGCTACGGGCGTCTATGGCTTTGCGATCTCTGTTGCCGACCGCAAGGACGAGGTGAAACTCACCGGCGCGGTTCACCGCCTCATCGAAGAGGACCCGTCACTGTCTCTCACCCACGACCACGACACCAGTGAAATGGTGCTGTGGGGCCAGGGCGAGATGCACCTGCGTGTTGCCATCGAGAAGCTGGCCAGCAAGTTCGGCGTTCACGCGCTGTCAAAGCCGCGGCGCATTGCCTACAAGGAAACGATCCGCAAGTCGGTTCAGATCCGGGGCCGGCACAAGAAGCAATCCGGCGGACATGGGCAATATGGCGACGTGGTGGTGGAGATCAAGCCGCTGCCACGGGGCGAGGGCTTCGTGTTCACGGACTCGATCACGGGCGGTGTGGTGCCGAAGCAATACATTCCCGCCGTCGAATCCGGTATCCGCGAATGGATGGGGCACGGGCCGCTGGGCTTCCCGGTGGTGGACTTCACGGTCAACCTGTCGGAAGGCTCGTATCACGACGTGGACTCCTCTGAAATGGCGTTCAAGACGGCGGCGCGCATCGCCATGACGGAAGGCATGCCGCAATGCTCGCCGGTATTGCTCGAACCCGTGCTGGCGGTGGACATCCATTGTCCGAATGAAGCCACGCCGCGCGTGAACCAGATCGTCACAGGTCATCGCGGACAGTTGCTGGGCTTTGACGGGCGCGACGGCTGGGCCGGGTGGGACACGGTGAAGGCGATGATGCCCGAATCCGAGATCGCTTCGCTCATCATCGAGTTGCGTTCGGCCACGGCAGGTGTGGGCACCTTCACCACGCAGTTTGACCACATGGCCGAACTGACAGGCCGTGCGGCGGAGCAGGTGGTGGCGGCCGCAAAGGCGCAGTGACATTGCCGCTGAAAGGCAAACAGGCGGAACATTGTTCCGCCTGTTTCATTTTCGGGTCATGGCGAGATGCGGTGACATCCAGAAGGGCGGCAACCATCCCGCGATGTTGCTGAAGGGCAGGATCTCGGGCTTCAGTTCGATCCCCAACGCGCGGGCCATGAAATCGCGGCGTGCCATGATGCGCGCCCAGGCCTCGGGATAGCCCTTGGCGAAGTCCGTCCGCAGTTTCTCATCGGCCAGTGCGATGCCATCTTCGATGTTGCTCATGAAATAGTCCGTCCCCGTTGCGGGGATGATGTCGCATTGCAATGCCATGCCGGAGACGAGCCTGTGGGTGCTGCCCTTGGTCATTGGCGAATGTACCCATTCATCAAGATGGATGAGATGGCCGGGATTAAGGGAGACGCCGAAGAAGGGATCGCCGATTTGGGCCATGACCGCGTTGCGCACTGCGCCTCCCTCCACGCCGAGGGCCACCGTATCGTACCAGGCTGCGGCGGCGCTGAAATAGGGCGCGACGAGTTTCTCGACGTAGTCCTGAATGCCTGCGGGCAACTCCGACGACTTCTCAACCATGAAACCGGCGCGGCAGTTGAGGGCGCCCATGAGGCCGAAACCCACGACGACGGGATCTCCGTGTTCGATTTTGCGGCCGGTCGGGCTGGGCAGGCCGTATTTCGCACGCGGGCCTGCGCACATGTTGATATGGACCGATTGCGGGTAGCCGTCGATCTCCATGGCGCGCACGGCGTCGTATTCGCGCAGGCCCGGGCGGGCGGCATGAATGAAACGGCGTATGGCATTGGAGGTGCGGGTGGCGGCGGTTTCAAACACTGCCAGTTGCTCCACTTCATTCACGGCGCGCAGTCCGTTCTGGGGGTGCATGAAGAGCAGTGCGGCATTGCTGACGTCTCCGAACTCCTGCAGGGCGCGAACCAGGTAGTGTGGCGCTTCGATCCAGTCCGGATCGAATGTGCCGTCTTCCGATTCAAATCCCTTCCAGCCCGCAAGGCCGATCTTCATGCCCTTGTGCAGGCCTGCGTCGCGCAGTTCATCGCGCAAGGGCCGCATGCTGTCGCGGGGCTGGCCCATGAGGCTGAGGGGTTGCCAGAGCAACCGGTCGAAATCACCAGGGGCACATTCGGTGTAGGGAAAACCTTCGTTGCCCGCAAAAAGCACGGGCTTGCGCGCAGGGGTCACGACCAGCAGCGCCTCTTCGAAACGCGGATCGTAACCCGTGGCCCATGTGATGTTGGCGGTGTGTTCGCGGTCCCCGTAAATCACCAGGGCATCCAGCCCTGCCTCGGCCATGCGCTCGCGCAATCGGCGTATGCGGGCGTCGAAGACCGGGCGGCCGAGTGCCGGTTCGGTGACGGGTTTGCCGAAGTCCGGAAGTTCAACGCGATCGAGCCGTGCCGTGGTCATTTCATGTCTCCCTTGCCCGGCCGCGACCTTAACGAGGCATTTACCCTAATGCAAAGTTGCGGCTCAAAATCGGCCCACGGCAACTGCGGAAGGCAGCGGCATTAAGAGCTTGATGAGGGAACTCCCGCAAGACTGCCATCAGGATTTTGGGGTTTTCGATGCGTAATTTCGTGGGCTGGCGGTACATCATTGCAATCGCCTTGCCTCTGCTGCTGTCGTCGCTGGGTGTCATCTCGTTGACGATGGATCTGTTGAACCAGGTCGCGGGCAACGCCGACCGTGCGGAAGACCAGCGCAACCGTGAAATTGCCGTGCGTCTGCTGAAGAGCGCCGAGAGCGATCTGCTGCGTCTCGTGGGTGAAAATGCGCAGTGGGACGAGGCGGCCTCGCATGTCTATCCATCCATTGACCGCAATTGGCTGTCCTCCACCTGGGGAAGCATCAATTCGCTGGGCCACAGCTATGACCGTGCGGCGGTGTTTGATCCCGTGACCGGTGGGGTGATTGCGTCGGTTGGTGTGGAGCAGGGCAGCACACTGGAATTGCCGGAGTATCTGGGTACGGCCTTCGATGCCCTGAAGAGCCGCTTCTCGCGCTCTGAAACGGCGTCACCACTCTCAAGCTTTGCCGATACGCCCGATGGTCCGGCGATCATCGCGGTGGCACCCATCCGCCGTGACTCAGGCGCATCCGCCAGCGCGCCTCTGCGCTATCTCGCCTTCGTGCGCCTGTTGAACGGGCAGTTCTTTGCCGACAGCCATGGCACCACGCTCATCGACGATCTTCGTACTGTCTCCGCTGGTGGGCAGCGTGATGGCGGTCTCACCGTCAACAGCCTTGCCGGCGATACCGCATTCGGCCTCGTCTGGACGAACGGCCAGCTGGGTGCGGCCGCCACGTCCTATGCGCGGCAGAAGGCAAGTCTCACACTTGGTTTTCTCATTCTGGTGATGACGGGCATCGGCTTCGTGTGCTGGCGCCTGGTGCAGAACCTGGCCGCCAACGAAGAGAAGGCCATGCATCAGGCCCTGCATGACTCGCTGACGGAAATGCCAAATCGCGCTGCGCTGGTGAACAAGTTGAAGGAGCTTCATGCCGCCGGCTCCTTTAACCATGTGGTTGCTTATGCGGACCTGGATGGTTTCAAGGAAGTGAACGACAGTTACGGCCACCATGTCGGCGACCGCCTTTTGCGCGCCGTGGGCGCAGGCATCGGCCGCCTTGCGGCGCATGCCAGAATGGCGAGCCGCATGGGCGGCGACGAATTCGTGGTGCTGTTCGAGGGCGCAACCGCGCAGACGGATGCCGAGAATTTTTCCGGCCTGCTGCTGCAGTTCCTCGCCAAGCCGTTCGATATCGACGGGCGCATTGCCTATGTGGGCGCCAGCATCGGCATTGCCACGTCTGAGGAAAAGGATGGTGATGAGTGCGATATTCTCCGCCGTGCCGACGTGGCGATGTACAAGGCCAAGCTGGAAGGCAAGAACCGCAAGTGCATCTATGACGCCGATTTCGATGTGGAGCGGGCGGAATCGCAGGCAATTGCCGCTGAACTCCGCAGCTTTATCCGCAACCGGGATATGGGCGTGGCGTTCCAGCCTTTCATCTCCACCCGTGATCTGCGCGTCTCCGGCGTGGAGGCCCTGTCGCGCTGGCCCACGTCTTCCACCCGCAAGGTGGCGCCGGACCGCTTCATCGCCGTGGCCGAGTCGGCTGGCCTGATCGACGACCTCGGTGAATTGATGCTCGACCGGGCCTGTGCCGCGGCGCGGGCCTGGCCGGACCTCCGCCTGGCCGTGAACATTTCCGCCGTGCAGTTGAACAACCCGCGCTTCGTGGAGCGCTCTCTCGCCATCATCGAGTCGCACGGCATTGCACCGCGCCGGGTGGAATTTGAAATCACCGAAACATCGCTGATCCGCGATGCCGACCGCGCCAAGGCCGTGTTCAAGGACCTGCAGCGCCACGGCATCAAGGTGGCGCTGGATGATTTCGGCACGGGCTTCTCGTCCATCGGCTATCTCCGCACCTTCAATTTCGACCGCATCAAGATCGACAAGTCGATCATCAGCAAGGTTCTGTCCAATCCTGCCGAACTGGCCATCGTGCAGGGCACGTTGCTGGTGGCGCGCGGCCTTTCCGCCGATGTGACGGCAGAGGGCGTGGAGAAGCCGGAAGAGGTGGCCGTGCTGAAACTGGCGGGCTGCACCGAACTTCAGGGGCATCATTTCTACAAGGCCATGGAGGCTGCCGATGTGACGGCGCTGCTGGAAGGCCGTCGCGCCCGCGAAGCCGCCCGCAAGCAGGCCTGAGGCAGTCCCAACAAAAAGGCCGGTGCGAAGACCGGCCTGTGATCAATGGGATCGAGTTGTCTCCCGTTCGGCGGGGAGCCCTGATACGCAGGGGATCGGACGCGGCCACTGGGGAGGTGAGCGGCGCCGGACACCTGTGACTATCCGTATTTGCGGGTGCGCCTGCAAGACGGGGCGCGGGCAAGCCAGCCATGAGCGGCGCGCATGTGAGGGGCGGCGCACGGCCCGGGATTCCTGCTATGGGGCCAGCATGACGTCTGAGCATATCGCCGCCCTTGCCGCCTTCTGCTTTGTCACGGCCATCTCGCCGGGGCCCAACAACATCATGCTCATGGCGTCCGGCGTGAACTATGGCGTGCGCCGCACCCTGCCGCATGTGGCGGGGATCGTGGTGGGCTGGCCGCTGATGGTGTTGCTGGTGGGATTGGGGCTGGGCCAGGTGTTTGAGCTGTTTCCCGGTGCCTACACGGCGCTCAAGCTCATCAGCGGCGCCTACATGCTGTGGCTCGCCTGGAAGATTGCAACGGCTGTGCCGAAGCAAGGTGACGGCGCGGGGGAGGGGAAACCTATGGGCTTCATCGGGGCGGCGCTGTTCCAGTGGGTCAACGGCAAGGCGTGGATCATGGCCGTCTCGTCCATTGCTGCCTTCACGCTCACCTCGGATTACATGCTCAGTGTGGCTGCAATCGTGGCCGTGTTCTTCGTCATGAGCATTGTCAGTTCGACGAGCTGGACGGTGTTTGGCGCAGGCTTGCGGCAGGTTCTGACGGACCCCCGCTATTTCCGAGCCATCAACATAGTGCTGGCCCTGTCGCTCCTGGCGTCGCTGTGGCCGATGCTGCGGCACTGAGGCTCAGAGAGCGGCGATTTCCTCGGCCTTCTTCACCAGCACTTCTGCCTGGCGGATGGAAGCGTAGTCGATGAGGCGGCCATCGAGCGAAACGGCGCCCTTGCCCTGCGCTTCCGCCTCCTTCATGGCGGCGATGATGCGGCGGGCCTGGGCCACGTCCTTTTCCGACGGCGAGAACACTTCGTTGCCGAGTGCCACTTGCGATGGGTGGATCGCCCATTTACCTTCGCAGCCGAGAACAGCGGCGCGGCGCGCGGCGGAGCGATAACCGTCGGCATCGGAAAAATTGCCGAAGGGACCATCCACGGCACGAAGGCCATTGGCACGGGCCGCCACCACCATGCGCGAGATGGCGTAGTGCCACATGTCACCCCAATGGGTGTCGCGCGTGCCCGCCTCGTTGGCGTCGGTGAGCACCGCATAATCGGGATTGGCGCCACCGATCGAGGTTGTGCGGGCGCGGGTGGAGGCAGCATAGTCGGCGACGCCGAAGTGCAGCGATTCATTGCGCGGGCTTGCGGCCGCAATCTCGTGGATGTTCTGCATGCCCAGCGCCGTCTCGATGATGAGTTCGAAGCCGACGCGCTTCTTGCGGCCCATGGCGGTCTCGATCTGCGTTACCAGCATATCGACGGCGTAGACATCCGCCGCTGTGCCCACTTTCGGGATCATGATGAGATCGAGGCGGCCGGAGCATTGCTCCAGCACGTCTACCACATCACGGTACATGAAGTGCGTGTCGAGGCCATTGATGCGTACGGCCAGCGTCTTGGTACCCCAGTCCACATCGCCGATCGCCTGAATGATGTTCTTGCGGGCCTGCGGCTTGTCATCCGGGGCCACCGCATCCTCGAGGTCGAGGAAGATCACGTCGGCTGCGGATTTCGCGGCCTTCTCGAACAGCTTGGCATTGGAGCCCGGCACGGCGAGTTCGCTGCGGTTCAGGCGGTTGGGTGCGAGGGTGATGGTTTTGAATGACATGATCGTTCAAACCTAGCACCCTTTCGCATGTGCGAAATAGGCGGAAAGTGGGGTGCTTTTCGGGAGCGGACGTGGCTATAAACGGCTCTCAGAGGAGACCCCCATGCGCGCCATCCTACTCTCTGCCGTTTTTGCCACTTCGCTGTTTTCAGTCGTCCACGCCGATGGCGTCATGTCGCTTGCAGGCTCGGAGTGGGGCGAGGGCAGCGACACCGGGAAATTCGCGGTGATGGTGAAGTTCGAGCCGGGCAACAAGGTCTGGGGCACGCTGGGCTGCAACCGCTTCACCGGCACCTATGCGCAGGATGATTTCAGGCTGAGCTTCGGACCGCTGGCGACGACACGCATGGCATGTCCGCCCGCCAACATGAAGACCGAACAACGCGTGAGTGCAGCGCTCACCGCTACCCACGAAGCCGACATCAGTCATCTCAAGCTGGTGCTGAAAGACGCCAAGGGCGCAATGCTGTTGACACTGCAGCGGCGGGATTTTGACTGAGCAGTGTCCAGCAGTTGTGCGGGTTCGTTCCAATGCAACATTTTTCAATCGTCACATCCCACTCACGCAATGCCATGTTCGCAGCTCAGACACGCGTGACACTCTGCAAAGACGTGTCGGGCATTAGACCAGAAGCTATTTTGCCTTGGGAAACTGTTGGTCAAATTTGCTGACGCGGCTGGTGCCGGGTCGGCCTATCCCGGGCGTCTTGCTTCCAAAGCCACTGGCGTTCCACTCCGGATCATAGTGTGTGATCAGCGCGAACTCCGCCGCGAAGACCCACCATTCACTGTCGAATACCAAGTATCTGCATTCGATATCGTTGAGAGAAATATTTTTGCGGCCCGCGATCTTGGTGCAATGTTCGCTTAGCCGCGACCGCAATGTGCGCTTGCTGCTTGTTGTCCCGCGCGATGCCTTGCCAATATACACCAGATGCCTCTTCAAATAGAGAGCGTAGATACCACTGGTGTTGGGGCCTGCTGTCTTTGACAACGGAAGAAGTGGGCTGCTTTCAAGTTTTTCGACAACTTGACTCTTGATGCCAAGGTCCAAGTCGAACTGAAAATAGTGTGGATCGCCCGAAAGATTTGGGGTGGCCTGACCACTTGAAGGCTTGTTCATCACGTATTCCGCAGTCGTTTTGCGATGTCCGCCGCAACCACCTTCGCCAGCTTTACGGGTACCGCGTTCCCGAGTTGCCGCATTGATTCCGTCCAACTGCCTCCAAAGAGGTATGAATCAGGAAAAGTTTGCAGACGGGCAGATTCCCTCACGGTGAAGTACCGTACGGAACCATCTGACTTCACCAGCATGTTCTCTCCGCCAGGCACCCCGTGCACACCTGCTTTTAGCGTTTTCGCCGGTTCATCAAGCGGACTGCCCGTGTGACCAGGATATGATCGTGCGCCAGCCTGATGTTTGTGATTGGAGATTTGGCATTCGCCCAGTTCAGGGTTTGGTAAGTCACAAATTGCGTCACGTGTTGTGACCCATGGTTTTCCATTGGGCTTTTCTTCCATCCGGGTTGCGTATACCATCTCCCGTGCAGAATGAATGCGATCCGCATGCTTGATCCGGTGCTTGTCCCAATATGAATGATCGCGGCATTTTGCCCAAATCAGTGCCTCAGAGGAATGTGAAGGCTTGGGTGGTGACCAACTGATCTCCAGATCGGACCTGAACCCAACGAACATTACCCGTTCCCGCCTCTGGGGCACACCGTAGTCGGCTGCGTTCAGGGAGAAAAAGATGACGCGGTACTCCTCCGAATCCTTGGGCCTGCCCAACTCGTGCTGTTGAAGCCGCGCCAAGTGCCCGGCCCAGTCCTCGGTCGTCTTCTTGTGAAGGCTTGGGTATTTCAGTTGCAGTTCGACGTATGACACATAGGTGGCAAACGATTGTCGCGTGAGTCCCTTTACGTTCTCAAAGAGAAACGCTTGCGGCCTTGCTTCTCGCACCGCACGAACAGCTTCCGGCCACATGTCACGTCTATCTTCATGCGCACGGTGCTTCCCACCCATCGAGAAAGGCTGACAGGGCGGTCCTCCGGAAATCAATGCCACCTTTCCACAGAAAGAAAGATAGCTCAGGCTTCGCACATCCTTCTCCTCGGGCATTGGCCAGCCGTGAAGGGGACGACCGCGTTGCTTGTTCAAACGCAAGTTCTCGCAACTCCAATGATCCCACTCGGCAATCATGACAGGTTTGAAACCTGCCTGACCAACCCCGAGGCCCAATCCTCCTGCTCCGGCGAAGAGCTCAATTGCTTGCACGTCCATC
Source organism: Hyphomicrobiales bacterium (assembly GCA_016710435.1). Lineage (NCBI taxonomy): Bacteria > Pseudomonadati > Pseudomonadota > Alphaproteobacteria > Hyphomicrobiales > Hyphomicrobiales bacterium. The sequence continues at coordinate 341,823 of JADJVV010000001.1, read as the reverse complement.
CCCCAAGAAAGCGCATATGACGTTCTTTAATTGTTCCTTCTTATCAATTTCACATTCCCAGACAACCAGAATTTTCCATCCCATCGCCTTCAGTTTGCGCATGGTCCTGCGGTCCCGCCGCCTGTTCTCCGTCAGTTTTGGAAGCCAGAACTCTAGATTGGATTTCGGCAGTCGAGCCAACTTGCACCTCTTGGATGCGTGGCGATGCCAGAAGCAGCCATGGACAAACACTACTGCCTTGTGGCGTGGTAATATGATGTCCGGTCGTCCGGGCAAATCATTGTGACGCAGCGAATAGCGATAGCCGAGAGACCAGATCAATTTCCGAACCGCAACCTCCGCGCCCGTGTTGCGCGACTTCACCAATCTCATTCTTTCGCTGCGTTCTTGATTGGTCAGTGTGTCGGCCATGGACTGGGCTGGATTGTTGCCTTTCGCGTCGCCTCAGAAACTCCACTCCTTGGCCTTCGACACGAGGAAGTCCCTGAAGGCGGTGACGCGCTTGGTTTCCTTCAGTTCCTCGGGATAGACGAAGTACGTGTCGTATTCCGGCGTGTCGATGGGCAGGTCGATCTGCACGAGGTTCATGTCCGGGGCGACCAGATAGTCGGCGAGGATGGCGATGCCCGCACCTGATTGCGCCGCACGGCGCAGGCCGTAGGCGCTGTTGACGCGGAGCGCCACCGGACGCGGATCGCCCTCGGCGCGGCCTGCCATCTGCAACATCGTCAGATTGTTGAGATAGGTTGCCGAGGTGCCGAAGATCAGGATCTTGTGCTTGTCGAGATCCTCCGCCGCTTTCGGGATGCCGTGCTTCTTGATGTAATCCACCGAGGCATAGACGTGGTGGTGCACGGTGAAGAGCTTGCGCTGGATGAGATCGGGCTGTGTCGGTCTGCGCAGGCGGATTGCCACGTCGGCCTCGCGCATGGACAGGTCGAGTTCCTGGTCTTCCAGCAGCAACTGCACCTGGATATCCGGGTAGAGTTCCATGAACTCCTTGATGCGCGGCGTGAGCCAGATGGAGCCCAGGCCCACCGTTGTGGTGATGCGCAATTCGCCCGATGGTTTTTCCTTCGAGTCCATGAGCCGCGTCTTTGCCGCGGCGAGTTTGGTGAACACGTCGTGGGCCGTGCGGTACAAGACCTCGCCTTGTTCGGTGAGGATGAGGCCGCGCGCGTGGCGGTGGAAGAGAGGCACGTTCAGGTCTTCCTCCAGCGCGCTGATCTGGCGGCTGACGGCGGACTGCGAGAGGTTCAGTTCGTGACCGGCATGCGTGAAGCTGCCTGCGTCGGCCACGGCGTGAAAGATGCGGAGCTTGTCCCAGTCCATGCCTTACTCCGCTGCCTGCTTGTGGGCGGTGGCCTGCGCATGCAGGTAGCGCTCCGCTTCCAGTGCTGCCATGCAGCCCATGCCCGCCGCTGTGACAGCCTGGCGATAAACGTCGTCAGTCACGTCGCCTGCCGCGAAGACGCCGGGAATGTCGGTCTGCGTGGACCACGGCTTGGTGACGAGATAGGCGCCATTCTTGAAGGGCAGTTGCCCGACAAAGAGATCGGTTGCGGGTTTGTGGCCGATGGCGATGAACACGCCGTCGGTTTCCACCACTTCGGTTGCGCCGGACTTGACGTTCTTCAGGCGCACGGAAGTGACGCCCTTCGGTTCGCTGGTGCCCAGCACTTCATCAAGCGCGGTATCCCACTTCACCTTGATCTTCGGGTGATTGAAGAGGCGCTCCTGCAGGATGCGCTCGGCCTTGAATTCGTTGCGGCGGTGCACGACCGTGACTTCGCTGGCGAAGTTGGTGAGGAAGAGTGCTTCTTCCACTGCCGAATTGCCGCCGCCCACCACGATCACTTTCCTGTTGCGATAGAAGAAGCCGTCGCAGGTGGCGCAGGCCGATACGCCGAAGCCCTGGAACTGCTGCTCGCTCGGCAGGCCCAACCACTTCGCTTGTGCGCCGGTGCAGATGATCAGTGCATCACAGGTGTATTCCTGGCCGGAGTCACCCTTCAACCAGACGGGGCGATTTTGCAGCTTCACTTCCACGATGGTGTCCGAGATGACCTCGGTGCCCACATGTTCGGCCTGGGCCTTCATCTCTTCCATCAGCCACGGACCCTGGATGGCCTTGGCAAAGCCGGGATAGTTTTCAACATCGGTGGTGATGGTGAGTTGCCCGCCGGGCTGGATGCCTTGAATGACGAGCGGCTTGAGCATGGCGCGCGCGGCATAGATCGCAGCCGTATAACCGGCGGGGCCGGAGCCGAGGATCAAGACCGGGACGTGGCGGGGCGTCATGCTGAATTCCAATGCAATTGAGATGAAAACCGTCAGGTATGAATATTTAGCATAGCTCAAATGGGACGCCTCGCAAGGGGGCGCAAGGCCCGGCTGTGGAGTTCTTTCGCCCCAGGATTGCTGCCAGGCCATCCTTTCACGCAATGGTTATGCCCGGTTGGACCTTGGATTCCCGGCCAGCGAAAGGCGTCCACCTAAACGCGAGATGAACGGGGCATTCAGGGTGGGTTCCGGGGCGGGGGGTCATACAGGGGTCAAGTTCAACGCTGACAACCCGGAGAGAAACAATGACCCGCCCCCGCCACCTGATCATGACCGCCGCGCTCGCCGTTGCGTTCCTGTCGGCGGGAGCCTTCGCGCAGGACCACGCGCCCGTGCAGCTTGCTGCCACCGCGCCCGCGCCTTTGCATCTCACCGTCATCAGCAAGTCCGAGACACAGGGTTTCGCCTCTTGATGGGGGCGAAATACAGCGGGAGCGGGCTGGCCCTTCACGCCCCCTCTGGGTTGGTCCGCCCCCGCTGTACTTCTTCATCACCGGAGTGACTGGCCATGGGCCGCTTCATCATCAGCCTCGTGCTTCTTGCTGCCGCACCCTCGCTCGCCGGGGCCGCCACGCGCAGCTACTCGCTGCCCACCGACCGGGGGCAGGCGATCTCGGATTGCCTCGCGGACGGACGAAGCTGCGGCAAGGCCGCGGCCGACCAATTCTGCCGCATGGCGGGCTTCACGGAATCGATTCTCTTCTCGCGCCAGCCCGTGAATTCCGCGCTGGCCCTCGACGGCGCGCGCCGCTGTGACGGCGAAAGCTGCGAGGCCTTCACCCGCATCAAGTGCTATACGCCGGATGATTCCGAACAGGCGAGCGCCGGGTAGTCCCGCTTCAGGTCACGTCCGGCATCTTGTTGCGCGCCCATGCAGGCTTGAGCGCGGGGGTGGCGGCCACTTCCTCGTAGAGTCGTTTCAGCTTGGGGTGGCGGGCGAAGAGGCCCGGTACATCATCTGACCACGAGAGCAGCATCGCCGCGTAAATATCGAGGGCCGTCATTCTGCTGCCCAGCACGAAGGGCCCGGCGCCCATGCCATCCGCCAGCACCTCGAAGTCTCGCTCAAGGTCGGTGGCGGCCTTCACGCGAATGGCGGGGGCGTGGGCGGGATCGGTGGAATAGCGCTCGGGATAATAGAGACGGAGGTCGGTCGCGTAGGGAGCGGCAGCGAGATAGACCATCCAGCGGAGGTATTGCGCCCGGTCCGGTGCCGAGAGGACGGGGGCGAGACCCGCTTCCGCATGCGCATCTCCAAGATACAGCATCATCGCCGCGCTTTCGGTCATGATGCTGCCATCCGGTAGCCTCAGGGTCGGCACTTCGCCGCGCGGGTTGAGGCGAAGATACCAGTCGGGAGAACTGCCATCCGGAGTCTTGACCACATCCACCACCTCGTGCGGCAGGCCGAGGACGGCCAGCAGGGCTTCCACGGCGGCGGATCCCGCGCCTGGGCGGGCATAAAGGATGTAGAACATGTCTCCCCCGGATTGCAGAAAATTTCGTGTGCAACGGCAGGGAAGACTCTTGCCGGACTCAAACTGCAAATTCAATATGCCTCCATAACGGGCTCTTTTTCGAAGGACACGTCCATGAACCTGTTGCGTATTCTGGCCCTGGCGGCCGCCCTTGTCGGACTGACCAACCCGTCTTTCGCCGGGAAGTGCGCGGCAGAAGGGTTTGTGACCAGTGCCGGCACTGCCTTCATGTCGGCGGCGGCGGCAGGATCGCCCCAGGCCTTCACGCGGGCCGCGTCGCGCTATGCCGATCTCCGCTCCATCGCACTCTTTGCACTGGGGCCGCACCGCAAGTCCCTGCCCAAGGCGCGGGAAGCGGAATTTATTGCGCTGTCGAAGGCCTACATGGGCCGCTTCCTGTCGAAACACGCTTCCAAATTTGCAGGCTCCGGCGTGAAGGTGATCAGCTGTTCAGGCAACACCGTGAATGCCAGCATCGGCGGTGGCAGGAAGCTGATTTTCCGGCTGTCCGGCGGCCGTCACGGCTATCGTGTGCAGGATGTGAACGCAGCCTCCATCTGGCTTGCCGGGCAGATGCGCTCGACGTTCGTGGGCGTGCTGAACCGCAATCACGGCGACATCAACGCACTCATCGCCTATTTGCGGTCCTGATCACTTCACCGCAAGGATGAAGAGGCGCGGGAAGGGGAAGAGCAGCAGTCCATCATCCATCACGGGATAATGGGGGGCGATCGCCTTGGTGTAGTCCGCGAGATAGGCCGTGCGTTCCGCCGGCGTGAGTGGATCGAGATAGGGCCGCAATCCGGTCGACGACAGCATGTCGATGATGCCCTGATGCCCCTTCAGCAGGTGATGATAGGACGTGCGCCAGATATCGAGATGGGTGCAGAGCGGACGCAAGATCTGGTGATAGCCCTGGGCTGAGAGAATGGGCGTGCGGGCCTTGACCGATTTCGTGAGCTTTGCCGCGTAGGCCGGTTTCGCCGCCGTCTTGGCCATGTGAACATGGCTGGGCTCATTGAGGTTGTCCGGCATCTGGATGGCCAGCATGGCGCCGGGTTTCAGGGCGGAGAGAATGCGGGCGATATGACGGGGGTGTTCCGGCACCCACTGGAAAAGCGCGTTGGAAAATACCAGGTCTGCCTCGGGGTTGGGTTGCCAGAGGCTCGCGTCACCGGTGATGAAGCGCGCCTTCGGCACCGCCGCCTTGGCCTTGGCGATCATGGCGTGAGACGAATCGAGGCCGGTCAGGATGGCGTCCGGAAAGGCATCGGCCAACAGTCTGGTAGAGTTCCCGGGGCCGCAGCCGACGTCGTGGATGAGCCGGGGATGGCGGTTGGGAAGACGTGCAATCAGGTCCAGTGCCGGGCGGGCGCGCTCGTTGGCAAAGGAGAGATATTGCTCGGGGTTCCAGTCGGACATGGCACGGCTCATCGCCCCTTCATGATGTCAGGTGGATTTCAGTACACCTGACAGGTGGAACCTTCCAGCGGCGACAATTGCCAGATGGCATGGGCAAGCCCCACGAAAAGGAAGAAGCACAGGGCGGTCCGGAACATGGTCACCTCCATAGGGCTACGGGCATCCTAGAGATGGCCGCGGATCAGGAAAACGCGGCCAAACGCCCATGCATCCGGGGCTGGCGGTGGTTTATCCCACGCCAGCCGATGTGGCTTGGAATCGTGGGAACCTTCCTGTAGGAAACCCGAAATTCAGGGTTCCCCATGCCAAAGCGTACTGACCTCAAGTCCATCCTCATCATCGGGGCTGGGCCGATCATCATCGGCCAAGCCTGCGAATTCGATTACTCCGGCACACAAGCCTGCAAGGCGCTGAAGGAGGAAGGCTACCGCGTCATCCTCGTCAATTCCAATCCGGCCACGATCATGACCGACCCGGACCTGGCGGATGCGACCTACGTGGAACCGATCACGCCGGAAGTGGTGGCCAAGATCATCGAGAAGGAACGCCCTGACGCCATTCTCCCGACCATGGGCGGGCAGACGGCGCTGAACACGGCGCTGTCACTCAACAAGATGGGTGTGCTGGAGAAGTTCAACGTCGAACTGATCGGCGCGAAGGCCGATGCCATCGACAAGGCCGAGGACCGCGAACTGTTCCGCGACGCCATGAGCAAGATCGGGCTGGAATCGCCGCGCTCCATGCTGGCCAACGCGTCGGCCCTGAAGGAAGCGGACCGCGACCAGCATGCCGCCGAAGTGAAGCGCCTCGCCGGCGATGCGGAAGGCCTCGCCGCCTTTGAAAAGAGCTGGGCCGCGGTGAAGCGGACCGGCAGAAGAAATACCGCGACCGCGCCCTCGTCGAAGCCTTCGAGGCCATGCTGGCGATCGGGCTTCCCTGCATCATCCGTCCCTCCTTCACGCTGGGCGGCACGGGCGGTGGAATTGCCTATAACCGCGAGGAGTTCCTCGACATCGTGGAGAAGGGGCTTGATGCCTCGCCCACCTCGGAAGTGCTGATCGAAGAATCGGTGCTGGGGTGGAAGGAATATGAAATGGAAGTCGTCCGCGACAAGGCGGACAACTGCATCATCATCTGCTCGATCGAAAACATCGACCCGATGGGCGTGCACACGGGCGACTCGATCACGGTCGCTCCGGCGCTGACCTTGACCGACAAGGAATACCAGATCATGCGCAACGCCTCGATTGCGGTGCTGCGCGAGATCGGCATCGAGACGGGCGGTTCCAACGTGCAGTTCGCGGTCAATCCGGCTGATGGCCGATTGGTCGTCATCGAGATGAACCCGCGCGTGTCGCGCTCCTCGGCGCTGGCCTCCAAGGCGACGGGCTTCCCGATTGCCAAGGTCGCGGCGAAACTCGCCATCGGCTACACGCTCGATGAACTGGCCAACGACATCACCGGTGGCGCGACGCCTGCGAGCTTCGAGCCCAGCATCGATTACGTGGTGACGAAGATCCCGCGTTTCGCCTTCGAGAAGTTCCCCGCCGCCGACCCGCACCTGACGACGGCGATGAAATCTGTCGGTGAAGTGATGGCCATCGGCCGCACCTTCCAGGAAAGTTTCCAGAAGGCCTTGCGCGGCCTCGAGACGGGACTGTCCGGACTTGATGAAGTGGTGATCCCCGGCCTCGGCGAGGGTGACGACATGGCGGCGATCCGCGCTGCTCTCGGACAGCCGACGCCAGACCGCTTGCTGAAGATCGCGCAGGCCCTGCGCCTTGGCGCAACGGTCGAGCAGATCAACGCGTCATGCCATTACGAGCCTTGGTTCCTGCGCCAGATCGAAGAGCTTGTGCGGATGGAAGAAACCATCCGGAACAAGGGTTTGCCGCGCGATGCTGAGAACTTGCGCAAATTGAAGTCGATGGGTTTCTCGGACAGGCGGCTGGCGCAGCTGGTGAGGCTCACGGAAGCAAAAGTTGCGGCGCACCGGCGGAAGCTCGGCGTGCGCCCGGTGTTCAAGCGCATCGATACCTGCGCCGCCGAATTCGCGTCGCCCACGGCCTACATGTACTCGTCCTATGAAACGGGCCTTGCCGGCGATGACGGCAACGAGGCGCATGTCTCCGACAAGAAGAAGGTGATGATCCTCGGTGGCGGCCCCAACCGCATCGGCCAGGGCATCGAGTTCGACTACTGCTGCTGCCATGCCTGCTTCGCCCTGCATGATGCGGGCTATGAGTCGATCATGGTGAACTGCAATCCGGAAACGGTTTCCACCGATTACGATACCTCCGACCGTCTCTACTTCGAGCCGCTGACAGCCGAGGACACGCTGGAGATCATTCATGCCGAACAGAAGCGCGGCACGCTGCATGGTGTGATCGTGCAGTTCGGCGGGCAGACGCCGCTGAAACTTGCCGGCGCGCTGGAAGAGGCGGGAGTGCCCATTCTCGGCACAACGCCCGATGCCATCGACCTGGCGGAAGACCGCGACCGCTTCGCCAAGCTCATCAAGAAGCTGAAGCTGCGCCAGCCGGAGAACGGCATCGCGCGCTCGGGGGTCGAGGCCAAGAAGATTGCCAAGAAGATCGGCTTCCCCGTGGTTATCCGCCCGTCCTACGTGCTGGGCGGACGTGCGATGGAAATCGTCCGCGACGACGCACAGCTGCAACGCTACATCACGGAAGCCGTGGTGGTGTCGGGCGACTCGCCGGTGCTGATCGACTCCTACCTGTCGAATGCCACGGAAGTCGATGTGGATGTGATCGCCGACGGCAAGGACGTGTTCGTGGCGGGCGTCATGGAACACATCGAGGAGGCGGGCATCCATTCGGGCGACTCCGCCTGTTCCCTGCCGCCCTATTCACTCAAGGCTTCCGTCATCGCGGAACTGGAAGCGCAGGCGAAGACCCTCGCCATTGCGCTCAAGGTCGTCGGCCTGATGAACGTACAGTTCGCGGTGAAGGATGACGTCGTCTACATTCTCGAAGTGAACCCGCGCGCCTCGCGCACCGTGCCCTTCGTCGCCAAGGTGATCGGCGAGCCGGTGGCAAAGATCGCGGCGCGCGTGATGGCGGGCGAGAAGCTCGGCAGTTTCAAGTTGAAGCAGCGCAAGCTCGGCCACGTGGCTGTCAAGGAAGCGGTGTTCCCCTTCAACCGTTTCCCGGGCGTGGACGTGCTGCTCGGACCGGAAATGCGCTCGACGGGCGAAGTGATCGGCCTCGACCGCACATTCGACATGGCCTACGCAAAGAGCCAGCTCGGCGCCGGCATGCGCATTCCGCTGGCGGGCACGGTGTTCGTGTCAGTGAAGGAAGCGGACAAGGCGCGCATCCTGCCTGCGATCAAGACTCTCGCCGCGCTGGGCTTCACCATCCGCGCCACGGGTGGCACGCACAGCTATCTCGAGAGCAAGGGTGTGGCCACGACCAAGATCAACAAGGTGCAGGAGGGGCGGCCGCATGTGGTGGACGCCATCAAGAACGGCGACATTCACCTGGTGCTGAACACGACGGAGAGCAAGTCATCCGAGTCGGACTCGAAGTCGATCCGGCAGACGGCCGTCATGCAGAAAGTGCCTTACTACACCACGCTGCCGGGCATCCTCTCCGTCACCAAGGCCATTGCCGCGCAGAATGCTGACACCATCACGGTGAAGCCGTTGCAGGACTATTTCGCATAACCGTCCCATTCATCCGCGAGGAACTGACGATGACCATCGCCCTGAAGACGACTACGCTTTCACGCTCCGGCCTTGCCGTTCCGGCCCTGTGCTTCGGCACGTCCGGTCTTGGCAGCATGCCCGATACCTACGGCTATGCGGTGGATGATGCGCGCGCCCGCGCGACGCTCGATGCCATTCTCGACGGTCCGGTGAATTTCATCGATACCTCGCGCAACTATGGCATGGGCCGCAGCGAGCAGCGGATCGGCGAGGCGCTGAAGGCGCGGGGCGGCTTGCCCAAGGGCTTCATCGTTTCGACCAAACTTGACCGCGATGCGGACAACCGCTTCGACGGTGCGCAGGCGCGGCGCTCGCTCGAGGAAAGCCTGAAGGCGCTTGGGCTCGCTTCCATCGACATGCTGCATCTGCACGACCCCGAATATGCCTCCGACCTTTCGGACGTGACGAAGAAGGGCGGTGCCATCGAAGCGCTGATGAAGATGAAGGAAGAGGGGCTGTGCCGCGCGATCGGCCTTGCGGCTGGCCGCACCGACATCATGATGCCGCTGCTGCGCGATTATGATTTCGACATGCTCATCAGCCACAACCGCTACACGCTGCTGAACCAGCACGCCGTTCCGATGTTCGAACTGGCGAAGGCGCGCAACGTGGCGGTGATCAATGCAGCGCCCTATGCCAGTGGCATCCTCGCCAAGGGCGCATCCAGGCAACCGCTCTATTCCTACATGCCCGCGAGCGACGACATCAAGTCGCGCGCTGACGGGATTGAGCATCTCTGCGCGAAGTACGGCGTCCCGATGGGTGCGGCGGCACTTCAGTTCTCGCTGCGCTCGCCCCATGTTGCGTCCACCATCATCGGCGTGACCTCGCCCGAACGGGTGAAGCAGACGATGGACTGGGCCGCCCACGCCATTCCCGATGCGCTGTGGAAAGATCTGGCCGCGCTGCCCGTGGACATGGGCGATCCGGAAGCGACGCGCGTCTACAAACTGGGGTGAGGCCGGACGCCGCGTCTCCCGTCTGACGCGAACGTCGCGATATGCCGGCGCAACCGGCGTATCTCGTTACCACACGCAGCGACCTCTTGCAAAATCACCAGGGATGGGCCACATTGGGGAATACCCGGCGGGCCGAAATGCCCTTCAGCCGGGTGTTTTCTTGTTCAGGTTGCCCCTTGATGCCCGGATTTTCCGGGCCGGGTGAACCCTGCCGGATGGAAGTACGACGATGGAAAAAGTGCCAATGACCGCCGATGGCTACAGCGCCCTGATCGATGAGGTGAAAATCCTCAAGACGGTGGAGCGCCCGCGAATCATTCGTGCCATCGAGGAGGCGCGCGCCCATGGCGATCTCTCGGAAAATGCCGAGTATCATGCCGCCAAGGAAGCCCAGGGCTGGAACGAAGCCCGTGTGGCCGAGCTGGAAGACAAGATCAGCCGTGCCGACGTGATCGACGTCTCGAAACTTTCCGGTGACACGGTGAAGTTCGGCGCCAAGGTCACGCTCATCGATGAGGATACCGAGGCCAAGGTCATGTACCAGATCGTGGGCGACGCCGAGGCGGACGTGAAGAAGGGCCGGATCTCGATTTCGTCCCCCATTGCGCGCGCCATCATCGGCAAGCGCCAAGGCGACAGCGTCGAAGTGGCCACCCCCGGCGGCGGCAAATCCTACGAAATCGACAAGGTGGCGTGGGGCTGAGGGCTCACGCCTGCTTGCCCGCCACGTTGACTTATATCAAGGCAGTCCCCGCCGTCCCTGACGCATGAATGGCCATCCCGCATTTCCGGAGGCTGGTTCATGAAGAAGATTCTCTGTGCAACGGACGGTACGTCTCATGGTGAGAAGGCCGTGGCATTTGCAGCGCGAATGGCATCGCTGGAGAAGGTGCCGCTGGCGATCTGCACCGTGAACGTCATGTCGGGCGGCATTCGCAGTCCGGCCGCCTATGCGCATTCCGACCGGGAAATATCCAAGCTGCTGACCGACGCCGTGGCCATGGCGCAGAGCATCGGCGCCAAGGATGTGTCGGCCATCGAACTGGATGCGCGGGAAGTTGCGCAATCGATCGTCGCTTATGCCAACCGCGAGGGTTTTGACCACATTGTCACTGGCACGGGCGATCCGCGCGGCGTGAAGCGCCTGGTGCTGGGATCTGTCGCGGCAACCGTGGCCGCCTCGGCCGATTGCCCTGTGACGGTGGCACGGTAGTTCCAAAAATATCCGCCGAAGGCTGACCTCCTCAATCGCTTCGCGACAGCTCCCCCAACATGTTGGGAGGGGCGTGGGTCAAGTCAGTGCGTCAGTGCGCTTTTCAGGACCGGTGCATAGGTCTGTGCCAGGGCGTCCTGGCCGGTGGCGGAGAAATGGACGTTGGAGGGGAAGAAGGCTGCTGGCTTCTCCTTGATGGCGGCGGTGTAGGCCGGGGTTTCATCGGTGAAGACGTAGCCGATGCCAGTCGCCTCCTTCGCCAGCCAGTCGTGCTGGATGGTGTGAAGTGCTGTCATGGCAGGCGCGATGGCGGGATCGTTGAAATGGGTCGCCTCTCCGTAGGCCGTGTAGGCCGCGGGCACGAGCATCACCACAGGCACGAAATTGTTGGCGCGGGCCAATTCAACGAATTGCGTGAGGGCGGGCCTGCAGTTCTCCACCTGTGACGGATCGGCCTGCAGTTCGCGCGCGAGCGCCAGTTCATCAAGGTCGCCGTTGCGGATGTTGAAGGCCGCAGGCTTTCCCTCGACCGTTGCGGTGAAGCGGAAATCCTGTGCTGCGCTGCGCTTCAGGGATTTCACGATGGCGCTGCCGCCCGCGTAGATGAAATTCAGCGCGTAACTGTAGGCCATGGGATTGAAGGCGGAGGCGGGCCGTTCAACTTTCTTGCCTTCGCCCGTCGCCACATAGGCCTTGTGGAGCTTGCAATCGCGCACGTCGTTCGACTCGGCGTAGGCCATCACCACCATGCGGGGTTTCAGGGCCAGGCCAAAGGCGCGCAGCACCTCCACGTAGTCGTCGGGGCCTGTGCCGCCCACCGTCATGTTGTAGGTCTTGAGGTCCGTGGCCTTGCCCAGTTGCGCGGCAAATGTCTGGTCCGGCTTCACGCCCGTGCAGCTTGGCACGGAGCCGCCGAGCACGAGGATGTCGATGGGGGCTGCTTCGTAAGCACCGGCGGGATTGCAGAAGCCGTAGGCGTCGGAGGTTTGCACTTCGAGCGCACCTGCCTCGCGGTCCGCGGTATCGGCGGGCCAGAGATAGGTCGCGTTGGGCTCGAACAAGGCGAGGTCGCGGCCCTTGTCGGTGCGGTCTTCCGACTTGAAGATGCGATACTGCCGGGCGGTGGGCAGGCCGGTGGCGGCGGCGATGTCGGCGCGCAATCCTGAATCAAACTTGGCGAGGAACGGCAGGCTGATGAGGCCAGGTGCCAGGCGGAGCGCGATCTCGAAAAGACCGAGGCCGAACGCCAGCGTGACCAGCCACACCGTCAGCGTCTTGCCCCATTCGGATTGCCGTGCAGTGTTTGTCATCTCGGATGCTTTCAGATGCGGCGGGCGTAGCGTTGCGCGCCCCAGAGGATGAGCCCGGCAAGCAGGCCCCAGAAGGCTGCCCCGATGCCGAAGAGCGTGATGCCGGAAGCGGTGGTGAGGAAGGTCACCAGGGCGGCCTCGATCTCGCGCGGCTCCTTCATCATGGCGGAGATGCCGCCCATCAAGGGGCTGAACAGCGCCAGTCCGGCGATGGCCGTGACCAGTTCCTTGGGCAGCGCGCCGAGCATGGAGACGAAGGTGCCCGCGGCGAGGCCGAAGACCACATAAAGCACCGTGTACGGATAAATCATCTTCCAGCGCTGGGCGGGATCCGGGTGGGCATCGGGGCCTGCCACCAGCGAGGCGGTGATGGCCGCGAGATTGATGGCGTGGCTGCCGAAGGGGCGGAGAGGATCGAACCAATCCCCGTCACCAACAGGCAGGCGCTCACCGGCGGTGCGTAGCCATTGGCCCGCAACACGGCGAAGCCCGGAAGGTTCTGCGAAGCCATGGTGACAAGGTAAAGCGGAATGCCGAGGCTGATCAGCACCTGCGGATTCCATTCCGGCCAGTCGAAGGTGAGCGGCGTCACCGCCAGGGTGACTCCCTGGTCGAACGCACCCGTGAGGCCGGCGATGAGGAGGCCCAGCGCCACGATCACCGGAACCGCGTACATGGGCACCACGAAGCGCAACGCGAAAAAGGCGAGGATGAGCGGCATCACCAGTGCGGGCGATCCCAGCGCTGCCGTGGGCACGCCCAGCACATAGCGCAACAGCACCCCGGCCAGCATGGCGGCGGCAATGCTGGCGGGCATGCGCTCAATGGCGCGGGAGAGGGGGGTGATGAGTGCGGTCAGCACCGTCAGTGCGCCCGCCAGCACAAAGGCGCCGATGGCCTGCGGAAAGGTAATTCCGGCAGCGCTGGTTGCCAGCAGCACGGCACCCGGCGTGGACCAGGCCACCATGATCGGCATGCGGGCGCGAAAGGCGAGAATGAACGACGCGGCGGCCATGGCGAAACAGAGAATGGCGGCGACGGAGGCCTGCTGGGCCGGGTTGGCCCCCACGGCGCGCGCGCCTTCGATCACCACAAGGATGGTGGAGGCGAAGCCAACGATTACGGCGGCGGTGGCGGAGGAGATAAGCGATGGCCAGTGCCGTTCGGTAGTCACATCGCTCATGGCAGCGGCACCTCGGGTTCGTCTTTGGCAACATGGAGGATGAGCGAAGTCTTGACGCTCTCCACGTTGGGCGCCTTGGCCAGTGCTCCCATGACGAAAGCCTGGATCGATTGCAGGTCGCGGGCCACGCATTTCAATACGAAGTCGGCACCGCCCGAGACGGCATGGCATTCGCGCACAATGGGCCAGCCCCGGACGCGGCGCTCGAAGTCGGCGATTTCGCTTTGCGCCTGGCTCTTGAGACCGACGAGGGCGAACAGCTTCACCCCGTAGTCCAGCATCTCCGCATCCAACTGGGCACGATAGCCCTTGATGTAGCCGGCTTTCTCCAGTGCCTGCACGCGGCGCAGCGTGGGCGGTGGCGAGAGTCCGACCCGGGCGGCGAGATCGACATTGGTCATGCGGCCATCACGCTGCAGTTCACGCAGGATCTTCCAGTCAATGGTATCGAGCTTCGCCATGGGAGCGCTTCTATAGCAATAAAATTTCGCGTTGGAAGGGTGCTGCAAAAGAAAACCCCGGCTGTTGAAGCCGGGGTTGAGGGATCAGGCGGGGAGGGAGTCGATCACGTTTGCAGGGGATCGGGGAGTCGCCTGAGGGAGAAAAGGATGGAACCGGAGCCAGCTTGGGTCTGGCGAGGGGGCGGGTTGATCAGGCCTTAGGCCAAGCCCCGGTTCCAACATCCGCGCTGCCGTCCAGCGCCCGGATGCGTTTGAATGGGTTATTCGTCGGAACAATCCTCAACGGCGCATTCCTCGATTTCGAGCGCGCCATAGACCGGGAAAGCCTGGTTCTTCGCGATGATGGTGACATTGGCCGGGTTGCCAGTGCGCTCAGCCGGGGCGATTGAGGCGACGGCGGTGGCGGCGGAACCGATAACGGCGAGAACGAAGAGTGTGTAGCGGATCATGTGAACCTCCCTGGTTCGAGTATGGGAGGACCATAGCGGGGGCTTCAGGAACCCACGCTGAATGCCGCGTTCATCTGGCGTTTAGATTGGCACGGGGGAGGGGAATGATCTTTCCGCCGGTCTGGACGGGCCGGTCGAAGGCGTCCAGCCAATCCATGGCGGAGGCCTGCGGCAGGGCTGGCGCAAACAGATAGCCTTGCCCAACGGAAATGCCGAAGCTCTTGAGAAGCATGAGGGATTCGTGATCCTCGATGCCTTCGGCGACGATTTCCATGCCCAGTTCCTGGGCCAGGCTGGCGGTCGCCTTGATGACGGCGCGGCGGCGTTGGGCGTCGCAATTGTCATCGGCCAAGCCCTTCACGAATGTGCGGTCGAGCTTGAGCTGGTCCACGGGAAAACGGTGGATATGGCCGAGGGACGAGAATCCCGTGCCGAAATCATCCAGCGCGATGCGGGCGCCGGTGGCGCGCAGGCTGGTGATCATCCCGCCCACATCCTCATCCTGGCGGAAGAGCGCGGTTTCGGTGATTTCGAAGACGAGTGCGCGGGCAATGGCCGGGTTGGCGCGCAGCTTCAGCACCAGGTCCGCCACGAAGGCACCTGTCATCTGCTTGGGCGACAGGTTGATGGCGAGGTAGCGGCCACGGCCGGCGAGGTGGGCCTGTTCGGCTTCGGCGACGGCAAGGCCTTCCGCAGTGGTCCAGTTGGAGATGCCGCCGATCAGTCCGGTCTCTTCGGCGCAGCGGATGATATCGGTGGGCGACAAGACTCCATCATCGGTGCTTTCGAGACGCAGCAGCGCCTCCACGCCGATGGGCTTCAGCGTCTCCAGGTTCATGATGGGCTGGAAGTGGAAGGCAAACTGGTTGCGCTGCAGGGCCTCGCGGATGCGGCGGACGATGCGGTCACGGTTCACCACCTTGGCGGTGAGATCGTTGGAATAGCGGGTGATGCAATTCTTGCCGGCCTGTTTCGACTGGTACATGGCGAGGTCAGCAAGGCGCAGCACGTCATCACCGTCCAGGCTGTCGCTGACGTTGGCGATGCCGATCGATGCGCCGACTACGGCGCTGGCCTCGCCAAGGCGGAAGGGATTGGCAAAGGCATCGATGATGCGGCGGGCCACAAGATTGGCGTCGCTGGCCTGGCGCATGCCGTGGAGGACGATGGCAAACTCGTCGCCGCCGAGGCGCGCGAGGAAATCCTTGCGCGAGATGCTGCTGCGCAGACGCCCCGTGGCGGCGCGCAACAGCTGGTCGCCGGCTTCATGGCCGAGCGTGTCGTTCACGGACTTGAAGTTGTCGAGATCGATGAAGAGCAGGGCGGAGCCTGCGCGTTCCGCTTCCGAGATGGATTTCATCTGGAGCAGATGTTCGAAGAGGCCATTGCGGTTGGCGAGTCCGGTCAGATGGTCGGTCACGGCCTGGCGGCGGAGTTCCACCTGCGCTTCCTTCAGCCCGCTGATGTCGCTCAGAACGCAGAGCTTCGAAACATGGTGTGATTCAATGTCGGGAACGACAGCCAGCAACACGTCGCGGCGCGCACCGTTGCGGCACTTGAGCGAGAAAGGAATGTCGCGGAGCGCCTGTCGGCACTGACGACGGTCTTCTGCACCGCCTCGAAATCACCATCTGCGGGCACGCTGAGAAAATCGGCGAGAGGCGCGCCAATGATGTCTTCACGGCGATAGCCTGTTTCATCAAGCCAATGTCCGCTGGCGGTGATGATGGTGCCGTCGGCGTCAATCGAAAACATGAGGGCCGGCGTTTCATTGTAGATGTAGTCGAGGCGGCGGAGCGCTTCGGCATTGCGTTGCGCTTCATCCTCGATCTTTGACTGCATTTCGTTGAAGGCGAGAATGACGCTGCCCATTTCGTCATCGGGCGCTTCGCTGATGCGTGAGGGCTTGCCGAGCAGATGCGTGGTGCGGATGGCGTCCAGCAACGCATTCACCGGGCGGCCCACCGTGACGCGGAAGGAGAACCAGCTTGCCGCTGCCGCCACGCCGAGGCTGCCGAAGAGGGCAAGGAAGGTGAAAATCTGAAAATGCTGGCTGCGCTCTTCCAGCTCCGTGAGTGTGTAGCGGACGCGGAGCGATGCGCCGCGCGGCACCTGCAGCGGAATGTTCGCCATGGCATCGGCGCGGATGCCACGGCATCCCACGCGCACCGGCGCGGCCGCGAGGATCACATTGTTTGCATCATAGACCTGTGCGCAGGAGACGGCATTGTCCGCCAGCAACAGGCTGAGGACCGCGTCCTGCTGAACCTTGGCGTCGCCCGGGGGCAATTTGTTGAGCGCCGCTGCTGCGCGCGAGGCGATATTGCCGACGCGCGCAACCACGGAACTGCGTTCATCTCCGAACGTCACCACGCCCAGCAGGTAGAGGCCAAGCGAGGACGCAAGCAGGAACACCGGCAGCAACAGGCTGAGGAAGCGCCTGAGCAGTCGCGTTGTTCCGGCTGGTGCCTGGTTGACGTGGGTCACGATGGTCTCTGCAGATGCTTCCTCGGCTCGTCAGTTCGCCATGGATACGCGGTTGTCTGCCATCAGCTTTTCGAGCAACGGGTCGTGGCCCACGACAGACTGGAACACCACGAAGGTGCCGCCGTTCCGGGTGATGTAGAAGTCCGCCATGCTGGCCTTGCCTTCGCCATCGACGACTTCAGCGCACATCACATAGTCGTTCCCCAGCGCCATCACCTTGGGGTGGGCCTTCGTCGGGAAATATTGAACCGTCTTGCCGCTCTCGGCATCGACCGACAAAAGCGCACCATTCACCAGTGACGCGTCGATATAGGATTGCAGGGTGACTTGCAGGGCGAGCAGGTCGCCATCCTGCAAAGTCCCAGCCATGGCGGGCGGCGGCCAGGCGAGGGCGAGTGCTGCCGCGGGCAAGAGCGCAAGCATCGTTTTCTTCATGTGAGGAACTCCCAGATTGTCCGGTAACCGTGATAGGGCGTCAAAGGTTAACGGCAATTCAGTGGAGAATGCTCACGCGATTGCAGCCTTAAGGTTGTGTTAGCGTAAGCGTCACGGGTTGACGCAAATTCTCCTCCTTGCCCTTTGTCGAAACAAAAAACCCTGAACCGGAGGGGTTCAGGGTTTGGGGGCCGGGGTTCGGATCTGTTTGCAGGGGATCGGGGGCCGGCGGGAGAAAAGGGTGAACCGGGGTCAGCCTTGCGGCCTGGCGAGGGGGCGGGTGATTTCAGGCCATCAGGGCCGACCCCGGTTCATGGCTGCCGGCTCCCGTTACTGGGAAACCGGCGTAAACGGGTTATTCCTCCGAACAATCTTCGACCGCGCATTCTTCAAACACGAGCGGGCCGATCTGCGGGAAAGCCTGATTCTTCGCCACAACCGTGATGTTGTGGGGATTTGAGATTGCAACTCGCGGCGAGATGGCAGCGATTGCCGTGGCAGCTGAACCGGCGACGGCCATCACGAAAAGCATGTATCTGATCATATTGAACCTCCTTCCCGGTTGGATAAGCACTAAACTTGGAAACAGGTCTTATGGTTCCCGTGCGGAACCGGCGCTGAATGGCGCGTTCATCCGGCGTTCATCCCCCAGCACCCGGAAAGCGGGAAAAAGGCCGTGATTGTGACAGGAAACGGTGCTGTTCTCGGTGCTTCAGGAGTATGTTTCATGGCGAAGGACCTCAACTGGCTGTCGGCCAGCAAACTTGGCAAGGGATACGGGAAGCAGGACTTTTCGCCTGTTGATGTGGCGCGCGCCTGCCTGGCGCAGGTGCGGGCGCAGGAACCGCGGCTCAATGCCATGTCGTTGATCGACGAGACGATGACGCTGGCCATGGCCAACGCCTCCCACAAGCGCTGGAAGAAGGGAGAGCCTCTGTCGCCACTCGATGGTGTGCCCGTGCTGGTGAAGGACTTGCTGCTGGTGAAGGGCTGGCCCACGCTGCGCGGTTCAAAGACCGTGCCGCGCGACCAGCCGTGGGAAGATGATGCCCCATCCGTTGCCCGTCTGCGGGAAGCGGGTGCGGTTTTCATCGGCATGACCACCACGCCGGAATTCGGCTGGAAGGGCGTGACGGACGGGCCGCTCACCGGCATCACGCGCAATCCGTGGAACACTGACCTTACGCCTGGCGGTTCGTCTGGCGGTTCGGCGGCGGGACTGGCCGCGGGGTATGCGCCGCTCGCACTTGGCACCGATGGCGGAGGCTCCATCCGGATCCCGGCGGGCTTTACCGGCACCTTCGGCCACAAACCCTCCTTTGGCCGCGTGCCCGCCTGGCCGCTCTCGCCCTTCGGCACCGTTGCCCATGTCGGGCCCATGTCGCGGCGCGTGAAGGACTCTGCCCTGATGATGAACACGATCACGCGGCCTGACAGCCGCGACTGGTTCTCCTGCGCCTATGACGGAGCCGACTACACCAAGGGATTGGACAAGGGCGTGAAGGGCCTGCGCATCGCCTACAGCCCGCGCCTCGGCTATGTTGATGTGAATCCCGATATTGCGGCACTGGTGAAGCGGGCCGTGGATGTGCTCGCGGATCTCGGGGCCGAGATCAAGGAAGTCGATCCCGGATTTTCCGATCCGGCGGACTGTTTCCGGGTGATCTGGTTCTCGGGAGCGCGCAGCATCCTCGGTGCCCTGCCGCCCGAAAAGAAGGCGCTGCTTGATCCGGCACTGGCCGACGTGGTGGAGCAGGCGGCCTCGATCACCGTGCAGGACCTGTTCGATGCCAACCGGGCGCGCGGCCTGCTGGGCACGCACATGCGGCTGTTCATGGACAGGTATGATGCGCTGCTCACGCCGACGCTGCCCATCCCGGCCTTTGGTGCCGGCCTGTTGCAGCCCGCGGACCCAGATGCAAAGGGCAAGTGGGTGAACTGGACGCCTTTCACCTATCCCTTCAACTTGACGCAACAGCCGGCGGCGAGTGTGCCTTGCGGATTCACGGCGGCCGGCCTTCCTGCGGGCCTGCATGTGATCGGGCGCATGTTCGACGACAAGACGGTGCTGCGCATCTCGGAAGCCTTCGAACAGGCCACGGACTTCCACAAGGCACGGCCACAGGGATATTGACGGGGCTTCGTTTTTGCTGCGCCGCGCGGCGTTTTTGCGCGCTGGACAGGGGCGTTCCGGCTGCTAAGACGGCAAGCTCACACGGGCGGACGGACCAGGATTCCGCGCCCAGCCAGAGCAAAGGAGCGGCCCCATCATGAAGCGCATTCTTCCCACCACACTGATCCTCGCAGCGATGAGCGGCAGCGCCTTCGCGCATCCCGGCGCCGGCCATGCAGCCGGCTTCGTGCACGGCTTCATGCATCCCGTTGGCGGTCTCGATCATGTGCTGGCGATGGTGGCCGTTGGCCTGTTTGCGGCGGTGATCGGCGGCCGGGCGCTGTGGCTCGTGCCGGCGAGCTTCCTCAGCTTCATGCTGGTGGGTGGCGCTCTTGGCGTGGCTGATATTGCTGTTCCGTTTGTTGAAGCGGGTATCGGCCTCTCGGTCGTCGTGCTCGGTGCTGCGGTGGCGATGCGCTGGAAGGCGCCTGTCGCAGTTGCGATGGCACTGGCCGCCCTCTTCGCGATCTTCCACGGCCATGCCCATGGCGCTGAAATGCCGGTGGATGCCTCTGGCGCCAGCTACGCGCTGGGCTTCCTTGCGGCCACGGCCGCGCTTCATGCCGCCGGTGTTGCTTCCGGCCTCGGTCTTGCCCGCCTCATCGACTCCCGCGTGGCGCGGGCTGGCGGTGCTGCCATGGCTGCGGCGGGCCTCGGCCTTCTGGCGGGATGGCTCTGAGCCTTTCCTTTCCCGCATCCCTTTCAGGCGGCCCGTGCACGTTGCGCGGGCCGTTTTTTCATGGTGAGGAGAGACATGAAACTTCTCACCTGCACGCGCACCGATTCCGTTGATGTGATCGACGTTCCCGAACCCAAGGCTGGCCCTGGTGACATTCTCGTCCGCATGACGCTCTGCGGGATCTGCGGCACCGACCTGATGAAGGTTTATGATACCGACACGCCCAAGCCGGTGCAGCTGGGACATGAGATCGTGGGCACGGTCGCGGCACTGGGCGAGGGTGTTTCACGTTTCAAGCTGGGTGAGCGCGTGGCTGTGGCGCATCACGCGCCGGATTATGGTTCGCACTTCGCCCGCCGTGGCAGTCCCACGCAGGACCCGCAGTTCAAGCGCAGCAACGTGGCGCCCGGCGGTTTTGCCGAGTTGGTCCGCGTTCCAGCGGATCTGGTGCCGCACACGGTTGTTCCCGTGCCTGCTTCCATGCCGGAAGAACGCGCCGTGTTCATGGAGCCGCTGGCCTGCTGCCTGCGCGCGCTCGACCGTGTGCTGGTGCGCGAAGGCGATACGGTGCTGATCGTTGGCGTTGGTGCCATCGGGCTGTTGTTCCTGCCGCTGCTCCGCGACCGCAGCGCCACCGTGCTGGCCGCCGATACGCGCGCCGAACGTCTCGATGCGGCGGCGGCGTGGGGTGCATCGCAGGGCCTGCTGGTGGGCCGAGACGATGTGGCGGCATCTACCCGGTCTGTGAGTGGTGGGCGTGGCGCAGACGTGGTGATCCTCACCGCCACCAACGCGGCGACCATTGCCCTGGCGCTGGAGAGCGTGCGCGACGGTGGCGTGATCGTGCCCTTTGGCGTGAAGCCCGGAATGATGCCGCCGGTGGACCTGTGGCAACTCTATCGCCGCGAGGTGAGCCTCGTCACAAGCTATTCCGCGACTCCCGAAGGCCTCGCGCGCGCCATGGCCATCCTCGCACGCGAGGGCTACGCCCTTGAAAACACCATCAGCCACCGCTTTGGCATCGCTGATGCACACCAAGGGTTTGCCCTGTTGCACGATCTCAAGGCATCCAAGGTGGTTGTGAGGGGCTGATGCGGCTCCAGGCCCAGTTCCAAATCTGAAGAAATTGGACCTGCACCAAATCGTGGGTGCAGAAGTGGATCGAAATCGACACCGTGGTTTTTCGCCTTGGCGAACTCTCGGCATTGGAGAATGGCGCGTTCGAAAACATCGGCAGGAAAGTCTCCACGGCAAGCATTCGACTGCACCGGTAAAAGTTGCGGCGAGGGTCTTGGACGCTTGTCGATCTTTCTGCCCTGCGTCTCCAGCCGAAATGCGCGTGATGTCGAACTGCCAATAGGAGGCGCAATTCTTACGCGATGGCTACACCATGGAAAGCTCCATCAGCCACCGCTTTGGTTTCACTGACGCACGCATGGAAACCCATGAGGGATTGCGCAACGGTGTTGAAGCTCAACTAGTAGATCGTCGCGTGGAGCGACTTGGTATCGTGGTCAAGCACGCCGACCATCGTCGCCACGATGTTCTTGTCGTTGCGTGCGACGTTGCGGCAGGCCTTTGCAGTGGTGCGCAGTGGCGTATTTCCCAAAGGAACGGCGTCTGCCACGATAGCGGTGCAGAAGTAGTGACCATTTTTCACGTACTGGGCCTCGCCCATCCCATTTGAGCCCCAGCTCATGGTGACTTCGCCTGCCCAGCCCGGATAGGGGAGTGGGTACCACATAAACCCGGTGCCGCGAGCGGAGGGAGTGATGTCTCCGCGCCCTCCGTAGATGAAGGGTACCGGTGACCAGAGCGCCGCATTTCCCAAGCTGGACGCGTATGCCTCGTAGTCGGAATCGTTGAAGCGCACGATGCCTGCGATGCGTGGATTGATGCGCATCTTTGTTGGGGAGTCGAAGTGGTCGAGGGGCAAGCGATCGGGGATGTGGAATTGCTGGCGAAGAATGGCTTCGCGTCCGCCTCTGGTGACATTGCGAGCAACCACGATGGCAACTGCGAAAGCGACGAGGATTGCGATGGTGGCAATACGCTGACGACCACTCATCGCCGACCATTGCGCGATGAGGCCAGGACGCCTGCCGACGTTGTACTTGGGGAAGCGCAGGAATACGCCAAGCACGAGGGCGAGCGGAATTATCCAAATGACTTGGGCATAGGGATTGGCAACCAGCATACCCCGCAATTCTGGCAGTCCGTAGTTAAGGTTCTATTGCGGTTCAGCCGGTACCGATGCCGACCAACTTCCGGCCCTCCAGCGCTGCGACCAACCGCCGGCAACTTCATGTCCGCCCATGTGGGTCTCACTAGGGTGGCACGGGGAAAACGCGAAATCACGCATCGCTAGAAAAGCTTGCAAAATTGGCTGGGGGACTAGGATTCGAACCTAGACTAGCGGAGTCAGAGTCCGCGGTCCTACCGTTAGACGATCCCCCAAGCGGGGCCGGAGGGTGTCCGGCGCGTTGGTGCGGGTGCTGATAGCCGCGCGGCTTGCGTCTTGCAAGCGTGTTGAACAGCAAATTGCGATTGGCTGCCGCGGGGGTCTTGTCCGTCCCCGCGACGGCTTGAAGTGGCGCGCGAGGCTACGTGCGGAACTGCTTGAGCAGGCTTGCCAAATTCTGTTGCGAGTTGGGGCCCGAGGCACCCGGCTGACTGGGTGCGACCGGCTGCGTACGGCGCAGTGACGGCTGGGCCGGGGCGGCAGGAGGCGGCGGTGGTGCGGCCTGGCCGAAGCCAGTGGGCGCACCACGGAGAGCCTGCTGCTGGGCGGCCTGTTGCGCCGCGAGACGCTGCGCCAGCGCCTGAGCCGCGGCCGATTGAACGGGCTGGCCGGGATGGGCTGCCTGTCCGGGTGGCGGTACGGCTTGTGCCGGCGGCGCGGTGGCCGCGCCATTGCCCTGCAGGGCAACGTCGGCGGAATAGCCGACGGCGTCGGGATTGTAGGTCTGTGCGCGCCAGCGGTGCACGATCTCCTGCAGGAAGCCATCGTCCGGCAGGTCCTGCGCCCAGTTCTTTGTGAAGCTCGCGGTGTTCGAACGCGGCAACTCGTTCGCGGGCAGCATGTCGAACTTGATGCGGGTGGGCAGCGCCACGCCTTCACCGAAGGTGATGGCTTCGCCCGTGCCCATGGTGGGCATGAATTCAAGGAGCGAGGCGGCGGCATCCGAGATGCCGGCCTTGAGAATGTCCTGGTCCTTCTCGTTGGTGAGACGAAGCGAGAAGATGGTGTTGCACTGGGACAGGATGGTGGGATCAAGTTCCGCCGGGCGCTGCGTCACAATGCAGAGGGACACGCCGTACTTGCGGCCTTCCTTGGCGATCTTGGAGATGGCGCGCTTGGTCGGTTCGAAGCCCAGCGTCTTGTCGTTGGGCACGTAGCGGTGTGCTTCCTCGCAGACGAAGGTGATGGGAATGCGGCCGGCACTCCAGACGCCGAAGTCAAAGGCCAAGCGGGCGAGCACGGAGACGACGACGTTGATGATTTCAGACGGCAGGCCGCCGAGCTCAAGAATGGCGATGGGCTTGCCGTTCACCGGCACACGGAAGATGCGGCTCAGCACCTGGGCCATATTGTCCTGCACGGTGAGCGAACCGAACATGAAGCTGTAGCGCGGATCGCGGCTGATCGCTTCGAGCTTGGCCTTGAGGCGCTTGTAGGGGGCAAGTTCGCCGCGCAGGTCCAGCTTGCCGATGTATTCCTCCAGCACGCCGGTGAGATCGGAGGTGCGGTAGGGGATGGGGGTGTCGACGCCGATCGACTGGTTGTCGATCAGGTTGCTGCGCACCGTGGATTTGTCGCGGCGCTGGTTGTTCATGTAGCGCACCTTGGCCTGCGGGATGAGTTCGCGCAGGATTTCCACGTCGGCATCGCGGTTGGGCTGTGTGCCGATCAGGATCTCGACGGCTTCGTCGAAATTCAACAGCCAGAAGGGCAGCGACATGTTGTCGGGGGTGATGACCTCCGAGATGCCCTGGAAGGACTGGGCGTATTCGCGGTGGACGTCGAGGAGCAGGATATGGGCCTGCGGATTCTTTTCGAGAATGCGGCGCAGGATCAGCGCAACGGTGCAGGACTTGCCTGTGCCGGTGGTGCCGAGGATGGAGAAATGCTTGCCCAGCATGTCATCCACCTTGATCATGGCGGGAATGGTGGGGTCCTGCTGGATGTGGCCCACGCGCACGGAACTTTCCGTATCGCAGGCATAGGCCATGGCGAGTTCGCTGCGGTTGGCGCGGTAGACCGCGTCACCGAGCGAGGGATAGTTGGAAACGCCGCGGCGGAAGGACTTCGGCAGGCCATCGGGACCCTTCGGCAGTTCGCCGATGAATTCCACCTCGACGATGCGCATCTCGCGCTCGTTGGCATTCTGTGACGGCATGGGAGACGATAGGGCGGAGACCAGCGCCAGGGTGATGGCGTGGGTGGTGTCGGCCTTGAGCAGGGTGCCGATTTCCGGGCCCTTCAGGGAATTGGCGAAGACGCCTTCATGACTGTCGAGGAGCACCACGGCGTGGCCGCCGGTGACGGCGACGATGCGGCCCATGCGTTCCGTGGGCAAGAGGTCCGCCGACGGTGCGACGCCCGAGGCGGGTTTTGCTTCCGGGAACGATGGCAGGGCGGCTTTGGCGGGTGCGTTCATGAGTGTAATCGCTGCTCCTGATGGAGGTGGGTCGCAGCCGCAAGCGGGGCAGCGAGTGGTGTTGCGGCGGCCAGCGGAATGAAGATGCTGACGCGGGTGCCGACACCCTTGGTGGAATGAATCTGCAAGTCACCGCCGTGCAGGCGGGCCAAGGCCATGGCAATGGGAAGGCCAAGTCCGGTGCCCTCATGCTTCTTGTTGAAGCCGGAGTCGACCTGGCCGAAGGGGCTCATGGCCGTGTCGATCTCGGCGGCATCCATGCCGGGGCCGGTGTCTGTGACGCTGATGGTGGCAAAGCCGGCGCTGTGCACCGAGGCTTCCAGCCTGACCTTGCCCCATTCGGGCGTGAATTTCACGGCATTGCCGAGGAGGTTGATGAGGATCTGCTTCAGGCGCAGCGGGTCGGCCAGCAGCATCGGCATCTTGTCGGGAATGATGCTCTCGACGGAGATGTTCTTTTCCTTGGCCTTGGCATCTGTGATGAGGATGCAGGAGTCGAGGACGGCGGACAGCGAGATCGGTTCGGGGTCGACCGAGAGCTTGCCGGCCTGGATCTTGGAGACGTCGAGGATGCCGTTGATGAGGGCGAGAAGATGTTCCGCGGCCTGCTTGATGTAGGCCGAATACTGCATCACCTTTTCCTCGCCGGTCACGGTCTTGGTGGCGAGCATGTCGGAGAAGCCTATGATGGCATTCAAGGGGGTGCGCAACTCATGGCTCATGTTGGCGATGAATTCGGATTTCGCCTTGGAGGCGAGTTCGGCGTCAACCTTGGCGGCATTGAGGGCAACGGCCTGTTTCTGCTGGCGCACGCCTTGCCCGAGGCTCTCGCCGAAATCGGCGAGCAACGAGCCCTCGCGAAACAAACTCTTGCCGTAACCACGCATGTTCACCGTACCCCAAGTGACTGTTCTGGCAGCAAGACCTCAATTCGAAGTTAACGCTGCCACAGTTCTGACACGGGTTTTTTCAGAATTTCTTTACGCTTGGGGCAAAGCTGGTAAGGTGCTGGCAACGCAATGATTTGAGACCTGGG
This sequence comes from Hyphomicrobiales bacterium, assembly GCA_016710435.1. NCBI lineage: Bacteria > Pseudomonadati > Pseudomonadota > Alphaproteobacteria > Hyphomicrobiales > Hyphomicrobiales bacterium. The sequence continues at coordinate 315,804 of JADJVV010000001.1, read as the reverse complement.
CGCGTTCCGGCCCCAAGCCGTCGAGCCGCCCTTCGGTCCGGAAGGTTTGAAACGTGGACGCGACAGCCAGGGCGGGGCATTCCCGCGGCGGTCAGGCCGGTCCTCACGGGCGAAGTCCTGCAGCAGGGCAGCGGCGGGAGCGCGGTGATGGACGTGGCAACGAGACCGCCTATGGGGCATTGGATCTCGGCACCAACAATTGCAGGTTGCTGGTGGCCTGTCCTTCAGAGCATGGCTTCAGGGTCATCGATGCCTTTTCGCGCATCGTCCGGTTGGGCGAGGGGCTGGGCCGTCATGGCAGGCTGAACGAGGCTGCCATGGACCGCACCATCGATGCGCTGCGGGTCTGCTCCAACAAGTTGAAATGGCACCGGGTCGGCCGTCAGCGCCTGGTGGCCACCGAGGCGTGCCGCCTTTCGGCCAACGGGGCTGATTTCATTTCACGCGTTGCCGAGGAAACCGGGCTGGAACTGGAAATCATCGACCGCGAGACGGAGGCCCATCTCGCCGCTGCGGGTGCCGAGCCGCTGCTCGCGGCGGAGGCCGAGACCGCCGTGGTGTTCGATATCGGCGGAGGTTCGACCGAGGTCATGTGGGTCCGGCGCGCGGAAGCGGGTGCCGAGGTGCTGGCGTGGATTTCCTTGTCCGCCGGCGTCGTCACGCTGTCGGAGCGTCATGGCGGCGGGCAGGACGTGGCGCCGGAGCGTTATGACGACATGCGCGCCGATGTGAACCGCCTGCTGCAGCCATTCCTGACTGACGTGCGGGCGCTGCAGGGTGGCGATGAGGGACCCGATCATTTGC